>NZ_JSXC01000014.1 GCF_000803215.1 Pectobacterium fontis
CACACCGTTGCCGGAACCTCGGGTTCTGATGACTGGCGTGCGCCAGTCGAAGCGTAATCCTGCTGTAGTTAACCCGGGCTTGTCCCGGGTTTTCTGCGTGTACTGCCCTGAGGTCTGATTCTCCCAGACCTGAGTGCAGACAGCACGGTCTTCATCACGGGAAGCGAGGGAACAAACGTGGCAAACAGTACAGGATTACAGTTCACAGTAAAAGTTGGCGCGCTACCTGCCTCGACCTTTGCGGTGGTGGATTTTCAGCTCAGCGAGGCACTGAACCAGCCGTTCGCTCTGTCGCTGAATCTGGCCAGCCCGCTGCCGGGTATCGACTTTGGTGCCGTGCTCGACCAGCCGTGTGAGCTGCTGGTGTGGTACGAAGGCGAACTGAAACGGCGCGTCAGTGGGATTATCAGCGCATTCGCACAGGGCGACACCGGCTTTCGCCGCACCCGCTATCAGGCAGAGGTTCGCCCGGCACTGTGGCGGCTGGGGCTGCGTACCAACGCCCGTATTTTTCAGGCGCAAAAGCCGGAGGCGATTATCGGTACGTTGCTGGAAGAGTCAGGCATTACCGACTACGCCTTTGCATTGCGTCACGACCATGCGCCCCGCGAATACTGCGTACAGTACCGGGAAAGTGATTTGGCGTTTGTCACCCGTCTGGCCGCAGAGGAAGGGCTGTACTTCTTCCATGAGTTTGAAGAAGGCAAGCATCGCGTCGTCTTTGCCGATGATGCCGGGGCGCTCAGCAAAGGCCCGGCGCTGTTCTTCAACCTCGCCACGCAGGGACTGAGTGAAGGCGAGTATGTCAGACGTTTCCGCTACGCCGAAGCCGTCAGCACCGCCGAAGTCGCGCTCAAGGATTACAGCTTCAAAACCCCGGCCTACGGCCTGCTGCACAGCAGGATGAGCGGCGAGCTGGCGAACCAGCGTGAAAGCTATCAGCACTTCGATTACCCCGGACGCTTCAAGCAAGACCCCAGCGGCAAGGCCTTTACCGGCTACCGGCTGGATGCGTTAAGGGCGGGCGCGATGACCGGCTCCGGTGAATCCAATGCCGTGATGCTGATGCCGGGCAGCAGCTTTACCTTAACCGAACATCCCAACCCGACGCTGAACAGTGGCTGGCAACTGGTGGCCATCACCCACAGCGGGCAACAACCGCAGGCGCTGGAAGAAGAAAGCGGCGGTGAGCCGACCACCTACAGCAACAGCTTTGAGGTGATTAGAGCCAAATCGACCTGGCGTGCCGACCTGCCGTACAAACCGATGGTCGATGGCCCGCAAATCGCCACCGTGGTCGGCCCGGCGGGGGAAGAAATCTACTGCGACGAATACGGACGTATCAAACTGCAATTCCCGTGGGACAGGTATGGCTCCAGCGATGACCAAAGCTCCTGCTGGGTGCGAGTCAGTCAGGGCTGGGCAGGCGGTCAGTACGGGCTGATTGCCATCCCGCGTATCGGCCATGAGGTGATTGTCAGCTTCCTCGAAGGCGACCCGGACCAGCCTATCGTGACGGGCAGAACCTTCCACGCCACCAATCCGTCGCCGTATGAGCTACCGTTGCATAAAACACGGATGACCATCAAGAGCAAAACGCACAAAGGGGGCGGATTTAACGAACTGCGTTTTGAAGATGCCGCAGACAACGAAGAAATTTTTATCCATGCACAAAAAGACCAGAATATTCAGGTCAATCATGATGAAACGTTATCTATCGGCAATGATCAGAGAATTGCCGTCGCACGCGATCGCAAAACCAATATTGGTCAGGATGAAGCCAATACGGTTGGCCGTGACCGCAAAGAGCATATCCGCCAGGACGCCTTCGTCACCATTGATCGTAACGAGGTACGCAACATCGGTAATACGCTGAAGGAAGATATTACCGCCAGCCATCTCGTCACGATTGGTGAGCATGAAAAAGTGGTCATTGAAGGCATACAGTCCATTGAGGCCAGAAGTGGTCAGAGATTGCTGACGACCGAATATATCCTGCAAGGCACAGATCGTATTTTAATTCGCGGCCCGGCAGGCAGCATCCTGCTTGATGGCAGCGGTATTACGCTGAATGCGCCGAATATTCAACTAAAAGGGAATGTCAGCATTACGTCCCCCTCTGGCGACCAGATACAGGCCATTGAAGCGGCGATCAATCAA
Source organism: Pectobacterium fontis (assembly GCF_000803215.1). Taxonomy (GTDB): domain Bacteria; phylum Pseudomonadota; class Gammaproteobacteria; order Enterobacterales; family Enterobacteriaceae; genus Pectobacterium; species Pectobacterium fontis. Next base: position 2,161 of record NZ_JSXC01000014.1, read on the forward strand.
GGAACACCACTGGTCGAAGAGTGCCCCCTTAAAGAGGGCAAAGAATGAGCTTCTATCAACAACTGGAGAAGGCCGGACTTCCTGTTCGCAATAGCCGCACTCACCTCTATGTACTGACGGAAACCCGTGCCGAGCGAAACCTGCTGGCGCGGCTGGAGTTTCACGAGGTGGTCCATTACCCGTTATGGCACCTGGATACACAGGCCGGGCTTGAGCCATACACACCGTGGCTTTGTGTGCCAGAGCCTGACAGCGACTTTGATCTGTGGCTGGGCAAGGCGTTTGAGACGATGCCCATGATTGTGCTATTTGCCCGAATGTCACCGGATGAGGTGCGGCGACATCTGAGGCATTTCAGTAAATTTGTGGAAGGAACACGGCGGTTTATTTTGCGTCTGGGCACCCCGTCAGCCCTGCAACTTTATATTGCTTCCATTGCCCATACGTCTTCCGCCGTATCACGTTTTTTCGCCGATGGTGAAATTGAGGAGATGTATTTCCACGACCCACAGGCATCACTGTCACGGCGCGTACAACCCCTGTTTGAGCAACAGCGCCATGAAGAAGCCGAGTGCGATGGCTGTCTGGTCTGGCTCGATCTTCCCGTTGATCAGGAGGCCAGATGATGCTGAATGCTATCGATCTCGACAGCATGGCGCGTGTTGCCAGAAAGCAGTCGGATATCCGGTTGTCACGCTACCTGTGCGATACACTGGCTCCGCTGTTACCCCGTCTGCCCAGCACACCGCAATGCCTGCCTGCTTTTGTGGACGCCGCCGGTAAAGAAGCGATAGCGGCGGGATATAGCGATGGGCGTCAATACAACACACACGTTACCCTGAGCCTGCTGCTGGGTCTGGGATGGCAGAATGATATCCATCAAGCCACCCTCAATCCGATTCTGACGGCGGCGGGACTCCCTGAACCAACCCGGCTGAATCTGGTTGTTAACACCGCCATTACACTGAGACAGCAGACTGAACGTGTTATGCCGCAGGCGCATCAGATTTTTATCACGTTATTGTCGATCAATCCTGGCGCATTACAGGCACAAAACATCTGGCGAGCCTTTGAGCAATCCGCACTGCTGTACGGTATCAATACGCCTCAGCGGATACAGGCCTTGTTTGAAACCTATGAAGCGGATGCGCTGGGTCAACTGGCGTTGCCTCCCGTCAAGCGCCGGACATATTCAGCTTATGAGCAGCTCGGTATACGCCAAATGACGGGGAATATGCCCCTGCCCAGTGATGACCTACAGCACCTGCAACAGCATCAACTGATTTATCTGGGCTGCCATGTTTTACTGGCACTGAGCTTTGGACGCTTCTTTTACTGCAACCCGTTATTCAGCGGGTTGCATGACGGGTTGCGCCGGGACGCGGAGCCGCGCCAGCTCTGCCATTTCTTGCTGCAATTTTTACAACAACATCAGCGTGTGCTCATGGAGGAGACATCCAATGACAACTAACGCCCTCAGTGCCAGTTTTGAACAACTTTCTCAGGATGCAATGGATGGTAATGTACCCAGCCCGGCATCGATTTGCACCGATTGTGCCGGACTCGGCGTACCGTTCTCGATCAATGGCAGCGCCGGGCCACGGGACGCGGATCAATGGCTGGGTATCCCCTCTTATGATGATGCGGCGACACCAGACTGGTTCATGCAAAACCCCTGGATCACCGATCGTGTCGAAAACTTCCGTAATACCTATCTGCAACGGGTTCTTCACCAACTGGGAGAGCAGCATGGTGATGCTTATCTCGCCGAGCTCCATGCGTTTCAGTCTGCACAGGGGCTTGAGTTCCATTGTCTGGAAGACGACATGGAAACGGAAACCCACGTTACGCCCGCCTTTCTAATAGAAGTGACGCGGGGAGACATAACCGAGCGCCCCACGATCTCTTGTAACCAGACAAACTGTGTCTTTCTGGGGAGCCGTATCTACTTCTGGACATTTACGTCTGCCCGTTATCGAGAAGACCCACTGATGGGCGCGGATGGACAACGCCTTGCTCTGACGCAGTTCGAGTGGACGGTTTCCGGCCTGTTTGACCCGGCGCAGGCCGCACAGGCGTTGGCTCAGCACTATCAGCAGGCTAAAACATTAAACCAACTCTGGACGCGCGTATTAGCCGTCGCACAGATAGGACTTGGCGTCTTGTCGATTATTCCTGTCGTGGGTGTAGCCAGAGGGCTTTTCGGCCTCTACAAAGGGGTACGGTATACCTTTGCGGCTATTGACGCGGCACTGGCCGCCAACGCCATTGCCAACGGCAGCACGACACTGATCACTGGCGAAGGAATAGACCACGGCGAAGCCCTTTTTGAAAGCCTGGGCAAGGCGTTCGATCCACAAGACGGCAAAGAGCGTGGCCGTCAGGTCTTTATGTTCATCAACCTGGCGATGCTTTCCCCTGCGGCGCTGGGCGCGACTCGCTGGGTGCTGCGCAAAATCCGGGGAGATGTCCCCGTCAGCGCCCGTTTCGACACCGATGCCATCAGTGAAGAAGAGCGCCGTCGACTAGGGGGACATACCAGCGGTGAACCGCTGGCGATTGAACTGCGTGGCCGCAGGCCAGCAGGACGTCATGACGAAACCGGTGACATCGAATGGCGAAACAGGCCATCATTAGATACCAATCGCAGCCAGGTTGCCCTGACCACGGCGACAGGGAAAGCAAATTACTTTGTGATGAGTAATACGCTGCGTAGCAATCTGACGTCGTTGATTATCCAGCGTGGTAGTAGCCTGAAAGTAATAGGCCGTGTCTGTAAAGTGGTCGGTGATGCGGGTGAAGAGGCATTTGCCGCTGCCATGGTGGAAAAAATGGGCTTCAACGCTGAACGCATCCTCGGCTACAGTAATAAAGCCGGAGTGCCCAGTCGTTTCGGGCTGACGAACAAGAGCGGCCACGGCCTGGATATGCTGGTCTGGGTGCCGCCGCCGCCGTCGTTGACCGTGCGGGCACCAACAACCAACACCATGCGCCACAGCATGGATGGGGCAAACGGTACTCCCGCCACGACCCAGACGCTAACCTTCAAGAAAGACACGTTGCTGGTGATTGAAACCAAAACGACATTGGGCGGGACTAAGACGCCGGGATTTAATAAGACACAGGGAACAGGGGCTAGCAAGCTCGATGACCTTCAAAAAAAGATAGAGGGAAGAAAACAAGGATGGACTCGAGCTAAAATGCTAGAAGTCGATCCCAATATGCAAGACAAACTTGATGCTATTGAAGATGCATCGGCGTTGGCAAAAATAGAGTTTATCCATGCGCAAATATTTTTTGACTCTAAGGGAGCTTTAAATAAGGTCGTCGGAAATGGGTCTGGAATTCAGCTAAATATATGGTAAGAGATGTGATGAAAACAAATAAAAGCAGCAGGCTCGACAAGGTTTTGGTTGATGTTAAAGAATGGGCGTCAGATGGATTTCCTCCACGAGGGAGACTTGAGGCCTATGTCAATGGGGAGGGGCATCTTCGCCTCGCAACAATTGATTTATTCAAGCATGGGATGGAGAAGGTTAATCAAGGGTTGCTCGCTGCAATAGAAGGGCGATTTGGATATGCTAATACCTACATGACACATGCGTTTACGCGAATGTCTCTAGCTAAAGTGATTGATATTCGAGAAAGGAAGGATTCTGACCAAATAATCGTTGGTGATCTAGACAGTGTAACGCATTTGATGTTTGGATCAATTGCGACTGGTCAGCCCGAGCTGGTGCAGCCATTCCATCAAGCGGTGTTAGATGGCATTGACGGCGGTTATGGTGTTCATGATGGGCACAAGCCTCCGATCAGTTCCACGCTACGCTATGCTGCCTTCGGCCTGACTATTATCGGCGACTGGTTAGGCAAACCGCTGGATCTGGACAAACACGCCTTACCACGCGACCCCGCCTGGGGCCAGTTGGTCGCTCACTGGCGCGAACCCGATCCTGAAAAGTTCTTACCTGTGCTACTCAGTGCCTGTGATACGCATGTCGAGCGCATCGCCGTGACCGAGAGAGAAGCCAATCAGCAAGCTAAACAATTTGAATTTGGTTCCGTATTCCTCGCAGTCCACCCCACAGAGATCCTGGCTATATTGCGTCTGCGCGAAATCATAGGGTTGACAAACCCAGCCCACATTGACCATCCACTGATGCAGACGCCTTATGCCGCGATTACCTGTCTGCCCGGAGAAGTAACAGAGCGCGATGAGTTGCTTGACCGCTTTCTTGAAGTGGTACGCCAGAGAGATCCTCAAGTGCTGCCGTCTGGCCTATAAGAGAGCGAACCGCTACCATGCAAATCCCAACGTGGGAACAATTCTCTGCTGTGTTCGCCGCTTCCGGCGATGAGCAGGCACAGGCTGTGCGAAAGGCATTGCTCCAGCAATACAGCGAATTCGATGACGACTCGGCTGCATCATCAGTAAACAACTACGTGGATGCCTTGATCACAATCTATGGTTATTTTCTGGATTATAAAGAAGGCACGTTCAGTATTGTCGAGTGGCTGGAAGAAAAGCTGGGGGATACCTTCACCGCCGAATTTGATTACGACAACGATACGGTGAAAGTGTACTTTGCCGACAGGGTGACTGTGTTATCTCATCACTCGATGGGAACGGGTGAGTTCGAGCAGGATTTGGCAAAGCTCGAACGACTAATGAAAGATCGATACCACTTCCTCTACCGACGTCCAGGAGAAGGTGTTGTCAATGATACCGAAGAGTGGCTGCTGGTGCCCGCAGAGGACTGGCAGCGGGCTGTACAGCGTTATGGACAGGCGCAGGTGTCAGCCCACTTCAGGCGCTGCGCCAATAGAGAGAGTATATGGGACGAACTTTACCGCTGTAAGACCAGGATATTTTTGTGGCTGGTGCTACCCGTAATAGTCGTTTTCTCTCTCTACGTGGTATGGGGAACGCTCAAAAGCGATACGCCACCACCACAGCCGAAGGGATGTGAGAATGTAGACAGGGCTTACAGCGATCAGTCAGAACAGGTAGCCGCTATCATGAAATACCAGATGCGCAAGAAACTCGGTTGCGACAGTAGATAAAATTGACGGTGCTCTGTACCGAAGGAGAAAGTCTATGTCAGGACGTGGTGCCATTCGCCTGGGGGATGCCCATTCAGGTGGAGGAAAAATGATTGAAGCCAGTGGCTTTCCTGTGAATGGCGTTCCGCAGTGTCTGCTTGGCGATAACGCGGTATGTCCCACCCACAAGGGAACGTTTCCGCTGGTTTCAGGCGGTGATGGTTCTGCGGTTCATAATGGACGCCCCATGATATTTGAGCCTGGGAAACTGGCCTGTGGCTGTAGCGTGTCATCATCATGTGCGGGGAATTACAATCGTAAATAGCCTACTGGTAGCTTTATAACAGTAGCCTTATAAGGCCAGATAATATTTCAGATTTCTCGGGTATATAGGGAATTAGCTGAAAATGGACAGTTTCTATCATTAATCACGGATGTTACACGCCATCTTCGATTGGACAGTGCTAATCAGGTAGACATGCTTCGTTAGCATTTCAAACTGGATGACATCATTTTCAGCTAAGAGGGGGATCGCATCATTGGGGGCTTTGTCATTGACATTTTTAGTCATGGTAATATTACGTACTATCAATCGGTTATCTTCCCAAGTGGAGTCAAAACTGAATGTACGCCGAATCGTCAACGGCACGCCATCCTCTTTGAGGTAAAACCCGTTGACCAAAACCAATGCTCTATTTTTATTATTTAGATAAAAATAGACGTCATATTCCGTTCTGATATGTTGCTCATCTGAATAAAATGTGACTTCTCCCTGACATATCAACGATTTTATGTATAGATTGCTTTTTAAATAAAAAACAATCCCAAGGGAAAATGAAATGGAAAGCACTATAATGGTGAGAAAAATTTTCTTTTTGACTTTAATTATTAACATAAGTTATACATCTCTTCCCATCTTTTCTGCAAGAAATAACAACTTCACTCTTTCTATCTAAAATTTCAGATATAATGATTTTTTTCGACAGGAAGAACAAGATGTTATCTGAACATAAATTATCATAGTCGATTGGAAGAGGGTAACCAACGCTGTCATATAAATAAAACAGATCGCACTTCCCGCTCATTTTTACGTCGACAAGAGGTCGGTACGGGAAGCGATTTCTGTTCCCCAGAGCTAGCAGGATAATCCCCACTATCACCACCCAGATAAGAAGGGACTGGATGTATCGCTGCTTTTTTATGGCAGCAGGAATGACGCGGTGTTCTGTGGGTAATGGATTTTTTTCTTGATCAATGTTACTTTCAACGTCTTGATCTAAGGTTTCTTTCTCTTTTTTTACTTCATCTTTTTCTGGCCGGAGAACGATACTCGTAACGTTAAAAACAATGCCTAATTTAGGAATGGTCACAATAGAATCAGCGAGATCAAATTCGCGTAATACTTTTCTTAGTAGAGAGAGATAGTTGTTGAGATTATTAAAAGAGGGGGAAAGTGCATTTTTTTCCAATGCTTCTTTTAACACAAAATCACGGCTTAGCGTTGCCCCTTGATTCTCTATTAGCAAGGAGAGCAATCGAGAAACTGGGAAACTCAAAGAGGTTGCTTCGTTTTCACGTTCTATCCATGCTAGTGTGCCATCTTCCTCATTAAAAATGACTAAATCATTAATTAAATAAACCATACGGCCTTTTCCACCAAGATTAGAGGCGTTATCGTTTTTATAAGTAGCTTGATAAATAGGCTATTTTTTAATGGAAATATCTACGGAATAATCTGAAAATAGCACCCTATCAAAGCAACCAATATGTTATCTATAAAAGCTAAATCAATTATAGACATAGTTCAAAATATTTTTTCTTTAGCAAGGATAAAAACTTACTAATTTATTGTCAAAGGTTATTTAAGGTTTGTTTAGGATTCATATAAACAAAAAGACATTTCATTTTTTATAAAAAAATTGATGTTCTATACCGGGATGATACAAGTAAAAGAAATGGTAAATAACGCATTGAATTAAAATGATTTATATTTAAACAAGTACCTTGTCCTCTTCAGATGCTTTCGATGATCTGGATTTGTTTAGAATAAAAACCTAAATAAAGTTAAATTTTAAACATATAATCTAAATAAATGTATTACATGTAATATATTTGACTGGTCCTGGGGTGGGAATTATCATTATTTCCGTTATAAGGTAATTGTCATGACTGGTGGCAAGATGAGAAATATGCTCACTATGTGAGATCTGAAAGTCACCAGTCAATCGACAGAGGCCTTTAAAAAAGGAATTGTCCGTTATGTATGAATGCGACAAGTGTTCACTCGTATCTGTCATTTTTAAATAAAGTAATCAACAGAGAGATCATAATATGACGTTATCAAAAATCACCCTGGCATCCCTTATCTCCGTGATATTTTCTGTCGGTGCACATGCCGCAGATTCACATAATGGAACGGTAACATTTAAAGGGAAAATCATCGATACACCTTGCTCCATTTCTCAGGACGATTTGCATCAAACAATTGAGTTTGGCGAAATCAGTAAAACGGTGTTGGAAAACGGCGGCACGTCAGAAATTAAGCCGTTTGATATCACATTAAAAGATTGCAGTCTGGATACCGCGACCAGCGCCAAAATTGTTTTCTCCGGCGGAGTCGCCTCTGGCACGAATAATGAATTGCTGGCATTAAACGGTAGCGCAGCCGGTGCGGGTATTGCCGTAGAACGTATTGGTGAGAAAATTAAGTTTGATGGAGCGACCCCCGCCGTTTCTGCCACGCCATTATCGAACGGAGATAATACTTTCTCCTTCACTTCTTATGTGGAAAAACTGCCAACTCCAGAGAGCGGGGCTGCACCAGCTATTACAACAGGTTCATTCTCCAGCACGGCTAATTTTGTTGTGTCTTATCAGTAAAATTCCGTTGGATGAATAATCTGTTGCGCTAACAACAGGGGATTGACAATTAAATGGGGAGGTTTCCTCCCCTAATCCCTTATTTATTCCACATGTCGCCAGACAGAGTGGATATCTACAATGCTGTATCTGGTAAAAAATATATATTCCTATGGCAACGAAGACGATTATGCTCAAAGAAAAAGTAGAATTTTCGCTGTTTCGCTATGGTGTTTTTATTTTTTCTTTAAGTATATCCTGCCTCAGTGCAACGGAATTTAATATTAATGTTCTGGACGTCGATGAGCGGAGTAAAATTGATCTTAGCCATTTCTCCGATCCCGAATACGTTACGCCTGGAGACTACCTTTTATCAATAAAAGTAAACTCGCGTGAAATACAGCAGCAGGTGATTCACTATCTGCCGGAAGGCCATCACCACGCCCGGTCTACTGCTTGTCTCCCACCTGAACTCGTCGATAAGCTGGCGCTAAAAAAAGAAGCCCGTGACAAGATCGAAGTATGGCATAACGGAGACTGTGTCGATCTGACTCCCATTGCTGGCGTGCAAATCTCCAACCAGATCGGTATGGGGACGTTGAATATTACGATACCTCAGGCATGGCTGATGTACAGCGATCGTAACTGGATTCCGCCAGAGCAATGGGATCATGGCATCGGCGGCGCATTAATCGACTACAATCTGGTGGGAAACGTGCGCCGTGACAACCACGGCAGGGGCACATCACACTATCTCAGCAGTTATGGCACCGCCGGGTTCAATCTGGGAGCCTGGCGCTATCGTGCTGACTATCGTTATTTTCTGCAAAAATCGCGCAACTCGAATCGCGATCGCTTTTCGTGGGATCAGTTTTACGCCTATCGTCCTTTGCCGACACTCTCAGCCGATCTCAATCTGGGTGAAATGTATTTCAGCAGCAATCTGTTCGATAGCTATCGTTTTACCGGCGTGTCATTAGCCAATAACGAGAATATGCTTCCTCCCTCGCTGCGTGGCTACGCGCCCGAAATTCGGGGTGTCGCCAAATCAAACGCGACGGTGACGGTGATGCAAGATGGCCGATTGATCTATGAAACCACGGTACCAGCCGGCCCCTTTGCGATTCAGGATATGAAAAACGGCGTCAGCGGTACGCTGGATGTTCGTGTAACCGAAGAAGATGGCACGGTGACGACGTTCCAGACCGAATCAGCCAACCTGCCTTATCTGACACGACCGGGACACATACAGTATAAGCTCGCCGCCGGTAAGCCCTCGAATACTGACCATCGTCTGCAAGGCCCGGCCTTTTCTGCCGCTGAAGCCTCATGGGGATTATCTAACGCATGGTCGGTATACGGTGGCACTATTTTGTCCGATCGTTATCAGTCCTGGTCGGCGGGTATCGGTAAAAACCTTTACCTGCTGGGGGCGTTGTCTGCTGATGTCACTCAGTCACGCGCCTCGCTCCCCGCGCCATTCTCGTCGCAAATGGGACATGCTTTCTCACTCAACTGGTCTAAATATTTCAATTCGATTGATAGCCAGATCAGTTTCGCGGGTTACCGATTTTCAGAGAAGACATACATGAGCATGGCGCAGTATCTCTATGCACTGAATCTTGATAGCCGTTATCGCAATGAAAAAGAGCGCTATACCATTACGATCTCAAAAAATTTCTCGACGCGGGATGCTTCTCCACTCCTGAATGGGCTATCGACCTACGTCACCTATACGCGCCAAACCTACTGGAATGAAGCTCAGCAGGATCGCTACGGTATTTCGTTGAACAAGTATCTGGATATCGGCTCAGTTAAAGGGATTGCCGCGAATTTATCGGCCTATCGTACTGAGTACAACCGCAAAACCGATGACAGTCTCTACCTGAGCTTTTCTATTCCGCTTGGGGAGAAAGATCGCCTGAGCTACAGCGTGGGCCATTTCAACAACAGCAGTAATCAGGCGGTCACTTACTCCAACAACGCCGACCCGCGTCGGACTTGGAACCTCAGCACTCGACACGACAGTAAAGAGAGCATGTACCTGAGCGGCAATTACACCCATCTGGCACCGATGACGGATGCCACTGTGGGGGTCGCCTGGCAGCAAGATCGCTATACCTATCTGAATGGCTCGCTGCGTGGCGGGATTACCGCAACCCGTCACGGTGCTGCGGCCCATCCGAAAGGCAATCAGGGCGGCACCCGTATCATGGTGGATACGGAACAACCGGGCGTGCCATTCGCAAGCAGCCAGATTCAGACTAATCGCTATGGTCTGGCGGTGATTGCTGGCACCAGCAGTTATTACGATGTATCGACGCGTATTGATGTACAGAAATTACCGCAAAACATCGAAGCCATGACGACGGTGGTGCAGGGCACATTGACCGAAGGCGCGATTGGCTACCGAAAATTTGATGTCGTTAGCGGATCAAAAGTTATGGCACATGTTGTACTGGCCAACGGTGACTATCCTCCGTTTGCCGCGCAGATCAAAAACAAAAAAGGTCGTGATATCGCCATGATCACCAACGGCGGGCAGGCCTACATCTCGGGCGTGTCGCCTGATGAAACGCTATCCGTCATCTGGGAGGGACAACCACAATGTTCTGTCACCTTGCCAGCCACCTTAAATCACCTTGATGCACTGCTGCTTCCTTGTAAGTAAGCGGCGCGAAGAAATAGAAAAGTCTGGAGAGTTAGTTATGAAACACTCATTTTATCAGTCAGCAATAGGATTTCTCATCGGCTGCCTGTTTTTAATGCCCTCGGCCTATAGCGCCCTGAGCCTCGACCGCACACGCGTTATTTTTAACGATGAAGAGCAGTCTGCGACGGTGATGTTGATGAACCAAAACGCGGAGAATCCGTTTCTGGCGCAGTCCTGGCTGACGGACATTCGTCACAATAAAGTGAACACGCCGTTGATGGTGCTGCCGCCGTTACAGCGCATCGAAGCGAAAGGATATAGCCTGATCCGTCTGGTGAAGAGTGAACAAATCAGCCAATTGCCAGCCGATCGCGAATCGCTGTTTTATCTCAACGTGCGGGAAATCCCACCCAAAACGGAAAAACCGAACGTACTACAGATAGCGATTCAATCTGAAATTAAGGTGTTCTTCCGCCCCCGTGGCATAAAGCCTGCCAAAGATGAAATATGGCAGGAAAAACTCATTGTTCGAAAAGCGGGAAACACCTTTCAGGTTGAAAACCCTACACCCTACTACATCACGGTAAGCAGTATCCTGAAGCAGCCGAAAGCGACGCGTGCTAACCCTGCCAGCCTGCTAAAGGGAAGCGCCTTTATGGTCGCGCCACGCTCAACCCTTACCGTCGAAGTCAATGATGGGGCTGTCAATCGCTTCTATCTGTATTACGTGAACGACTACGGCGGCCATATGGAGTTGCCTTTTATCTGCGCACAAAACCTGTGCCAGCCTGTTCCCCAGAAATAAGAGGCAGGGATATCCATTATGTCTTGGTTAATCGCACGTAAAAATCGCTATAGCGTCTTTTCCATCGCACTCTTGTTCGGCTTAACGGCGTTTAACGCCAGCGCGCTGGAGTGCCGACTGGGTAATGTGACCGGAGCGGTCGCCGATTATGAAGATATCGGTACGCTAAAGATCCCGGCGACCTTGCCGGTTGGCAGTCGCCTTTGGACATCAAAATCCTATACCCGTAATCTGGCCTGTTGGGCGTATCAATCCGTACGCCCAGAAGGGGAACTGGCTTATTTCTATCCTAACCCCGAAGGCAAGGTTATTAGTCAGGGCGTTGGAATTGGCATCATCTATAACGGGCAGGATCTTGGCGTGATCACCAATGGCGGTACTACCGCATCCCGTGTATCCACCGGACGGTGGATCGCTCCCGGCCCGGGCGGTTCAGCGCCGCCTGCCATTCCAACGATGCTCAATGTCACGGTACAACTTTACCTCGAAAAAACGGGAAACATCACCGACACCAGCTCGGGAGTGGATTCGCTGAAGGTTTTCCAGATCGACGGTGAAGGCGGCATTAACAATAAGCCCGACAGTAACTATGGCTTAACCCTGTCGGGACTACACGGCATCGAAATCATGCAATGTTCTGCGAACATCAATGTCTCGCCCGATAGCTATGTCGATTTTGGTACGGTCAGAGCCTGGACAGGTTCGGAGGCCAATCCACTGGCGCAAAAGGAATTCTACATTAACGTATCGACTGACGGCGGAGAAGACTGCGGTGAGGGGTTCAATCTGGATATTAACTTCGATGCCTCTTCACGCGGAAATTCACTCGTCGGGATCGACGGTATGAATATGGGAAATGGCGCTACGCTGAAAATCGAAGATACGCTCAGCGGCAATAACGTCGTGTTTAACCAATTCATTGAACTGGTTAACGGGCTGACGGCATCAAGCGGTGTCATTGAGCGGAGTTATACGGCTCGACTCTATGCCGCTGGCCCTGCGGTTACAGGCGATACCGAGAAAAATATTATTCTGCGGTTTAATTATCATTAATCCATGAGCTCGCAACGATGATAAACAATACAGCAATAAAAATCCGACCATACAGCACGCTGCTCGCTTTTACATTCGGCATCCTGATGCTGGCGTCAGGAGTGTCCGTCGCCCGGTTGGTGCCATCCATGAATGACCATGAAATGACGTTTCACGTACTGGTCGTTAACGCTGCCTGTAATGTGAGTGCGGATAGCAAAGCCATTATGGTGGATATGCATGAAGTATCTTCGCGCTATTTAAAAGCCAATCGCTATGGTGAATGGCATGACTTCACGATTAACCTCACCGATTGCAATCTGGATACTTATCAAAACGTCACTGTTCGCTTTTCAGGAAAAGAAGAGCCGCTATTGCTCAACAGACTGGCACTGGATACGCCCTCCAGCGCCAGAGGCATAGCAATCGGCATTTATCATGGCAATAAACTCCTTGGTATCAACAGCAATACGGACAATATTGTGTTGCAAACCGGTGACAACGCCATTCCCTTTTCGGCCCGGATCGAAAAGATACGTGACGACCTGATTCAATCCGGTGATTTCACGGCAACGGCGAATTTCACCCTGAGTTATTTATAAACACTTCGGTTTTTTGTGGCCTACGTAAATAGATTTCGTCAGCGATATCGTTCTGCTGGCGTTATTCCGTTTATTTTTTTTCTGATGCACCTGCTGATTTGATCTTCTCAATGGCGATAATGTTTTCGGACATCGCCTCGTTGAGCACCTGCACTGCGGTGGTGGCATCACGGTTTTTAATCGACATGTAGACTTTAATATGCGCTTCCACGCTCTCAAGGGTGATACCCAGCGCACGGTTAAGCTCTTCAAGGTAGTAGTAATAAATGTCTTTAATCGAGCTCATCACGTTATAAAACACGACATTATGCGATGCTTTCACGATCGCCAGATGAAACGCGTAATCTGCTTCTGAGTACTTCTTGTAGTCGCTCTTGCTGATCAACATATTGTTCAGCGCGTGTTCAAGCTGACGAATATCCTCTTCCGTGGCATGGGTCGCTGCCAGTTCCACGCATTTGAACTCCACCGTCTGACGGAAAATCATCATATCGTGAAATTCCTCGCGGCTCAGGTGCATGATCGGCCGGGGATCATGACTTAGCATTTGTGGCGTGAAATGATCGCTAACGAAGCTACCGCTACCTTGTCGGGTGACGACGATGCCAAGATCGCGAAAGCGCTGAACCGCGCTGCGTATGCTGACACGGCTGACATTAAACGAGGTGGTCAATTCTGCTTCGGAAGGGAGACGACTACCAGGTGCCCAACTGCCATCCAGCAATTTTGCGCTGATTTGATCATAAACTTCATTTACAACATTCTGTTTTTGAATGGATTTTATGCTCAAGCGTGCTGTCCGTGTAAGTGAGAAAACGTCATACAATATATCACTTTAAAAACAAAGCGCCCATGCGGGCGCTTGAGATTAACACGTTTGTATTCTTGCCTGAGTCGTTTCTTTGCTGCTGAAAGTGGTCAGGGAAGCAAGTATCACCGCTATCACCAGCGATCCCCCCATGAAGATGTAGGAGGCACCCGGTCCACCAGTCAAGCCATTGAGATAACCGACAATCCATGACCCCACAAATGATCCCAGCGCACCGAAACTGACAATGAATGCCATGGCTCCAGCCATGACGTTGCGTGGCAGCATATCAGGAATTGCTGCGAAGAATGGCCCGTAAGGCGTATACATTGCTCCGCCCGCAATCATCAGTAACACGTAAGACAGCCAGAAATTAGAGGCGCCAATAGTGAAGGAACTGATAAAGCAGATGGCACCCAGACCTAAAAACAACTGTACGACAATTTTACGATTGAGATATTTATCTGAATACCAGGATGCGGTCAGCATCATTGGCACCGCCAGCAGATAGGGGGCGGCAGATAACCATCCCGTGGCGACGATACCCAGTCCAGAGGCGGATTTCAGAATAGAGGGAAGCCACATGATGAAACCATACATCCCGATATTCCAGAAAAAATGGATAAAGGAAAGAGAAAGCACTTTGCCAGAGCGGAACGCCTCGCTGTAATTCTTTATCTCTTTAATATTGGTTTGCTCGGCGGCCAGTGCAGCCTCGATATCGATTTTTTCCTGAGCGGTTAACCATTTAGCATCCGCCGGGCGGTCAACGAAGACAAACCACCAAATTGCAGCCCAGATGATCGCGGGGACGCCTTCAAGAATAAACATACCGCGCCAGCCGAACGCATCGACGAGGTAGCCTGAAAGCACGGACATCCAGAGAACGGTGATGGGGTTGCCGAGGAAAAGGAATGTGTTGGCCTTAGAGCGTTCTTTCTTGGTAAACCAATGGCTTAGGAATACCAGCATCGCGGGCATAACCACACTTTCCGCCACCCCCAGAAGGAAACGTATTACCGCAAGGACTTTGACATCATGCACCATGCCTGTGGCTGTCGCTAAGATTCCCCAAAGAATCAGGCTCCAAAAAATCAGCTTTTTAGCACTACGTTTTTCTGCATAAATTCCTCCCGGTATCTGAAAGAAAAAATAGCCGAGGAAGAACAGCGCCCCAAGTAAAGAAGAAACGCCCGGTGTAATATTGAGATCTTCCGCCAGCCCAGACGCTGCCCCGAACCCATAGTTCGCACGATCAAGATAGGCAAGACTGTAGGTAATAAATGCCAGGGGAATAAGCTTACGCCAGCGTAATGGGGCTAATTTTTTTTGTATTTGTTGGATCATCATCTCTATTCCAGAATAGGTTTATTGTGAATCCGTTTTTCCGTGGCTGAGGTGTTGTTACAGCACCGCCAGCCAGCCGCCATCGACGTAAATAATCTGGCCGTTAATGTAGTCAGAGGCTTTTGACGAGAGAAAAACCGCCGTGCCGATCAATTCTTCTGGGCGGCCCCAACGCTGTGAGGGGTTACTGCTTTTTACCCAACTGTCGAACTGCTGGTCTTCAATCAGTGCCGTGTTCATATCTGTCAGGATGTAACCGGGGCCGATGGCGTTAGTCTGGATGTTAAACTGCGCCCATTCGGCCGCCATGGAACAGGTCAGCATCTTGATGCCACCTTTTGCCGCCGTGTAGGGCGCGACGGTAGGGCGGGCAGCCTGGCTGGTCAGAGAACCAATATTGATGATTTTTCCCCCTTTGTTACGGGCGATCATCCGTTTTGCTGCCGTACGGGAAACCAGAAAGGCGCTGGTCAGGTTGGTATCAATCACCTTCTGCCAGTTTTCCAGCTCCAGTTCCACCATGGGTTTGCGGTATTGAATACCCGCGTTGTTAATCAAAACATCGATATGGATGTTCTGCGCATCCAGAGAAGCAAATGCTTTTTCAATCGCCGCTTCGTCGGTAACGTCAAAGTTCACCCCATCCGCGTGATAGCCTTTAGCGATCAGCTTATTGACGGACTCTTCCAGCAGCGTGTCACGAATGTCGTTCAGGATGACCTTAGCGCCAGCAGCGGCAAGACCCTCTGCGTAGGCAAATCCAAGGCCGCGCGCGGATCCCGTAACCAATGCCGTTTTCCCGGTTAAATCAAATAATGTATTCATATCTTTCCTCTCTCATTTAATTTGTATGACGACTGTCTTATTTAAGGTTGGGTTTTTGAACTAAATAAAGCAACCAGACAAAAATAAATTTGCAATAGGGATCACAAACAAAGAGTGATAGGTAAAGGGTTAATAAATCAAATTATTGTTTTTATTGATTTAAATTATTTTAAGGAATACTATTTTGATCACGGTCACAAAACTAAGTCTTGACAGTTCCTTCAGGTGTCAATCGTGATATAACAACGTAAATTTGTAGGACAACTTATAAATTACAGGATGTCATCTGACGATATGGCATACCGTTAATGTGCTGAATTGAGGAGTTAAAGTGAGTAATCTGAAGATCACCAACGTAAAAACGATTCTGACGGCCCCCGGTGGCATTGATTTGGCCGTCGTGAAGGTTGAAACCAACGAGCCGGGGCTATATGGCCTGGGTTGTGCAACATTTACCCAACGCATCTTCGCGGTAAAAAGCGCTATTGATGAATACATGGCCCCCTTTCTGATTGGCAAAGATCCCACTCGCATTGAGGATATCTGGCAATCGGGTGCGGTCAGCGGTTACTGGCGTAACGGGCCAATTATGAATAATGCGCTGTCGGGCGTAGACATGGCGCTCTGGGACATCAAAGGTAAGCTGGCGGGCATGCCAGTCTATGATTTACTGGGGGGAAAATGCCGTGATGGCATTCCACTCTATTGCCATACTGATGGTGGTGATGAAGTTGCAGTGGAAGACAATATCCGTGCCAGAATGGAAGAGGGCTACCAGTATGTACGCTGTCAGATGGGCATGTACGGTGGTGCGGGAACTGATGATTTAAAATTGATTGCCACCCAACTGGCACGGGCGAAAAATATCCAGCCTAAGCGCTCCCCCCGCAGCAAAACGCCGGGGATCTATTTTGACCCCGATGCGTACGCGAAAAGTGTGCCGCGGCTGTTTGACCATTTACGCAATAAACTGGGCTTTGGTATTGAATTTATTCACGATGTTCATGAGCGAGTAACCCCGGTAACCGCCATCAATCTGGCGAAAACGCTGGAACAATATCAACTTTTCTACCTTGAGGATCCGGTGGCACCGGAAAACATCGACTGGTTGAAGATGTTGCGCCAGCAGTCTTCCACGCCAATCTCGATGGGGGAACTGTTTGTGAACGTGAATGAATGGAAACCGCTCATCGACAACAAACTGATCGATTACATCCGCTGCCACGTCAGCACGATTGGCGGTATCACCCCGGCGAAGAAACTGGCCGTTTACAGCGAGCTAAATGGCGTGCGTACCGCCTGGCATGGTCCGGGCGATATCTCTCCGGTCGGTGTCTGTGCGAACATGCACCTCGATTTAAGCTCGCCTAATTTCGGCATTCAGGAATATACGCCGATGAATGATGCGCTACGTGATGTCTTCCCCGGTTGCCCGGAGATTGATCAGGGCTATGCCTACGTGAATGACAAGCCTGGTCTCGGCATCGATATTGATGAAGCCAAAGCGGCGAAATACCCGTGTGAAGGCGGCATTCCATCCTGGACAATGGCGCGTACTCCTGACGGCACCGCATCCAGACCGTAGTCCCGCTTGCCTACCGGATAAACACGGTCATGACATCCCAGTTTTTAATACTGGGATGTTTGATGCGTTCCCCCACGCGGATTCGCTACATCCTCCCATCGATACTGTCGGTGGGGGGCCATTGGCTTAAGAAAATCGATGTGATTGGTACTTCTCTGCCCCTGATGCGGTACGCTCTCTGACGGGCGGTAAAGTTGCAATAAGCTCTGCTTCACTATCAAAAATATGCACAAAAGGGTAAAATAGCGAAATTATGGCAGTTACCCAATGATATTTATTGCTTTTTTATTGTGAATTTTTCAGGAGTTTATCATGCAGCAGTTACCTCATTGTCCTAAATGTAGTTCTGAATACACCTGGCAAGAAGGTGAAATGTTTAACTGCCCTGAATGCGGGAACGAGTGGTCGGCAACCGATGAAGCGGCGCAGGATGACGGTTTAGTGGTAAAAGATGCTAACGGCAACCTGCTGGCAGATGGCGATACGGTGACGGTCATTAAAGATCTGAAAGTAAAAGGCAGTTCGACGCCGCTGAAAATGGGTACTCGCGTGAAGGGTATTCGTCTGGTGGAAGGCGATCACAACATTGATTGTAAAATCGACGGTTTCGGGCCGATGAAGCTGAAATCCGAGTTTGTTAAGAAGAACTGATTCGGGTGTGATGAGGTGTGCGCCGAGCCTCATTTGCTCGGCGTGCCGCATTTTTTCATCTCTGGCTGGTTTTTTCACACCAGACAATCCTTTACCATAGCCTGTATTGATTTCTTACCTGGCTATATGGATATCTGATGCGTCATTTGGCTCGTTTTCTCCCTCTGCTCGTTTTACTCTCTGCCTGTAGCAGTCAGCCTGCTCCTCCTCCCGCAGAAGCGCCTTCAGGTAATCCTTTTAAAGGCGGTTTCCTGCTTGAACCCGCGCACAATGTGCATCCGTTAGGCGGTGATTTTGCCACCAATCCGGCTACCGCACGGTTTGTCGATAAAATGGTGCTAGAGCACGGTTTTAATCGTCAGCAACTGCACGATGTGCTGGTGCAGGCAAAAAGTCTGGATTGGGTGATCCGTCTGATGGATAAACAAGCCCCGACATCGCGGCCGCCTTCAGGGCCGAATGGTGCCTGGAGTCGTTATCGCAACCAGTTTATTACGCCAGACAACGTGCAGAACGGCGTGGCGTTCTGGAATCAATATCAGGATGCATTGCAGCGCGCTCAGAACATCTATGGCGTTCCGCCTGAGATCATCGTCGGGATTATCGGTGTTGAAACGCGCTGGGGTAGGGTGATGGGGAAAACGCGCATCATTGATGCCTTGGCAACGCTGGCGTTCGATTACCCGCGACGTGCCGATTACTTTGCAGGCGAGTTGGAAACGTTCCTGCTGATGGCGCGTAATGAAGGCAACGACCCACTCAGCTTGCGCGGCTCTTATGCGGGGGCGATGGGCTACGGGCAGTTTATGCCTTCATCCTTCAAAAGCTACGCGGTAGATTTCGATGGCAACGGGCATACGAATCTGTGGGATCCGGTCGATGCCATTGGCAGCGTAGCCAACTACTTCAAAGCGCATGGCTGGGTGAAGGGCGCACCTGTGGCAGTTCAGGCTAACGGTCAGGCACCGCTGCTGGCGAACGGTTTTAATACCCGCTATTCGCTGACTGAACTCCAGGCGGCGGGATTAACGCCTCAGCATTCACTGGCAGGATATAGCGAAGCTAGCCTGTTGCGGTTGGATATTGGCACAGGCTATCAATATTGGTACGGCTTGCCGAACTTCTACACCATCACGCGCTACAATCACAGCACGCACTATGCGATGGCGGTGTGGCAACTTGGTGAGGCCGTAGGTCGCGCGCGTTAGAACGCCTACGGTATCTGTTGTTTGGTGTTGGTCGTCCTAAAACGGTGAATCTCAGGGATGAGATTCACCTCTGGGCCACTCAAGCGTACAGAGATGCATTCACACCGTTCTATAAGACTAACTCCATGTTATGTAAGGGTATATGTGCCCAGGCTTGAGCTTCCTTCTGTTATCGATAGGTTATTGCGCGCGCAGTACGCTGGCCATGATTTGGTTTTGCCAGTCGAAATAGGGGTTAAAGGTCAGACGCACATGGGTTTTCCCGTTTTCTACGTATCCCCAGTCGGAATACCACAATGTACTGCGATCCTGACAGAGTTTCAGGTCGTTCAGGGGTAGGCCGTTGGCGCAAATGACGATCGCACCGGTTTTACCGTATTGCTTGTTTTCTGGGGAAAACAGAAGCGACATATGCGAGAACTGGCTGATACGCCATTCGGGCAGCGAACCCGTTCGCACCAAAACGCGTGAGGAATGGACGCCAGCGGGGCGATCGCCATACCAGATCAGGCGGCTGGACGGGTGGGTAAACTGCGTATCGAACGCATTGACAACATAAGCGGTATCGACAACGGAATCATGCTCCGCCAGCACGATGAGCACCGGTTTGTCATAAGGTTTTTTGGCGAGCAGTGAACGCACGCCGCTGCTGGAATAATAATATTGGGCGAACCCGTTGGTTGGCACGCGCATATAGCGGGTTGCCAACTGTTGTGGAAAGCCGGGGCGTGGCGGTATCAGCCAGTCGGTAAATACGGACAGCAGCGGGGTCAGGAAATCGTATTTTTCGTTGGATTTAATCGCAGGGGAAAATAACACCAGCCCGTTGATTTTCGGGTGCTGTAAGGCATATTCCAGTACCAGATTGCCACCGGTGGAAAAGCCGCCCAGATAAACCTCATCGACCTCTTTGCTGAGGATCGTGGCTTGTTCGGCAACCACTTTGCGCCAGTCGTCTATGGTGACGTGCAACAGATCCGATGGGCGGGTGCCATGACCCGGTAGCAACACCGTTCTCACCAAAAATCCTTGCTCGACCAATTGCGGTGCCACGTCGGTAAATGAACCCGGAGAATCCCCCAGCCCATGCACCAGCAAAATCGCTTTGCGAGGCTGGCCGAGAGGGCGAATTTCATTCGGCGTATTCCAACGTAATTCCAATTGCTTATCCGTGGTCTGGAAGGCGCGATGTTGTGCTACCCAACGTGTCGTGTCTTGCTGGTAACGCGCGAATGACGTTTGTCCTAATGGGGCGATATCGCGTGGGGTGCTATGACATCCAGCCATGACGATCACGCCGATGAGGGCCAACAAGCAGGCCATCACCCGCTGCCAGACTACCCACGGAACGAACCGGAATACGTCTATTGTCATTTATGCTCCTTGCCTGCTGGTAACATCAATCTGAAAACTAACGAGATATGGCGTTTCGACAATACTATATTTGACGTTATTGATCATGCAGATTGCTTAACGCGCTGATGACGGTCTTGCACCACATCCCGAAGGGTGAAGTCTGGTGGGGGGAGGCGATTGAAAAGCGTAAAACCGAGTTGTCGCAGGGATGAAAATGCAACAGACCGTGCATTATTGTACGGTCTGTTGACGATGGATGCGTCAGAACCCCAGAGGAAATATTAAATTAGATGTGGGCTCTGCTAAAAGACTTACAGAGCTTTAACGTTTGAACGGCTGACTTTGCAGTTCTTGGTATCCCAGTATTCGCCGTGTTTCTCAGATTTGCCTTTACCTTTTTCTACACCGTTGAACTCTTCACAGACAGGCGGTTTACCCTCTTTGTAGCCTTTAATGCGCAGATCGCGAATTTCAGCGACATCGCCAAAGTTACGGTTTACGCCCGCGATGCTGTCAATGGTGCCGTTAACGGTTGCGCTAATGATGGTCAGGTTACGTGGACCACCGTTGTTGGTGCAGTCACCGCAAGAACGCCACAGTTTGCCGTGTTGACCGGTCAGGGTGAAGTTACCCTGTACGATAGTGTGGCTATTTTTCGCATTTTGTTGCAGCACTTTGTCCGGCTTGCCGCCAGGACCATTGGTGGTGTTATGTGCGACACCGCCGACGATGGTCATGGTTTTGCCGTTGTTGGTCGCGGCATCTTCACAAACGTCTTCCCAGATCACGTTTTCGATACGGCAGTTGCCTGATTTACAGTGAATACCGTCAGAACCGCCTTTCTCGGCGATACGCAGGTTTTTAATGGTGGCATTTTCCAGCGTGATAACCGGAGGCTGACTATCGCTGTCGCCTTTACAGCTCAGGCCCAGAGTAATACCGCCGCAGTCGACGGTTTTATCTTTGATCACCGCGCCTGCTTTACATTCTGAACTGGCTGCCTTAAGCGCAGTGGCACGTAATGGTGCTGGCGCTGTTGATGCAGCATTAGATTTCAGGACGCTATTATTGCCGCTAACGGTATCTACCCAATACCAATATTCCGACGTTGGATTAGCCGTTAAATCCGTAAAGGTTCTGTCGGTGGAGTTGAGTTCTGCAATTTTTTCGCTGCCAGCTTGAATATTACTGGTATTGCGATACACGTCCTGGCGCACAACGTTGCCTGCATCGGTAGACCAGCTTAAATAGGTGGCATTATCTTTTTTCAGCAGCATCAACATGGTGTTATCAGCCTGAGCCTGAAAAGAAAAAGCAGCAGTACATAAAAATATCGGTGTTAAATACTTAAACATGTGTTTTTCCTTGTAAATTAAACGGATATTTTTTCTCTTTATTTAAGAAGATAAAGAGGGAGTCCTAGCGCATCGGGGGGGATTATATAATAAAGTGTGTCAAATAAATAATAATTAATAAAAATTGTTGATATTTAGGTGGGGGTTTAATTTATTTGGTGATTATTTATTTTTAATTTATTTTCTTGTTTATAATTTTTATCTCAATCATTTTCTGATGATTATTTGGAGAGTCCTCATTAATAAATAAGAAAAATGAATGTTGTGAAGATGAGGGAATCATACAACCCGCCGACGGTAATACGTGACGGGATTCCTTTTGTTTCCACACATCTGTTGATGCATCATTTAATTTTCTGGTGATAATGAAGAGACTATCCCATTAGCGCTATTTCCTTTGCCATTTTGAATGCTGGTATTAATCTATACCCACGCATACCTGCGTAGGTGGCTTAACGTTCACGCAGGGCTTCATTCACTTTGTTCAGCGGTTTAATCAGATAATCCAGCACGCTTTTCTGACCGGTCTTTATCTCGACGTTGGCGACCATGCCGGGCACGATCGGGAAGGTTTCCCCCGCTTTGTTGGTTAGCTCTGCCTGCGTGGTGCGCACATAAACCCGATAATAAAACTGATCGCGCCTGACCTCGTCCTGAAGGGTATCAGGGGACACGCTTTCAACCTCGCCCGTTAAGTTGCCGTAGATGGAGGAGTCATAGGCGGTAATTTTTACCGTAGCGGGCAAACCCGGTCGGATGTAGGCAATGTCACGCGGGTTGATGCGTGTTTCGATCAGCAACTGATCTTCCAGCGGGACGATCTCCATCAGCTTGCCGCCCGGTTGCAGTACGCCGCCAACGGTGGTGACCTGAATGTCCTTCACAATACCGCGTACGGGGGATGTGATGGTCGCGCGCTTGAGTTGATCGGCTTTCCCGCTGACGACTTCCCGCTGTGCTTCCAGATCGGCGTTGTTTTTGACCTGCTCTTCCTGCGCCCGCACGGCGTATTGGTTGCGCGCTTCGTCAATTTTTCCGCGTATTTCGCTAATCTGGCGGCGTAACCGAATCACTTCCACGGCGCTGGCGGCACCGCGCTGCACCAGCGGCTCCGTCATGCGTAGCTCCTGCTCGACCAGCCGCATGGATTGTTGCAGATTGGCGACCGTTTCATCGCGATTGCGCAAACGTGATTCATAGAGCCGACGTTCGCGTGCGGCCAGCGCCGGTTCTTTCAGGGTATCCGCGCTGAACGTCAGCGGCTCGCCGCTAAGCTCGGCGTGCAGACGTTCGGCGGAGGCCCGCAGGGTCTGCACGCGGGAGAAGGCTTCGCCGTAGACGGACTGGAAGCGATTAATATCCAGTTGTGCCAGCACCTGACCTTTCTCTACGACATTGCCCTGCTGGACATAGAGGTGGCCGATGATCCCGCCATCAAGACTTTCAATCACCTGTGCACGGGTCGAGGGCGTGACTTTGCCGCTCCCGACGGATACTTCATCCAGCACGGCGAAGGTCGCCCAGATGAAAAAGACGATCAGCCCCAGCAGGCTGAGCCAGATAATGGCGGATACGCGCCGCCCCTGGCGTTTGAGGTCATCATGGATCGTAATACTACTCATTATGTTTCCCCTTACGCCACGCTCTGTGCGGTATTTGTCGGTTTGCTGCTTGCTTTCAATATCTGGTCACGCGGGCCATCTGCCACGATGCGTCCACCTTCCATGACGATCACGCGGTCAACCAGCTTGAGCAGCGCGGGTCGGTGCGTCACCAGTACCAATGTGCGGTTGGTCAGCCAACTGCTTAGCTGGTGAATCACATGACGTTCCAACTGTTCGTCCATCGAGGCGGTGGGTTCATCCAGCAGCACAATCTGAGGATTGCGCAACAGCATCCTGCTCAGCAGGATCATCTGCCGCTGACCGCCAGATAAACCGCGTCCACCTTCATGAATAATCCGATCCAGACTGGCGGCATCCTGCTGGATCACGCTGAGCGCGCCGCTAATTCGCAGCGCCTGTAACAGTTCCTGTTCGGTGGCGTGCGGGTTACCGAGCATCAGGTTTTGCCGCAGGCTGCCGAAGAACAGGCGTGAATCCTGTGACAGAAACCCGAGCTGGCGGCGAACATCTGCCGGATCGATCTGGCTGATGTCTACACCGTCAATAATGACCTTGCCGCGCGTCGCCGTAGCCTGATTGGCAAGCAGCTTGAGCAGGGTGGATTTGCCCGCGCCGACTTTACCCAGCAGCGCCACCTTTTCTCCCGGTTTGATATCCAGCTTGCCGATCTGCAAGGCGGCATCGCCCTGTTCGGGATCGTAGCTGTATTGCACGTTGTGGAACTGGAAATGCCCCTGAAGGATCGGGCAGTGCGCCATTTTACTGGCTTCCGGCCGATCCAGCGGTTTTTGCAGGATGTCATCCAGCCCGGTCATGGCGGTTTTGGCGTGCTGCCAGCGGGAAAACACCATGGTCAACTGCATGAGCGGGGCGATGGTACGTGAAGAAAGCAGGCTACAGGCCACCAGCGTACCGGTGGTGATATCGCCCGCCAGCACCAGATAGCTGCCGAACACCAGCATACCGGCATAGGTGAGTTGCTGGACGGTCGAGGCCCAGCCGCTAAGCCGCGCCCCCCAGACGCGCTGCTTCATCCCGATTGACGCGCTGACCTCGTGTGTCTGTTCCCACTGGCGCTGGAAATAGGGTTCGGCCTGTAACGCTTTGATATCTTCGATGCCTTCGATGGATTCGACCAGCACCGCATTACGCAAGGCGCTTTCGCGCATGCCCTCTTTGGCGAGTTTCGCCATCGGCCATTGCAGCATTAGGCCGGGGATCACAATCAGTGGGATCGCCAGCAAGGGGATCAGCACCAGCGGCCCGCCGATCATCGCCATGATACCGAGGAAAAGAAAGACGAACGGCATGTCGGCGGCCGCGCCGACGGTCGTCGAGGTCAGCAGTTCTCGCACCTGATCGATTTCCCGCAACTGCGAAATAAACGAGCCGGTAGACTTCGGCCGCGCCTCATTTTTTATCGCCAGCGCGCGGGCGAACAGCATACCCGATACGCTCAGATCGATACTCTTGCCCATTAAATCGGAGACGATGGTGCGCGATAAGCGGATGGCGTACTCTAAGGCGGCGGCAAGCAGTACGCCGAAAAAGAGCACCCACAGCGTCGGGATCGACTGCGCCGGAATGACGCGGTCATACACCTGCATGGAAAACAGGATCCCCGCCAATGCCAGAACGTTCCCCACGATAGAGGCGAGAGAGATTTCCCCGATCTGCCGTTTGGCACCGAGAAAATGTTGCCAGAACCAGTGCTTACGGTACGGTTTGACGAAATCATCGATGCGAACATCGCGCCCTCGCTCCGCGATGCCGACTAACACGATCATTCCCTGACTGGACGTGAGCAGTTCGGTCAGTGTGGCCTGACGCTGAAGGTCGCCGCCGTCATTCAGCCAATAGGTTGCGATGCCTTCATTATTCAAGGATTCGATGACGATCACGTCGCCAGCGTCGGTTTCCACCAATACCGGTAACATCTTGTTGCGCCAGTGGATCTTCTCTGTGTGCCGCAGGCTGATGCTCAGCCCCATCAGGTGGCTGATTTGCTCTAACTGGCGAGCAATAGGCTGCTGTTCGTACCAGCGCATTTGCTGGCGTACCGATTGGATATCGACCATCTGTCCATAGTGAGCGGCGGCGCGCGCCATCGCGGCAATCCAGGTTTCAGTTTGGGTAACTTGTGTCATTCACATTCCTGCCTGTTTTTATCCAGCGGGTAAACCGACTTACAGCGACGGGAGCGTTTCGCCACTGGCCTGATGACGCTCAATACCCAGCATATCCAGCAGATTATCAACGGCAGCCGCATAGTTAACCGCCGCTTCCCAACCGTCATATAACGCACCGATACGTGAGGTTTCAGCCTGCAAGACGTCCTGTTCAACGCTGAGCAGGTCATTCAGGCTGCGTTTACCGAGTTTGTATTCATCCTGATAAACGTTGAGGGTGTAGGTCGCGCTGGTGATTTGCTGCTGACTGGCTTTTTCACGCTGTTGCGCACCGATGAGATCGGCGTAGGCCGTTGAGGCTTTCTGGTTCATATCCAGTTTCGCCGCTTCGACTTCGGCCTGTGCCGCTTCACGCGTACCTGACGCGGCATCAACGCGCGCACTGACGGCACCGCCCTGATAAAGCGGGGCTTCCACCACGAGCTGTAGCTGGTCATCCCAATAATGACGTCTGTCGGTTTCATGGCGGGTACGCCCTGCCTGCACGGCAATGGTTGGCCAGTGCTGGGCTTGCGCCTGACGAATCCGGTGGCGCGATGCTTCCTGCTTGGACTGTGCGCTTAACACCGCGTTACTTTGCTGATAGGGGAGCGTCTTAAGCGTAATCTTTTGTTGCAGTAACGCATGGGGTAAGTCGGGCAGGGCGGTCGGGAGGACGCCCGTCAACACGCTAAGTTGCGCCAGCGAAGAGCGTTCCTGCGCCCGGTATTGTTCCCGCGTGGCTCGCATTCCGGCGATTCGGGTTTCCGCCTGCAACGTGTCGGATTGCGTACTAAGACCCGCCTCAGAACGGAGCGTCGCGATGTCTTTGACCTGACTGAGCGACGTGAGGTTACGCTCCGCTGCCTGCCCCAATTCCTGATAGCGTTTGACTTTCAGATAGGCCAGTAAGGTTTGCTGACCAACCGTAGTCATCACGCCGTAGAGCTGATAGCGGTAGGCATCTGACAGGCTATGCTGCTCATCAATACTACCGCCCGTCTTACCAAAGTCGTACAGGAGCTGTTTCAGCGTGATGCCCGCCGTGGAATTGTTGCTTGTCGTACCGCTGGTATCACTTTGACCGGATCGGCCGACATTGCTGTTCAGGCCGATTTGCGGGAACCAGGCGCTTTGTGCGACGCGCAGATCGGCTTCGCCGACGCGAATTTGCGCTGACGCCTGGGCGATTTGCGGGTTGCGTGCAAACGCGCGCAGAATAGCCTGTTTGAGATCCAAACTACCTATCTGCTGTTCTGTCGGCGCGGCTGACCAGTCAAACGCGACAGCCTGAGCGAGCGTCGGTGGACTATAAAAGGAAAGCCCCCCGCAGACCAACCCGATCGCCAGCACATAATGCGGTGTGTGGCGTGATGTGTGAGTCAAAAAAGTACGATTACGCAGAAAAAATGTGTCTCTGCTAAAAAATGGGTTGTACATCAATAGCCCCTGTTTTCATTACTCTTTGTTTTAGTGCCTTTGCGGCTATTTATGCCGCTATGCGGCTTCTTCGTCGGTATCAGCCTTAACGAACCGCTTGCGCCGCGTCCGTGCGGCTGAGGCTTAAAACACCGTTACACCATATTGACGAGCAGACCTTGCTGCACCAGCACATCCCCCAGACTGTTGGCATTACCCAATGATGAATGATGGTAGACATCAAAGCGCTGCCCCTCGATATCGCGCTGTCCTACCGTGCTCCAGGCCCCTTCGCCCGGAATCAGGTTCACCTGATTTCCTTCACCCCCGACGATCCGCAGATCGTCCTCTGGCTGGTCGGTGATGTTCAGGGCGCGGTCAAGATCCAGCGTGATGCTGTTGGCACCGTTTTGGCCTAAATCGAAGATTTCCACGTTATCGACTTTCAGCCCCAGCACGGTGAGGTCCAGATTGAGTTCGGTGCCATTCAGTACCAGCGTATCAATGCCGTCCCCGCCGTCGATCCGGGTAAAGTCGAGCGTTGAAAGCGTAATCAGATCGTCGCCGTCGCTGCCTTCAACCTCCATACCCGTTTGCACACTGCCGTCGGCCAGACTGATAACGACGCCGCCAATGGCATACACACTGTCCTCCACGTCGGTACTGGTGCTGTTGTCGATGGTGGTTGTCTCACTGAGCGCCGCTGCTGACACGTTTGCGCTGACGCTCAGGGACTGCACATCGGCACCGGTATCGAGTGATTCACTGGAGAGTGAGGCAACCTGAGCCACGCTGCTATCGTCAACGTCCACTGCCGCTGTGCTCAATAGCGGTAATCCAATCGCGATGCCAGACGTTAAGCCCGCCGACACCCCGGTGAAGTTACCTGCCTCATCGGTGACGGAGGCTTCCACGGCGGTTCCCAGCAGCGCGGTCAAAATCGATCCCACGTTGAAGACGTTAATCCCCAACAGCGAACTGCTGAAGTGCGCGCTCCATGTTCCATCCGCTCCCACCGTACCCTGTAGCGTCTGGCCGAGCAGTGTGACGGTTACTTTGGCTCCTTGCTGCACATAGCGTGAGGTTCCGCTGACGGTGACGCCGTTCGCCAACAGCCCAACGGTGTTGCCAATCAGCGACCCCACTGCATCAATGCCTAATTGCGGCAACTGGTGGGTTTTCACGATCACACTGCCGCTGACGCTATTGGTGTTGCCGTAGCGATCCGTGACGGTGACACCGATGGACAAGTTGCCATCCGCGATGTTGAGCAAATTGGCGCTTGGTACACTGATGCTCCAGGTGCCATTGCTGGCGACAGTGGCGCTGAGTACTAGCCCGCCGACGGTCAGCGTGACGTTACCGCCTGCGGCATGGGTTGTGGTTCCGCTGATGAGCTGATTTATGCCTGCTTCGGCCAGATTCAGGTAGCCATCTCCGCCAAACAGGGAGCCAAGGCTGACGGTTGGCAATGCATGGATACCCACACCGACCGACACGCCCGCACTGGTGGTTTTTCCTGCCGCGTTGGTCAGAGAAGCACTGAGGGAAAGCGTGCCGTCAGCCAGACCGCCGAGATCGAGAGGGGACAGACTGACCGACCAGGTGCCGTTGCTTTGCACCACGGCGGATAGCGTCTTGCTGCCCAGCGTGATTTGAACGGTAGAACCGACAGCATTGGTACTGGTTCCGCTGATCACCTGACTGGTGGCGGCTTCTACCGCGTTCAGCAGGCCGTCACCACCAAACAATGGGTTAATCGCGAGCGTGGGCAACGCATTGATAATGACGTTCAGTACGCTGGTGGTTTCTCCCACGTTACCCGCCGCATCCACCACACGAACGCCGACATTAGTGACGCCATCCACCAGGGATTTTAAATCGAGACTTGGGATTGGCAGGCTCCAACCGCCGTTTGTACCGACCGTGGCGGTGTAGGTCTTGCTACCCAGCGTGACGCTGATCGCAGTGCCTGAAGGCACGTTGGTTGTCGTCCCGCTGATGGTTTGGGCGCTCAGCAAGCTGCTGAGATCCAACACACCATTATTGAACAACGGGTCAAGGGTGATGGTCGGCGGCAATATGGCTACATTGAGACCGGCGCTAACGCTATTGCTGTTGCCTGCCGGATCGGTGACCGTCGCGCTGACGGTGAGGTTGCCGTTGGCCAGACCGGACAGTTGCAGCGGTGTGACGCTGGCGCTCCAGGTGCCGTCATTGCCAACGGTCGCATTGAGCGTCAGCGTGCCGATACGTATGACGATGGACGATCCCGCCGCCGCGTTGGTGGTGGTGCCGCTAATCGTCTGCGTCAGTACCGATTCTGCGGCGTTAAGGAAGCCATCGCCGCCAAACAGCGATCCCAGGCCAATTGTCGGCAGGTTTTTGGCAATGATATTGATTACGTTACTCACCGTGCTCGTGTTGCCGGCAGCATTGGTGATGGACACTCCGAGCGTCGCACTGCCATCGGCTAACACGCTGAGATCGGACGGTTGCAGCGTCAGGCTGAATGCGCCATTCGCGCCAACGGTGGACAGGAACGTTTTACCCCCGAGCGTCACTGTCACCTGCGATCCCAGCGCCGAATTCGTGGCGACACCGCTAATCGTCTGCGCGACCAGTGCTTCTGCCGCGTTGAGGAAGCCATCGCCGCCAAATAGCGGATTCAGCGTAATCACGGGCTGGGCGAAATCGAATTTAATGCCGACGCTGCCGCTGGTGCTATTGCCTACGCTATCCGTCGCGGTGGCGCTGACGGTGAAATCTCCACTGCCCAAGCCTTGCAGAATACCCAACACGCTCGGGGTGACGGTCGCACTCCACTTGCCATCGGAACCGACGGTCGCGGTGGCGATGTGTGAACCTGCAATGCTGAGCGTAATGGTTCTGCCCGCCAGACCGGTCGCCGTACCGCTGAGGGATTGGTTGACCAGCAGGTCAGCCAGATTCAGTAGGCTATCGCCAAAGGCAGGGTTGAGCGTAATGCTCGGCAGATTTTTAATAATCGCCGGGATATCTATCGTTTGGCTTGCGATGTTTCCGGCATGGTCGATGACGGTGACGCCCAGCGCCAGCGTACCATCCTGCAAGGCCTGCAAATCAAGAGCGGGAACGGATAGACTCCAGGCTCCGCCTGTGCCGACGCTAATTCCGGTGTAAACCTTGTTGCCCAGCGTCACGCTGACGCTGGCGCCTGCGCTGATATCCACATTACTGACTACGCCGCTGATAATCTGGCTGGTCGCGGCTTCCGCCGCATTCAGCGTGCCATCCGTGAAGGCCACGACGGAATTAATGACTGGCAGGGATTTCAGGACATCGATATCAATCAGTTCGTTCTTCACATTGCCGTGCGAATCGACAATCGCGACATTCAACTGTAGCAACCCATCACCTAATACACCGAGTAACGTCGGCGGCAGCGACACACTCCAGACGCCATTGGCGCCGACGTTGCCTTCCACTGTCGTACCCAACACGGTGACCTGGACTTTCGCGCCTAAATAATCCCCTGTGGCTGTACCGCTGATCACCTGCGTCACCAGCGATTCGGCCAGATTGAGGATGCCATCGTTACCGAAGATATCGGTAATCCCAGCGCCGAGCGTCTGGTTTAGCGCGACATCCAATGTGACATCAAGGTGTGTGCTATTGCCTGAGGTATCGGTCAGCGTCACGCCGATGACCTGCGGCCCGTCAATCAGGCTTTGCAGATCGAGCGCGAGCACCGGAATGGTCCACGTGCCATCAAGGTCGACGGTAGCTGAACCGGTTAACGGCCCGGCGACGAGCGTCACTGTCGCGCCGGGTTTACCCGTCCCCGAGATCTCTCCTCCCGCCAACGCTTCAGCCAGCGTCAGGATATTGTCATCGAACAGGTTTACGCTCAGTAACGGGGTGGCCGTATCGACGGTGACGACCTGCGTACTCGTTGTGGTATTTCCCGCGGCGTCTGCGAGCGTCGCGGTAAGGGTATAGCTGCCATCGGCCAACGCTGCCAGATCGGCGGCGGGGACGCTCGTACTCCAGATCCCAGTTGACGAAACCTGAGCCGTGTAGGTTTTTCCATTCAGCACTACGCTGACGAGCTGACCGGCCTCCGTCGTGGAGGCGGTTCCCGTAATCGTTTGTGCGGTACTGATTTCCTTACCGTTCAGCACGTTATCACCCGCAAACGCAACGATATCCAACGTAGGCGCGATGGTATCGACCAGTACTGTTTTGGTGTCGGTTATTAGCGGAAATGCTGTTACGTATGCGGTGACGTTCACATTACCATCAGCCGTGAAATAGTCGCTGGCGGCAATGGTGGTTTCCCAGTCGCCATTGGCATCGGCACTGATTAAGCCAATAACGGGTACGCCCCCGATTAACACGGTTATCAGGCCCATCGGCTGGCTAGACACTTGGCCAGAGATGGTGATATTACCGCTTTTCTCTGCGGCGTTGATGATGTCGTCGGTTGCTATTGTGTCGATCACCATCGTTGATGGCGGTTGTGTCAGATTGACGCTGAATGGCACGCTGGCTGGTGCCGCTGGGTTACCCGCGTTGTCCGTCGCATTGGCCGTGATGGTGTACGTCGTATTCGCCAGAACTTGCAGCGCGGCTGAAGGAATGGCGGTGCCCCAGGTGCCGTCAGCAAGCACTTTCGCCGTGTAATTGACGTTATTCAGGCTGACGGTCACATTTTGCCCCACCTCCAGCCCGGTGGCGGTGCCGCTGACGATTTGTGCGACACGACTTTCTGCATAGCTGAGGCCATCCAGCCCGGCAAAGGCGGTAATGCTAAGTGTCGGTGCCGTTTGCGCGATAGTCGCTTCAGAGTTCAGCGTGGTGGTGTTACCTGCGCTATCCGTTGCGGTGATCACGATGGGGTGTGTGCCGTCAGCAAGCAGGCTAAGCTGGGCTGACGTCAACTCAGCGGTCCAGACTCCGCTGTTAAGCTGCACGGTGAGCGTTTGCCCGCCAAGCGTCAGCGTCATGCTTTGGGCATCCCCCGCGTTACCGCTCAACGTTCTGCCCAGCAGGGTGCCCGCTTCCGCGATACTCAGGTAACCGTCGCCAAATGGGGGATTCAACGTGATGGCTGGTGGTGTGAAGTCGCTGGTAAACAATATCGGCGTAGAGCCGATATTGCCCGCCGCGTCGGTCGCGGTCACCGTGATGGTATGTTGACCATCGCTCAGCGAGTTCAACGCATTTTGTGGGAGCGTTACCGACCAGTTGCCGTTGTTATCCACCGTCGCCGTGTAGCGAATGCCGTTAAGATCGATCTCCAGTTTCACGCTTTGCCCATTACCGCTAATCTGGGTGCGACCAGAGAAGGTGAGGGAGGATGCCGCTTCGACGCTACTCAGGATTTCACCAAATGGGTTTACGTCAACAATCGGGGTCGGTAGCGTCAGTGCAGCACTGACATCGCGCGCAACGCTGGTATTGCTGTTGCCCACCCAGTCGGTGACAGTGACGCTGATGCTGTAATCGCCTTCGGTGAAGATCGCCAGATCGGTAAGGCTCAGATCGCGGGACCAGCCGCCTAACCCATCCGCAGTGGCGCTAAAGGTGGTGGCTATCAGCGTAGTTTTATTGGTCACAGTAATTGTGACTTCCTGGTCTGCACTGGTAATACCGGTCTTACCGGTCAAGGTTTGAATGGCCTGAATTTCAGTCGCGTTGAGGGTGCCGTCGCCAAAAGGCAGATCCAAGGTCGCGGCAGGCTGGGTGGCGATCAGCACATTTGCTGTGGTCGAGGTGCTACTGCTATTACCCGCCGTATCGGTGACAGTGACCGTGAAGTTCACCGAGCCATCCGGCAGGTCGAGCAGAGTTTGACTCGCCAGCGCTAACGACCAACTGCCGTCGGCGTTCACCGTAGCCGGAACGCTGGTGCCGTTAATGCTGACCGATACGGTTTGTCCCTCGTTGCGGGATAGCCCGGTCTGACCGGATAGCGTCGCGCCCGATTGCGCATCAGCCAGACTCAGTTTGCCATCGCCAAACAGGGTATCCAGCGAGGCGACTGGCACACCCACGATGACGCTGGAGAAGGTTCCGCTTGCTGTACTGGTGTTGCCCGCATGGTCAGTGACGGTCACGTTGATAGTGTGTGTGCCATCGCCGAATGCGGCCAGATCGGCGGCGGGCAGGGTGACACTCCACTGGCCGTTTGCCGCGACGCTGGCATTGTAGGTGGTGGTTGTCGTGCCGTTGGTGACGGAGACCGACACGCTTTGACCTGGATCGAGAAGCCCCGTTGCGCCTGTCAGCAGTTGATCCACGGTACTTTCTGTCTGGTTGAGTATGCCGTCAACAAACGGTGTGTCGATGCTGATGGCGAACTGCGTGTGGATGACGACATCCAGCGTACCGCTTGCACTGCCGATATTCCCTGCGCTATCGGTGGCGGTCACACTGACCTGCACATTACCATCCGCCAGAACATTCAGCGCATTAGCAGGAATGGTTGCGCTCCACAGACCGCCCGCAAGCGTCACGCCCGTGACGGTGTAAGCGCCTATCGTGACCTGAATGGGCGTCCCGACGGGAAGATGGGTGTAACTGCCTTCGATGGTCGTTTCTGTTGCCAGTTCCGCACTGGTGAGGACATTGTTGTCATACAGCGGATCCAACGTCAGCGTCGGCAGCGATTGCGTTTTTAGCGTGATATCAAGGCCGGTCGTGCTGACATTCCCTGCGCTGTCGGTCATGCTGGCCTCAAGCGTTTTCACGCCGTCGCCCAACGCCAGCAGATCGTTTGCCGCAATAGCGATTTGCCAGACGCCGTTGCTATCGGCAACGACGCTATAGACTGCCGTACCGACGTTTATCGTGACCAGAAGACCGGCTTCACCTGTGCCGCTCAGCGGTAGCCCGGCCAGCGCCTCTGCCAAACCGATATCGCTGGTATCAGCCAGCATGTCGATGGACAGCAGCGGTGGGAGAGTATCGACCGTAAACGGATGCGTCGCCGTAGTCGGGTTTTGCGCGATGTCGCTGACCGTTACGACCACATCCTGACTGCCCTGCGGCAGATTTTGCACATCGCTGGCGGGAACGGTTGCGCTCCAGTTACCGTCAGCGCCAACGGTCGCCAGATAAGTTTGGTTATTCAGCGTGACTGTAACGCGCTGGCCCGCCTGAACATTTGTCGTTGAGCCAGCGATCAACAGGTCGGATTGGGTGTCCTGCGCGTTGATAACATCATTATTGGAGAGCGTCGTGATAGTGATGCGCGGCAGGTTGGCGGTATCGGTGATCACGGTAATGCTATGCGTCGCCGAAATGGGGTTACCGCTGGTATCCGCCACGCTGGCGCTCACGGTTTGCTTGCCATCCGGCACGTTGCCGACATCCGTGGCGGGAATCTGTACGCTCCAACGGCCATCCGCCCCCACCGTGGCAAAGTAGGTTTTAGCGTTAAGCGTGATAGTGACCTGCTGACCCTGTTCCACCTGCTGACTGCTACCGTTGATGGTCAGTGGCAGGCTCGATTCTGCCAGATTGAGGTAATCATCGGTTGACAGTGTGGCTATCGTCAGGGTTGGCGCGTTAGCTGGATCGGTATCCAGCGTAATCGAGTGGCTGATGCTACCGATATTGCCTGCCGCATCTGTCAAGGTGGCGGTGATTGCCGTGAGGCCGTTCGGCAGGTTTTGCAGATCGCCAGCGGGTACGGTGACACTCCAGGTTCCATCGGCCTGCGCCAACCCCTGATAGTGTTGTCCATTGATGGTGACGTTGACAATAATCGGGCGACCGCTGTCGTTGACGGGCGATGTACCGCTGATTTCCAGCGGCAGCAGGCTTTCTGCGATGTTGATGATATCGTCGGTGCCAATCGGGTTGATGGTCAGCACTGGTGGGGTTAAATCCACGAATACGCTGCCCTGAACGGTGGAAGTATTGCCTGCTGCATCGCTGACGGTAACGGAAATGTTGAGTATTCCGTCTGCCAGCGCCGTCAGAACAGGCGAAGGTATTGGCAGGCTCCAGTTGCCGCTGCTGTCAACCGTACCGGCGTAAACGGTGTTGCCAAGGGTGACGCTGACGGTTTGACCCACAGCGTGAATCCCCGTGGTGCCGGAGAGTGTCTGCGCGGTTTGTGCGTCACTGAGGTTTAGATAGCCGTTACCGAAGGGAATATTCAGCGATGCCACTGGCGGGTTATGGATGCTGATGCCCAATTGCTGTGCCCCCGACAGGGCATTGCCAGCCTGATCGACTGCCGTGACATGCACCGTGATAATGCCGTCTCCCAGCACTTGCAGGTCGGCAGGCTGAATGCTGGCGCTCCAGGTGCCGTCTGGCTGCACCGTGGCGGTATAGGTTTTCCCGTTGAGTATGACATTGACATCCGTACCCGGCGTGACGTTGACGGCGCTGCCGTTAATCGTCATACCGCTTGCTGCTTCCAGCGCATTTAACTGGTTATCCCCGGTAATTGGCGCAATAGACAACCCACTCGCGTTAGTATTAACCGTCACGCTGCTGCTGGAGGTGGCGGTATTGCCCGAAACATCGCTGACGCTGACGCTAATCGTCTGACTCCCGTTAACCAACTGCGTCATGTCGGTGTCTGGAATTGTGGTACTCCAGCTTCCATTCGACAGCACCTGTGCGGTATACGTTTTGCTATTAAAGCTAATCGTCACCGTCTGGCCTTGCTCCACATTTTTACTGGTGCCGTGAAGCACCTGACTGACCTGGACTTCCGCCCCGTCAATAATGTTGTTGCTGGCGAAATTACCAATGATGATGACGGGGGCATTGAGCGGGCTGGCATCAACGTTAATGCTCTGCGTTGTCGTCGTCGTGTTACCTGCGACATCGGTCAGACGGGTAACGATGCTGTAATTGCCATCGGACAAGCTGCTCAAATCCACTGACGGAATCGTGATGCTCCAGGTGCCATCACTGCCGACGGTGCCGCTGTAGGTTTTGCCATTCAGCGTGCTAGTCACGGTTTGCCCCGCGTTGGACGGCGAAGTGGTGCCAGTGAGTGGCTGATCGCTTTGTACCTCGGTACTGTTCAGGATGTTGTCAGTAGCTATGCTGCCCGTTGTTAATGTCGGCGGGGTGAGCGCCACGGTAATCGGGGAAGGCAGGGTGTGGCTGTTTCCGGCGGCATCGCTGACGCTAACCTGCAATACCGTGGTTCCGTTTGGCAAATTTTGCAGATCGTTTACAGGGAGTGAAATCGCCCAGTTACCGGCGGCATCAACGTTCCCGGTGTAGGTCACGCCCCCCAGTGTGGCCGTGACGGTTTGCCCTGGTGAGGTGATACCGGTTGTGCCGCTGAGCGTCTGAATAACGCCAGCCTCTGCGGCATTGAGGATGCCATCGCTGAACGGTGTGTTCAGCGTCAATGACGGACTGTTTTGAATGAGGACATCGATCGTGCGGCTATTGCTCAATACATTCCCCGTGCTGTCTACCGTGGTGACGGTAAGCGTTGAGGTGCCGTCGGTCAGCGCGCTGACATCTGCCGTAGACACAGTGATGTTCCACGCACCGTTCGGCTGTATCACGCCATCGTAGCTTTTTCCGTTCAGCATGATCGTGACGGTCGTGCCTGCCGTTACGTTTTGGCTGCTGCCGCTGACAATCAGATCTTGCGCCGCTTCGATTTGATTCAGTTTGTCATCGCCAGCGATGGTATCGATGGCGATGCCGCTCAGTAACGTATTCACCGCGATCGTCTGACTGACCGTTGCCGGGTTGCCGCTGACGTCGTGGGTGCCGATCGTGACGGTATGCGTACCTTGTGCCAGATGAAGGAGATCGACAGACGGTACGCTGACGCGCCATTGGCCAGTGCTATCGACCGTCGTGATGTAGGTGTTGTCGCCGAGTGTTACGGTCACACGCTGCCCAGCCTCGACATTCAGGCTGCTACCGCTGATGACTTGCGCGACGTTGATTTCACCCCCGTCGATGATGTTATTAAACGCGATAACGTTGACGGTGAGCAGAGGCAGGTTGGCTGGACTGGCATCCAACGTTAATGCCCCCGTGCTGGTGGTGCTGTTCCCGGCGGCACTGGTCAATGTTGCCGTCACGGTGTAATTACCGTCAGGCAGAGCCTGAAGATCGGCGGCAGGAAGCACGGTACTCCAGCTACCGTCAGCCTGAACCTGAGCCTGATAACTTTTATTGTCGATGGTGATAATCACGGGGCGTCCGGCATCCGACTGTAGGGCATTACCCGAGATCACCTGATCGTTCAGGATCTCGGCGGCGTTGATCATGCCGTCGCCCGTCAGCGGTTTCAGCGTGAGCAGCGGAGAAACCAGATCGACGGTAATACTGCGGTCGCCCTCCACGCGATTGTTGGCGCTGTCGCTCGCCTCTACGTGGATGGTCTGTAGGCCGTTGGGGAGAAGTTGCAGATCGGCGGCGGGAATCGCTGCGCTCCAGTTCCCCTGATTATCCACGGTTGCCGTATAGGTTTTACCGTTCAGTGTGACGATAACGCTTTGTCCCCCGCCGCTGATGCCGGTTTTACCTGTCAGGTTTTGTTCGCTGGCCGATTCGATGATATTCAGAATTCCATCACCGAAAGGCGTGTCAATGGTGGGCTGTGGCAGGTTATTAATATGGATATCCAGGTTACGGGTGGTGATTACCGGGATATCGCCGGGATTGGCGGCGCTGGCCGTAATAGTCGTTATGCCATCGGGTAACGCGAGCATGTCACTGCTTGGGACGATCACGCTCCAACTGCCGTTTGCGGCAATCGTACTGGTATAGGTTTTTCCATTGAGTGTAACGGTAACGTTTTCACCCGGAGTGATGTTGACCGTCGAGCCAGAAATCGTCAGCGGCTGGGAGGCTTCGAGACGGTTGATATGGTTATCTATTGCGACAATGCTGATGGAAATACTGTCGCTACTGATATCGATAGAAGAACTGATTTCATGGGTCCCTTCGTTACCCGCCAGATCGGTGACCTGAGCAGAGATAGATACCGTACTTTCGCTGAGTTCAGCCATATGCTCAGCCGGAATTTCTACACTCCAGTGACCACCATGCTGGATAGTGGCAAAGTAGAGTTTATTGTTAAAGGCAATCGTCGCCACCTGACCCGTTTCCACATTCGAACTGGTGCCCGTTAGAAGCTGGCTGACGTTAAGGTCTGCCGCCGTAATGACGTTGTTTTCATCAACAAAGGCGTTAACGAGGATTGTCGGATGGAATGCGGGATCGGCGTTGAGCGTAATGGACTTCTCGACGCTGGCGGTATTACCGACCGCATCGGTTAGCGAGGCGGAGAGCGTGTAGCTGCCATTGGCTATACCGCGTAGGGCTGCGGTGGGTAAATCGATGCTCCAGTTGCCATCATTGCCCACAACGCCAGTATAGAACTGTCCATCAAAGGTGATCACGACGGTGCGACCCGCTTCACTGATTGAGGCGGTGCCGTTGATGGTTTGATCGCTTTGCGATTCGACCAGATTAATGATGTCATCGCCTGCCAGAGTGCCCATGGTCAGGGTAGGGGCGGTGAAGTCGGTATGGCTGACAAACGTCTTACCTGCCTGATTGCCGGCGGCATCCTGCGCGGTGACCAATAGCGTGTTGCTTCCTTCCGGTAGTTGCTGGAGATCGGCCGCAGGTACGGTAACCGCCCAGTTCCCCGCAGTATCCACCGTCCCCGTATAAGACTTCCCACCGAGTGACAAGATGACGGTCTGCCCTGCGCCGTTGATGCCGGTGTGGCC
The DNA here is from genome assembly GCF_000803215.1 of Pectobacterium fontis. Classification (GTDB taxonomy): domain Bacteria; phylum Pseudomonadota; class Gammaproteobacteria; order Enterobacterales; family Enterobacteriaceae; genus Pectobacterium; species Pectobacterium fontis. The sequence continues at coordinate 41,228 of NZ_JSXC01000014.1, forward strand.
AGTTATTGTCTGGCTGACCAGCGCTTCGGCACCGTTCAGCGATCCGTTGCCGAATGGGGGATCAATCGTTGGCTGTGGCAGTGTATGAATGTGTACGCCGAGCGTCTGCGCATCGGTGACAGCAGCGCCTCCCGCCACCGTTACGCTGGCGGTTAAAGTCGCATCGCCATCTGACAGAAGCTGGAGATCGGCACTAGGGATTTGCAGCGTCCAACTGCCGTCTGCGGCAATGGTCGTGGTGTAATTTTTCCCGTTCAGCGTGACGGTAACCGTCTGCCCGACAGGAATGTTGGCGGTATTACCGCTGATCGCTAACGGTTGAAGGGATTCTGCTCGGCTTAACAGGTTGTCGCTGGCGATAATATTGATGGCGATGCTGTCGCCAGATTTGTCTATGTTGATATCACGGCTTTCGCTTGCGGCATTGCCTGCTTTGTTAGTCACGTTAACGTGAATGCTGTGCGTGCCGTCTGCCAGCAGGGCGATATCTGCGGTTGAAACATGGGTGCTCCAGATACCGCCAGACTGAACGGTAGCCAGATAGGTTTTTCCATTCAGGCTAATGGTGACAACTTGCCCTGCCTCAACGTGGGTGGTCGTCCCACTCAACGGTTGGCTGACTTTTGCCTCCGCGCCGTCAATGACGTTATCGTCGGCGACGTTGTTGATGGTAATGGTCGGGGCGGTGGTCTTGCCGCTGTCGATGGTCAGCGGGTGCGTCACTGTAGCGGTGTTGCCTGCGGCATCGGTTAGCGTAATGGTCAGGTTATGGTTACCGTCTGCGATAGCGACCAAATCGGCCGTCGGCAGCGTAATGCTCCAGTTGCCGTTATTGCCGACGGTAGTGACGTAGGTTTTGCCGCTGAGCGTCGCGGTAACCGTGCGACCCGCTTCGCTCAGCGACGCCGTCCCACTGACCAACTGGTTGACGGCCAGCTCAGTACCATTAAGAACGTTATCCTGAGCGACCGCTGAGACGCTGAGGGTCGGCGGCGTCGTGTCCACGCTGATATTCTGCGTCACCGTGGTTTCGTTACCTGCAATATCGCGAACCACAATTTCCAGTACGCTGACGCTATCCGATGGCAGGTTTTGCAGCACGTCTTTAGGGATCGTGACCGTCCAGTGTCCGTTGGCATCCACGGTTCCGGCAACGTAATACCCGCCGATCGTCAGGCTGACGGTTTGGCCTTGGCCGCTAATCCCGGTTTCCCCACTGATAACCTGATCCTGTGCCGCTTCAATGCCGTTTAGTACGCCGTCGGCGAAAGGGGGTGTCAGCGTGATGGACGGGAGAGCATTGATGTGTACATCCAGCGTGTGGTCGACGGTGACGGTAGACCCACTGCTCCCCTGGACGCTGGCCGTAAGGGTATGACTGCCGTCAGTCAGGACAAGCAGGTCGGCGCTTGGGATATCAACAGACCATTTGCCGTCTGCTCCCGTGGTGGTGGTGTAGCTCTTCCCGTTGAGTGTGAGGGTGACGGTTTGCCCCGCAGCAACGTTGGCCGTTGTCCCGCTGACTGACAGCGGTTGTCCCGCCTCTACGGCATTCAGACGGTCATCTGCCGAGACAATGCTGATATTGACCGCTTCGGCGGTGGTGTCTACGGTGATGGTTTGCGGTGGCAATGTCGTGGTGTTGCCCGCTTTATCGGTTAATGACACCACCAGACTATAAGTCCCGTTAGTCAGCGCCAACATATCGCCGGAGGGAATTGAAACATGCCATGCGCCATCGCTGCCCACAGTCGTGGTGTAAGTGATGCCGTTGAACGTGATTGTCACGATCTGCCCGACATCCGATAGGGAAGCCGTTCCAGAGACGACTTGTGAAGATTGCAGTTCATCCGCGGTGACCAGATTGTTTCCGGTAAACGGCGACAGAGACAGTTCCGGCGGCGTCGTGTCCACGATAATCGTGCGGTTAACCACGGTGATATTACCGGCGTTATCGGTAATCGTGAACGACATGGCGTGCTCGCCTTCGCTTAGCGCACGCAGATCTACGGCAGGGAGAGTCAGGGTCCAGTTGCCGTTCGCATCAATGGTGGTAACGTAATCTTTTCCATTTAACGTAATGGTGACTTGCTGTCCCGCTTCGCCCGTTCCGTTGAGAATCTGACCGTTTGCCAGTTCTTCGACGGTGAGGTAATTATCACCGGTAAATTTATCAACGGTTAAATGCGGAGGCAGAGTATCAATAGTGAGATTGACCGTTTTCTCGTGGATCACGCCATTTGCACCCGGCACGCTCACTTTTAATTCATAAATACCGTCCTCCAGTCCGGTAAAGGTCCCTGCTGGCAGAGTCAATTGCCAGGTGCCGTCGGTGGCCACCTCTGTGGTATACACCACGCCGTTCAACGTGATGGTGACGGTTTGCCCTGCGTTGACGCCTGACGTTTTCCCGCTAAGAGTATAGGCTTGCCCGATCTCTGTACGGTTCAGGATATTGTCTCCCGCGAAGGGATTAATGGTTAAAGGCTCCGCTGAGGTAGGCGTGGTGGAGGTATTGTCATCGTCGCTTGATGATCCAACCGCGATGGCGGTTCCACCGATAGCGACGGCGCCAAGAATAGCGCCTAGCGTGGTTGCAGAGATTACGCTGGCAGCGGTGCTCCCCACCAGTAACGACGCCATATTGCCCAGCATGGCGTATTCTGGCGTGAGCGCGACGGCCTCCCCTGCGAGCGCCGCTCCTTCTGCCGCTGCGGCACCGGAGAACTGTGCATGGATGAGCCGGGTGCCATCATCAAAGACCAGTTCACTGTGATAGCCTGCGGCATCCAGTGTGAAGAAGCGTTGATAGCGAACTGTACTGCCGTCTTTCATGTGCAAGATAAGATCGTCGCCGACGCGCTCATAGCGAGACACGATATCCGGCGTGCCAGAGATTCTTACCGTACTGCTTTCCAGTAGCTCGACATTCGTTGTTTTGGCTGGAATCGTCCTGATGAGTTGGCCATCCTGACGTGACAGGATATCTGCATTTCCCGCGATAATATTCATATCTGACATGAAGTAGCCTCTTACTTATCTGTAACCATTATCTGCATACTTCCCCCGGCAGAATGAATGCGGTTTGGGAGAAGTACGGGTGTATGCGCGACCAAAAGAAGCGCGAAATAGACCTGGTTAAGAAATCTGAAACAGTAAGAATGGCTAAATATATTGCTGTGTATCTCTCTTCCATGAGGACTAGATCGTCGAGATGATGTTTACCCGAGCCTTGATAGGTATAGGTACGCTTTACGCAAAAATCCAATTTTTTTGAAATATTTTGAAAATAAAAATACGAAAAACGATTAAAAGAGACGTTTTTTCCTTATCTTGTTGGTTTTTTCGGGTTATTTGATTATTAATCAATAGATTATTTTTGTATTTGTTCATCTATTCATGGCATATAAGAGGCGTTCCCATAAGCGTTAATGTGATGGGGTTCATGAATTCCTTTTCGGGTGTGGGGTCTTTGTTTTTTCTTATTGTATCAATTTGTGTTTTTTGTTTTTTGCTGATAAAGCGAGAGGATTAACGCGGTACGTTGTCATAAAAACGATAATTAGCTACGATAATTCATCACTTTTTCTAATCATTTAAGCCGGAGGTGTATCCAGGTGCCTTGTGAATATCGTCTACAGGATGGAATATCAAACGCTTTTGGGCTGAGGCCGGCGCTCTGTAACACGGTGCTGTGAGTCATGGCACACCGCTAATGAGAAGCCTGACTAGCATATATTAATTCATTGAATTCTCAGGCATTATAAGCGCCAATGTTGGTGGGTAGCCAACAGAGTTGAGGTTTTTTATTTACAGATCAGGCACCTGACATATCTGGTCTGCCACTTAACTTAATAAGTTGGTATAGCTTATGAAAAGGATGTTTAACGCATTATTCGTTTTTGTTTTTGTTTGTTTTTCATCTCTGGCCAATGCAGCAGAAAATCGACCTAACATTGTCATTCTGGCAACGGGCGGTACGATTGCGGGTTCCGCTGCAGCCAACACCCAAACCACGGGCTATAAAGCGGGTGCGCTGGGCGTCGATACGTTGATTCAAGCGGTGCCGGAACTGAAAACGCTTGCCAATATCTCTGGCGAGCAGGTTGCCAGCATCGGCAGTGAGAATATGACCAGCGATGTACTGCTGAAACTGAGTAAACGCGTGAATGAACTGCTGGCGCGCAGCGATGTCGATGGCGTGGTGATTACGCACGGTACGGATACACTCGACGAATCACCTTATTTCCTGAACCTGACGGTCAAGAGTGACAAACCCGTGGTCTTTGCTGCGGCGATGCGTCCGGCAACGGCAATCAGTGCCGATGGCCCGATGAACCTGTACGGTGCGGTAAAAGTCGCTGCGGATAAGAACTCCCGTGGCCGTGGCGTGATGGTGGTGCTGAATGACCGTATCGGCTCTGCCCGTTTCATCAGCAAAACCAACGCCTCTACGCTGGATACTTTTAAAGCGCCGGAGGAAGGTTATCTGGGCGTGATCATTGGCGACAACGTTTACTACCAGACGCGTTTGGATAAAATTCACACCACGCGTTCGGTGTTTGACGTGAGCAACGTCGATAAACTGCCTGCCGTCGATATCATTTATGGCTATCAAGACGATCCCGAATACATGTATGACGCGGCCATCAAACATGGCGTAAAAGGCATTGTCTATGCGGGTATGGGGGCAGGTAGCGTGTCCAAACGTGGTGACGCCGGCATCCGTAAAGCGGAAAGCAAAGGCATCGTTGTCGTACGTTCCAGCCGTACCGGTAACGGTATCGTTCCACCGGATGCGGGTCAGCCAGGTCTGGTTGCCGATTCTCTGAACCCGGCTAAATCACGCATTCTGCTGATGCTGGCGCTGACAAAAACGACGAACCCCGCAGTGATTCAGGATTATTTCCACACGTATTAATCGTCTGAGCGGTTTATCGTGTGATAACCCCGCCGTTAAATGCGGGGTTTTTTACTTCTGGCCATTCAACTTTCGTTTCCGCTGAGAAGTCACTTCCCTGTCCGTTGATTTTATCGGTATGATTCAGCCCACGACAAAGCAGGTAATCACTCATTATCTCTGATACTGGAAATCGTTCGGGCTGCGGATCGCCAGCGCGCGTGCAATTTGAAGTATGAGGGGGCAGGTGAGTAAAGAAGAAGGATACGTCATTACATGACACACCCCATTTTTATGGTTGGTGCCAGAGGCTGTGGAAAGACCACCGTTGGGCATCAACTGGCGCAGGCGTTAGGCTATGACTTTGTCGATACCGACCTGTTTATGCAGCAAACAACCAATATGACGGTTGCGGATGTGGTCGCGCAGGAAGGGTGGCACGGTTTTCGCCAGCGTGAAAGCCTGGCGCTTCAGCAGGTGACGTCTAACCGCTATATCGTCGCGACAGGTGGCGGCATGGTGTTGGCGGAAGCCAATCGGCGCTTTATGCATGAGAAAGGCACCGTCATTTACCTCCATGCGGATGCAGAGCTGCTGGCTCAACGGCTGGAAGAGAACCCGCAGGACAACCAGCGTCCCACGCTGACGGGGCGCCCCATTGCTGAGGAAATGGCCGATGTATTGGCTGCGCGTGAAGCACTTTATCGTGGGGTTGCACATCACGTTATTGATGCATCGCAGACGCCGGAAGCGATAGTAGCAAGTGTGCTGAAGGTGCTGCGCTCGTCGGCAGCATAGGAGAGTCAGTAGAGGACTGGTAAAATATTCATCAATCAGTGTTACTGAGCACTAACTTTGAATGAATAGATCGTGACAGTGGCTCAACTCTCCTTTTAAGATGAATTTCCTGAATTTTTCGACGATAGGTGCCGCGCTATGCTGAATGTAAATGAGTATTTTGCAGGGAAGGTCAAGTCAATCGGTTTTGAAGGCGACAGCATTGGTCGCGCCAGTGTCGGCGTCATGGATGCGGGTGAATACACGTTTGGAACCGGGCAGCCGGAAGAAATGACGGTCATCACGGGGGCATTGAAAGTGTTGTTACCTGGTTCACCGGATTGGCAGGTTTTCACACCGGGAGAAACGTTTTTCGTTCCGGGAAAAAGCGAGTTCAATTTGCAGGTAGTCGAACCGACTTCTTATCTGTGTAAGTACCTATAATCTCTGTTTTATTTTTATCATTTACCTCGTTTCCTCGCCGTGTTGTGTGTTACATAACGCGGCGTTTTTTATGCTGATGCTGTGTCATTCCCTCGTTTTCCCCCTTTATTCTGTTATCGCGTTATTCAAACGTTATGTTTCAGCATAAAAATAAATAGAACCCAATTATTTTTAGCATAATTATCTACCGGTAAGCCTTCGATTCTTTTTACAACACGATGAACGAATGCCATATATGAGTTATTTTATTTAATTGTGTTGATTAATTAATCGCGTAAAAGAATAAGGATATTATTAGGAATAATCCCGTAATTGTTAAAATATAATAAATTTAGATATTTATTAATAATTTTATCTTATGAAATATGACGGTATTTTGTTCTTTTTTTATTTGATTTCTTGGGTTTTTATATTGATTATTTATTTGAAATCACTGTGATGTCTTTTTTTACATCAAGGCCTTCTTGAACATAGTAATGATTATTCTGGGTTTTAAGATAAATGGTGTTGGTAGGATGTGAACGTATTCAAGTTTTATTTTTTTGTGCCGTTATGGATAGTATAACTATTCTATGCAAAGAGTATTTTATGCTGAAAACAACCCGTTCCCGCATTCTTGCGGCCTGTTCTACCATTGTTATACTTTCTCTTGTTATTAATACTTTCCTTAACTACACCATAGCCAACAATGCGAATAAGGAATCGATCCAAAATACGTTGGATGCGGTGGCCACTAGCCATAGCATCGCTATTAGTGACTGGGTTGCTTCTAAAACGTTGATGATCTCTGCGCTGCATGACCGCGCTATCAAGGATGAAGACCCTATCCCGTTGTTTAAACAGATCACGGCATCTGGCGGGTTTCTGAACGTATACATGGGCTACGCGAATGGCACGGCCAAGTTCGCCGATCCTGGTGGTATTCCTGCTGATTACAATCCTACCGTTAGACCTTGGTATCAGCAGGCAGTAAAAGAGGGCAAGCCATTAGTGACTGAGCCGTACGTGGATATGGTAACGAATACGCTGGTGGTTTCTTTTGTTGTGTCCGTCGTGGAAGGCGGGGCGGTTCGGGGCGTCGTCGGTAGCGACGTCACGATGAAAAGCGTGATCGAAAATGTCAAAGCCATCAACCCAAGCCCAGGGAGTTTTGGCGTATTGATTGATCGTAGCGGCACGATCATTGCCCATCCAGATGAGAAACTGACGCTAAAAAACATTACCGATATTGCTCCCGCGATTAAGCTTGGCGAGATCCTTTCAGCAGACCGCGCTCATGATGTGGATTTTTCCGGGGTGACAAAGCTGGTGTTGGCAAAACCGATTGCTGGCACGAATTGGTACATGCTGGTGGCGTTGGACAAAGTCGAAGCGACCGCAGGCATGCATTCTCTGCTTTCCACATCGGTTATTACGCTGGTTTCCATCGCGCTGCTGGGAACGTTGATTATTGGCTTCATTATCACGTCAACGCTCAGGCGTCTGCTGCAAATCCGCGATGCAATGGATGATATCAGTAACGGCAATAACGATCTGACGCAACGGTTGCCGGATGAAGGACAGGATGAAGTCGCGCAGATTGCTCGTTCGTTTAATATTTTTGTCGATAAGATCAGTCAGGTCATGATTCAGATTCGGGATATCAGCGCCTCGCTTCAGGTAGCGGCGGATGAAATTTCGATGGGGAACAACGATCTTTCGGCGCGTACTGAATCTGCGGCGTCGAGCATTCAGCAGACGGCGGCGTCGCTGGAAGAAATTTCTGCGGCGGTGACACAGTCGGCCGGATCGGCGCAGCAGGTTAATGCCAAAGCATTGCTGTTGTCGAAAGATGCCGGCACGGGCGGAAAAGTGGTGTCTGATGTTATTGTCACCATGGAAGAGATCGTCGTCGCATCTGGCAAAATCGGCGATATCATCGGTGTGATCGATGGTATTGCGTTCCAGACTAACATTCTGGCACTTAACGCTGCGGTAGAAGCCGCGCGTGCGGGTGAACAGGGACGTGGTTTCGCCGTTGTTGCTGGTGAAGTTCGCAGTCTGGCACAGCGTAGCGCACAGGCCGCAAAAGAAATTAAAGAGCTGATTGAATCGACCGTCTCCAGCGTAACGTCTGGATCTGTGCAGGTACGTCAGGCCAGCGACAAGATGAATGAAATTGTCGGTGGCGTATCTACGGTGAGCACGGTGATGTCTGAAATCACACATGCGGCGGATGAGCAAATGCGCGGCATTAATGAAATCAATAAAGCGGTCGCGCAGTTGGATTCGATGGTGCAACAAAACGCGGCGCTGGTACAGGAATCCGCTGCTGCATCAGGGGCGTTGCAATCACAGGCTGAAGAACTGAACGCCGTTGTCGGGGCATTCCGGGTTTAACGGATCCCGTTAATTAAAATGTCTTGCCCGCGACCAGAACGGTGGCGGGCAATAACTGGCTGTAACAACTATCAGCTTCAATAACCGCCAGTATTAACGCTGGGCTTCTCCGCCTAATGCTTCAATCAGATTCGCAATCAAGGCTGCCAGTTCGCTGGTCATCAAAATGAAATCGGCATCAAAGCGCTGCGCAAAATCTTCCCGATCGATATCGTCATTCTGTTCCCGCAGCGTATCTGAGAACTTCAGCCGTTTTACTGAACCATCCTCGGATAAAACCAGTTGAATACGCTCCTGCCAGTCCAGCGCCAACTTGGTGACCAGCTTACCGGCTTCAATATGCACGGCAATTTCATCGCAGACCAAATCCTGTTTTTTGCAACGGATAACGCCGCCGTCTTCCAGAATGGCTTTCAGTTCAGCTTCATCCTGGAGTGTGAAACCGGCCGCGGGTTCACCGGATCGCACCCACTCGGTGAGCGTCAGCTCGATGGGGTTTTCCATCGTCAGCGGCACGACAGGCAAAGAACCCAGCGTTTTACGCAACAGCGCCAGTGTATCTTCCGCTTTTTTGGCGCTGGCAGCATCGACCATAATCAGGCCATTAACCGTATCAATCCACAGCCAGATCTGGCTGAAACGGCTGAACGCACGCGGCAGTAGGCTATGTAGCACTTCATCTTTCAGCGAGTCTTTTTCGGTTTTTTTCAGCTTACGGTGTTGTTCCGCTTCCAGACGTTCAATTTTGGCCTGAAGGGTTTGCTTGATGACCGGAGAAGGGAGAATTTTTTCTTCTTTGCGGGCGCAAATAACGATTTGCCCATTCACGACGTGCGTTAACGCATCGCTATGCGATCCCATCGGCGATACCCAACCCGTTTTCATCATATCCTGACTGCCACACGGGGTGAATGCGAAGGCACCGAGCCGTTTTTCCATTTCATCCGCAGACAACACGTTATCTTTGGACAGCGCGCTGTCCCGGCTTAGGCGGTAAATCATTAAGTTTTTAAACCACAACATGGTGTTATCCCTGACTGGGCGCGCAGGTTTGCACGCGGGTTTTTAATGTTGCGCGCATGATAACGAATTCGGGGCGGTAATGTGGAATAAAATACTGGGATTCAGAGGAATACCTATCACGTTTTGGGGGGCGGTTGATTGGTTTCTCTGATTATTCTCGTCATACTTCAAGCTGCATGTGCGTTGGCAATATTCGGCTTATTGCTGGCTGGCAGACCGCTTGCCTGCAACCCGAATAATTCAGGGTACATATCTCTATAAAAACGTTTTCAGGTCGGCGACAAACTTACAGGACCTATTTCCAACACATGGGGAGACATCATGAGAATCGGTATCGATCTGGGCGGCACAAAAACGGAAGTCATTGCGCTGGACGACGCGGGGCTGGAACGTTTTCGGCAGCGTATGCCGACGCCAAGAAATGACTATCCGGCAACGCTAAGAACCATCGCTACGCTGGTGGAGATGGCAGAAAAAGCAACCGGCAGCCACGGTAGCGTCGGTGTGGGGATCCCCGGTACGCTGTCGCCGTTTACTGGTAAGGTGAAAAACGCCAATTCTACCTGGCTCAACGGTCAGGCGTTGGATCGCGATCTAGCCGCGCTGCTGAATCGTCCCGTGCGGGTCGCCAATGATGCGAACTGTTTCGCCGTTTCAGAAGCCGTTGATGGTGCTGGGGCAGGGAAACAGACCGTCTTCGCGGTGATCATCGGCACCGGTTGCGGATCGGGCATTGCGTTGAACGGTCAGGCTCACGTCGGCGGTAACGGGATTGCGGGTGAGTGGGGGCATAATCCGCTGCCCTGGATGGATGATGATGAACTGCGCTATCGACCGACGGTGCCTTGCTACTGCGGTAAGTCTGGCTGCATTGAATCCTTTATCTCCGGTACGGGGTTCGCGCTGGATTATCAGCATCTTAGTGGCAAGCCGCTCAAGGGCGAGGCAATCATGGCCTTAGTGGCGCAAGGCGATCCGACCGCTGAACTGGCATTGCAGCGCTATGAACATCGCCTGGCAAAATCGCTGGCGCATGTGATTAACCTGCTTGACCCTGATGTGGTGGTGCTGGGGGGCGGAATGAGCAATGTTTCCCGTCTATACCAGACTGTGCCGGACAAAATTAAACCGTGGATCTTCGGTGGCGAGTGCGAAACGCCTGTGCGTCAGGCGATACACGGCGACTCCAGCGGGGTGCGAGGGGCCGCCTGGCTATGGCCAAAGACGGAGTAATGGCTAAACGGCGTACTGCGGTGCCAGTCGGCTAATGCCCAGCCCGTTAATCTTCTGCACTTTGATCTGTACCGGAATACGTTCCTTCATGGCTTCGACATGACTAATGACGCCGATGGTTTTACCGGAGGCGTTCAGGTTATCAAGTGCGTCGAGCGCAATATCCAGCGTTTCGGCATCCAGTGTGCCAAAGCCTTCATCCAGAAACAGAGAGTCGATGCTGGCTTTATGGCTGACCAGATCGGAGAGCGCCAGTGCCAGCGACAAACTGACCAAAAAGCTTTCACCGCCTGACAGTGTTTTGGTGTCGCGCTCGGCATCTGCTTGCCAGGTATCCGTCACCAGCAGTTCCAGTTCTCCACCGGGTTTACGTTTTAGCTGGTAACGATCGTGCAGGCGTGAAAGCTGGATATTTGCGAGATAGGTCAGATGATCCAGCGTGAGTCCCTGAGCAAATTTGCGGAATTTATGCCCGCTTTGTGAGCCGATGAGCGTATTGAGATAGCTCCAGTCATCATACATTTGCTGGCTTTGGGCAATTTCGTTAAGCAACGTCTGCTGGTTCTGGCGATGCTGTTGGTCATCGGCCAATTGACGCTGCAATTCACCCTGTTGCCTCAGGTTGGCTTTCAGCGCGTCATCCTGCTCTGCCAACTGCTGCTGTGTTGCTTCCTGCGTGGCCTCTTCCGGTAAAGACGTTGGTCGCTTTTGTTGATGGGCGAGCCAATCCTGTTCCGCCTGCTGGTGAAGTGCCGCTGCCTGTTGCAAACCCTGATGCAGTTTTTCTTTCAATGTCTGCAATGTTTGTCGTTCTTGTTCATCAAGCAGCGCGGTCAGGAACGCGCTTTCATCAGCAAAAGTGCTTTGCTGTAAAGCCTGATGAAAGCGTTCGGTTGAACTATCACGTTGATGCATGCACTGCTCATGCTGCTGTTGCGTGCGGGTCAGTTCTCCCGTCAGGCGGCTCAACGTGGTTTCCGTTTGCTGGCGAGCTGACTGGGCTAACCGGAGTGCGTTGTCGTACTGCTGGCTGATTTGCTGTAGCTGTTCGCGCACGGTTGCGGTTTGCCTGTCACCAAACAGCGCCTGCCGTTCTTGTTGATTCGCGTTGAGCAACGTGTTGTGCTGCGCCAATTGTTGTTGTTGCGCCTGTCGTTGCTGCGTTGCCTCGGTCACGCTGTGATACAGATGTTGAAGATCGCTTTCCAGCGTGGCTAACAGTGGAATTAAGCGCGTTTGCTCCTGTTCTTGAGTTTTCCAGTGTTGCCATTCAGCCTCACGCTGAGCTAACCAGTTCTCCTGTGCGTCGGCTTCCGGTAGAAGAAGGTTCGCGTTTGCCAGCACCCGGGTGATTTCCTGAGTGTGCTGCATGAGCTGCCGTTGCACGTTTTGCAGCGACTGGGTCGTTTCTTTCTGTATAGCGTGTAGCGAGGTTTGCTGCTGGCTACTCAGCGCGATTTTCTGGTCGAGTTCTCGCAGCGATCCCTCTGCGGCGGTCAGTGAATCCTTACTTTCCTGCCACTGTTTCTGTTGCTGTTCGCGTGCGCTAATCCGCTGTCGAATGTTCTGTTCTTCGGTTTCACTGTGTGCAAGCCAGGCTGCGATCTCGTCTTGCTGCTCCAGCGTGTAATGAACTTGTAAGCGCTCACTGATATCTTGCCACTGTTGCAGCAGGGTTTGATGTTCGCTATCGATCTGATCGATATCTTGTTGTAGCTGTTCCCGCTGCTGCTCTAGCGAGGCCAGTTGTGCCGTCGTATTAGCCAGTGAGGTCGTTAACTGGTTTACTTCCCACTGTAGCGCTGTCAGTCGCTGTTGGGTTTCGGACGGTTGCAGCGCCTGATAACGTTCAATTGCCGGATGCTCGGTTGAACCGCACAGTGGGCAGGGATCGCCAGCCTGTAATCGTTGCCGTTCGGCTTCCAACTTAACGATATGTTCTTCCTGCCTGTACAACGTTTCCAGATCGGCCAGATGCTGGCGGCGCTGTTCATACTCAGACTGTTGCTGTTTCCGTAATCCTTCAGACTGGCTGACATGCTTTTGTATCTCGCCTTGTCTGGCGAGGTATTGCTGCTTGCGAACATGAAGACGCTGGCACTGGTCACTGATGGTCGCGAGCTGTTGGCGCGTGCTTCGCTGGTCAATGTGGTGATTAAGCTGTTGGTGTAGCGTGGAAATCGGCTGCTGTGTTTCCTGATGTTGTCGCGTTTCATCGTGTTGCATGAACTGCTGGCGGGCTGTATCAACGATGGCTTGCTGTTCGTGCCGCTGTGCTGCCAGCGTGCCCACCTCTTGCTGTAACATCGCCGATTGTTCGGTGTGTTGCGCCTGTTTTTTGTTCAGCTTCTGTTGTTCATCCTGAAGTTGGTGCAACTGTCGAAACTGGGTACGCCACAGAGGAAGTTGCTCTCCCCACTGTTGATGATGTGCGTGTTGCTGGCGGTACGACTGGATTTGTTCAAGCAGCCGTTTAGCCTGCTGTTGCTCCGCCGCTTTCTGCGTTTGTTTGCTTTCGTCGGCATGCAGGCGAGCCTGCGTTTTTTCCAACTCGCTCTGCTGCTGGCTTTTTTGCTGCTCTAGCGTGGCAATACGATGGTCAAGTGGCACAACCTGCTCGTTGATCAACTGCTCTTGCTGCTGTCGTATCTGTTGGTGCTCACTAACGTCCTGTTCCGATTTTTCTTCCTGCTGGCGTAGCATTGTCAGCGTTATTTGCTCGGCGGCCTGTTTCGCGGTCAGTTGTTCAATCTGCTGGGTGAGCGCGAGTGACTCCTGTCGATAACGCTCTTGTTCCTGATATAGCGGTCTTAGTTTTTCTGCGGGTTCGCTGCTGGCTAATCTGTCGAGCTGTGGCCTGGCTTGTTGGATGGCCGATTCGGCGCTTGCCTGTTGTGCCTGCGTGTTGCTTAGCTGTATTTGCCGCTGCGTCAGTTGCTCAAACCAGCGTAGTGTTGTCAGTGCGTGCTCACGTTTGACATTACCCTGTTGCTCCTGCTGGATTAAGTTGGCAAGCTGTTCTCCTACCTGCTGACGCTGTTCATCGGTCAACAACTGAATACCTGATGCACGCGCCTGTAGCGTGCTCAATGCGACGTTTGCCTGTTTGTGTTTGTCATAGACGCGTTCGGAAATCAGGCCATAAATATCCGTTCCTGTTAGCTCTTCCAGTAATTCCGCTCTGTCGTCTGCTTTTGCGTTGAGGAAGGCGGCAAATTGCCCCTGCGATAGCATCATGGAGCGAGTGAAACGAGCGAAATCCAGTCCGGTAAGCTGTGTGACCCTGTCTTTCTTATCATTGAGCTTTTCACTCAGGATTTTACCGTCTTCAATGAGGGCGAGTTCGGCCTTGGGGGACTGTAAATTGCCGTCTGGGGCATTTTTTGCCCGACGCTGGCTCCAAAAGGCGCGATATCCGACGCCTTTGACCTCAAACTCCACCTCGGCGAGACACTCAGCGGTATTACGCGTCATCAGGTCATTTTGGCTGGCGGAAAGTAGGCCAAGCCGCGGCGTTTCGTGGTACAGCGCCAGACAGATGGCATCCAGCAGCGTGGTTTTTCCTGCGCCTGTTGGACCAGTAATCGCAAACAATCCGTTGCTGGAAAACGGCTCCTGCGTGAAATCGATCTTCCATTCACCTTTTAGCGCATTGAGGTTTTTTAAGCGCAGACTGAGGATTTTCATTGGGCAGACTCGCTATTTTTCACTTCATCAGTAACCTGATTAAACAACGTGCGAATGCGCAGTTGGCGACCTTCTTCCATTTCTGTCTCCGTTGCCAGGCGACGTTCAAAAACGTCATGTACGCTCAATTCATTGAGTGTTTCTTTGTTCTGTCGGGTCAGGGCTTGCAGACGCTGTTCACGCGTGCGGCGCAGCAGAAGCACCTCAACGGGTAGATGTGCGGTCATCTCCTGAATACGTTTCTGCATATCGCTCAGGTAATCCTGCGTGTTGATTTCGATATCTAGCCAGACGGGCTTATCTCCCTGATAGTTCTGAAAAGTCGCCAGTTGGCGTTCAATATCGTTCAGGCTGCCTTTAATCAATTGCATCGGCTGAGTGACGGGAATAGGCAGCGTTTCTATCTGGGCTGGCGAACCCGGTGCAAAACTCACCAGACAGATGGACTTTTCGCTGTTGAGTTCATCAAAACTTAGCGGGATAGGCGACCCGCTGTAACGAATGTGCTCGCTTTGGGTCACGCGCTGTGGGCGGTGAATATGCCCGAGCGCGATATAATCCGCAGGAGGAAAAGCGTGTGCGGGGAAAGCATCGAGCGTACCAATATAAATATCGCGCACGGATTCCGAGGCGGTTGCGCCAATCGTCGTCAGATGACCGGTGGCAATAATCGGCAGCGGCAGGCCTAGTTCATCACGCTTTTGGCAAGCCAGTTGGTAACACTGTTGGTAGTGCGCGGTAATGGCTTCCTGTAGCGCCAACTGTTTTTCATCCCCGGATTGTCCAGCTTTGCTGGTCAATACATCACGCGGGCGTAAAAACGGAATAGCGCAGAGCAGGGCGCCCGGCTTCTGGTGACGGTTTTCCAGCAGGAGAACCTGTTTAGCCGGGGAGTCGCCAGCGCAGGCAATGACCCGCGTGTTCAGGCAGGCCAGCAAATCACGAGACTCATTCAGCATCGCGACAGAATCGTGGTTACCGCCGAGGATGACGAGCTGGCAGCCTGTGCGTTGAAGTTCTACCACGAAGCGATAATACATTTCCCGCGCATAACTGGGAGGCGAGCCGTTATCAAAAATATCGCCTGCAACGATAATGGCATCGACCTGATGTTGCTCCACCTGAGCGATAAGCCAGCGCAGAAAAGCCTCGTGCTCAGCAGCACGGCTTTTGGTATAAAAATATTGCCCTAAATGCCAATCGGCGGTGTGGATAATGCGCATCGTGTTCTCTCGATATTCATGCCGCGTGGCGTTGTCATTATTCATTATATGAAATGGTGTACCGTTGCCGTGGCGCTCTGTCATCGTCATGCCATGATTATATATAGCAGGGAGGACGGCTGTCGCGATGGAATCAAGAGTTTGGAAAGCGGCTCGAAAAATCGGATGTATGCGCTGTAACAGCGTGCGACAAGGGCGGTGTGTTTTTCATAAATATGTCATAAAACTGACGCATAATGCTTTTCGCCTGCTAACAGCGCCGATGATTAACGACAGGATTAACAATGGCAAAACGCATATTAGTCGTGGAAGATGAAGCACCAATTCGTGAAATGGTCTGCTTTGTACTGGAGCAAAATGGTTATCAGCCAGTTGAAGCCGAAGATTATGACAGCGCGGTAATGCAGTTGTCGGAGCCGTTCCCTGAGCTGGTGTTATTGGACTGGATGCTGCCAGGTGGTTCGGGCTTGCAATTCATCAAGCACATGAAGCGCGAGGCGCTAACGCGCGATATTCCAGTGATGATGTTGACCGCGCGGGGTGAGGAAGAAGACCGCGTGCGTGGGCTTGAAGTGGGGGCGGATGATTACATTACCAAGCCGTTTTCCCCCAAAGAATTGGTGGCGCGTATCAAAGCCGTGATGCGCCGTATTTCACCGATGGCGGTGGAAGAAGTGATTGAAATGCGTGGCCTGAGCCTCGATCCTTCCTCGCATCGCGTGACGACCGAAGAGCACGCATTGGACATGGGGCCAACGGAATTTAAACTGCTGCATTTCTTTATGACGCATTCTGAACGTGTTTATAGCCGGGAACAGTTGCTGAATCACGTTTGGGGCACTAACGTTTATGTTGAGGATCGTACTGTCGACGTGCATATTCGTCGCCTGCGTAAAGCGCTGGAAACCAGTGGACATGACAAAATGGTGCAAACCGTTCGGGGAACGGGCTACCGTTTTTCAACACGTTACTGAGGTGAGCGTAACCGGAGAAATATTAACGTGCTAGAACGTTTATCTTGGAAAAGGCTGGCATTGGAGCTGGCTTTTTTTTGTTTGCCCGCGTTGTTGTTGGGGCTGATTTTTGGC
The DNA here is from genome assembly GCF_000803215.1 of Pectobacterium fontis. Taxonomy (GTDB): domain Bacteria; phylum Pseudomonadota; class Gammaproteobacteria; order Enterobacterales; family Enterobacteriaceae; genus Pectobacterium; species Pectobacterium fontis. Next base: position 57,982 of record NZ_JSXC01000014.1, read on the forward strand.
TATCTGCCCTGGTTTCTGCTGGTCGCTGTATTGAGCCTGCTTTGCTGGAATTTTTATAACCAGCTCAAACTCTCTTATTGGCTGTGGGTTGACCGCAGTATGACGCCACCGCCTGGCCGCTGGAGCTGGGAACCACTGTTCTACGGGCTTTATCAGATGCAGTTGCGCAACCGACGCCGACGTCGGGAACTGGCGCTCCTGATCAAACGGTTTCGCAGCGGGGCTGAATCTTTACCCGATGCCGTGGTGATCACCACCGAAGAAGGCACGATCTTCTGGTGTAATCATCTGGCGCAGCACCTGTTAAATTTCCGCTGGCCGGAAGATAACGGTCAGAATATCCTCAACTTATTACGTTATCCCGAATTCACCAATTACATGAAAGGGCAGGACTTTAGCCGTCCTCTCACCTTGCAGTTGAATAATGCTCACCATGTTGAATTCCGCGTGATGCCCTATTCTGAAGGCCAACTCCTGATGGTGGTGCGTGATATTACGCAAATGCACCAGCTCGAAGGCGCAAGACGTAACTTTTTTGCCAATGTGAGCCATGAACTGCGTACCCCGCTGACGGTGTTGCAGGGCTATCTGGAAATGATGCAGGAAGAAACGCTGGATGCGGCGCTACGAGGGAAGGCGTTGAATACCATGCAGGAGCAGACTCGACGTATGGATGGGCTGGTGAAACAACTGCTGACGTTGTCCCGCATTGAGGCCGCGACGGCGATCGATCTGAATGAAAAAGTCGATATTCCACTGATGTTGCGCGTATTGCAGCGCGAAGCGCAGACCCTGAGTCAGGGGCGTCATGAGATTGTCTTTCGTGTGAACGAGAACCTCCGCGTGTTTGGTAATGAAGAACAGCTACGTAGTGCGGTATCCAATCTGGTGTATAACGCCGTCAACCATACGCCAGCGGGAACGCGTATCGAAGTCTGCTGGCAGACTATCCCACAGGGGGCGCAATTTCAGGTCAGCGATAACGGGCCGGGAATTGCCGCTGAGCATCTGCCGCGCCTGACCGAGCGTTTTTATCGCGTGGATAAGGCGCGTTCACGGCAGACGGGCGGCAGCGGGTTGGGGCTGGCGATTGTTAAGCATGCGCTCAGCCATCATGATGCCCGTCTGGAGATCATGAGTGAAGATGGCGCGGGGTCGCGTTTTGTCTTTACGTTGCCGAATCGGTTGATTGTTCCTACCTCTCTGACTGAAAATACGGTGAAACCTTCAGCCTGATGGAAAACGCTATCCATGACATCCGCCATTCGTATCGCGGGCGCTTTTTTACTGCTGTTTAGCGCGAGTTGCTTTGCGCAACCTCGTCAGATGCTGGCGGGTAACCTCTCCAGTGCTGGCTCTGATACGCTGGCTAATCTGATGGCCTTTTGGGCAGCGGATTTCAGCCAGCATTATCCCAACGTAAATTTACAAATTCAGGCTGCCGGATCGTCCTCTGCCCCGACGTCTCTGGCGTCGGGGGCCGCGCAGCTTGGGCCGATGAGCAGGGCGATGAAGGCCAGTGAAATTGAGGCATTTGTCCAGCATTATGGCTATCCGCCGTTGGCCGTGCCGGTGGCGATGGATGCGCTGGTTGTGTTGGTCAATCAGGATAATCCGCTGCCTGGGCTGAATGTGTCGCAGTTGGACGCCATCTTTTCGATTACGCAGCGCTGTAGCCATCACCTGCCGATAAAACAGTGGGGCGATCTCGGTCTGCACGGCAGTTGGGAAACGCGCACGCTATTGCGCTATGGGCGAAACTCTGCGTCGGGAACTTATGGGTTCTTCAAACAAAAAGCGCTGTGTCGTGGCGACTTCCTTCCCCAAGTCAATGAGCTACCGGGGTCTGCCTCTGTCGTGCAGGCGGTCGCCGCATCAACCGATGCCATCGGCTATGCCAGCGTAGGCTTTCGCACCAGCGGCGTGAGAATGCTGCCGTTAGCCGCACAAGGCACCGACTACATTTACCCCTCGACTGAAAACATCCGCAGCGGTTTATACCCTTATACCCGTTATCTCTACATCTACGTGAATAAAGCGCCTGGCCAACCGCTGGAAGCGCTGACAGCGGCATTTTTGGCGCGCGTGCTGTCTGAAACGGGGCAGTCGCTGGTGAATCAGGATGGCTATTTGCCGCTACCGGAAGAAACGCGCCGTCAGGCGCGTCAACTGATTGGCCTGTCGAAATAATTTATTTTCGTATCAATATGTTGTGATATTTTTACCTTGCATGAATTTTCCTCATGTGATGTGAAAAATCTTCCATTGCTCTGCGCTTATCTACGTGACAGGATAGGCCTTAATTTAGACGTCCAGATGGCTAAATAAAATTAAGTGCAACTATCTCTCTGGGCAAATATTTCATATTGAAACTATCTGTCAGCATACTGTTTTCCTGAAGACGAGTGCTGGCAACCTGTCAGGAGCGACACATGGCGAACAGATTACCCCCTTTCCGTGCTGATACCGTCGGCAGTTTCTTGCGTCCGGCAGCGATTAAACAGGCACGCCTTCAGCATCAGGCTGGCGAGATTGATGATGCCACGCTGCGCAATATTGAAGATCGTGAGATTCTGCGCGTGGTAGAAAAGCAGCGCGAAGCGGGCTTGCAGGTTGTGACGGATGGTGAGCTGCGTCGTGCCTGGTGGCACTTCGACTTCTTTGCCGATCTGCATGGCGTGGAGCGCTACGAAGCTGAGCACGGAATTCAATTCAACGGTATCCAGACGAAATCTCATGCGATTCGCGTCGTGGATAAAGTCAGTTTTAATCCGCAGCACCCGATGCTCGATCATTTTCGTTACCTGAACAGCATTTCTGGCGATGCGGTCGCGAAAATGACGATCCCCAGCCCTAGCGTGATGCATTTTCGCGGTGGGCGGAAAGCGATTGATGCGACGGTTTATCCCGATCTGGCTGACTATTTCGACGATCTGGCGAAAACCTGGCGGGATGCGATCCACGCATTTTATGATGCTGGCTGCCGTTTCCTACAACTGGATGACACCGTGTGGGCCTACCTGTGCTCTGACGATCAAAAGCGCCAGATCCGTGAACGTGGTGAAGATCCCGCGCAACTGGCACGGACGTATGCTGATGTGCTGAATAACGCACTGGCTGATAAACCGGCCGATCTGGTTATCGGTTTACACGTTTGTCGCGGTAATTTTCGTTCGACCTGGATTTCTGAAGGTGGGTACGAGCCTGTTGCAGAAATTCTGTTCGGTGAAGTGAATGTCGATGCCTTCTTCCTGGAATACGATACCGAACGAGCAGGGGGATTTGAGCCGCTGCGTTTTGTGAAGCCGGGCCATCAGCAGGTGGTGCTGGGACTGATCACCACCAAGAACGGTGAACTGGAAAAAGCAGACGTGGTGCAGGCGCGTATCGCGGAAGCGGCAAAATATGTCGATATCAGCCAGATTTGCCTTAGCCCACAGTGTGGGTTTGCGTCGACGGAAGAGGGCAACAGTCTGACGGAAGCGCAGCAGTGGAATAAGCTGAAACTGGTGGTGGATATCGCCAATCGCGTGTGGTGATACCGAATAAGTAACCTTATTTCTGCAATGGAAATACAGAGGCTGGATCATAGGATCCGGCCTTTTTTGTGGCTGCGATCCTGTCCTCTTCCCGCGATGTTTTGTGAAATATGTTTTTTTTATGATGGAATGGCGCATTTTGTGCCATTTTTTGTTAGTTTTATTGCAATGAAATATCGATAAATGCGCAAATCATGTGTTATGCAAATCATGATAAACCAATTTATATTCTTATTTTTTTACATTATTAGGCTTAATACTCTGGTTTTTTGATCGGTACTTGTCTTTTTACGCTATAAACGTTTTACTTAGCACCCAATATGGCTGTGCAAAAAATAACTCCTCTATACTCGCCATACTTCACGTTACATGTGCGTTGGCAGGTTTGTCTGTCACCCGAATCACTAACGTGAGGTGGCGATAAGATAAATAGTACAGCTTCCTTTTTATCGATTTGATACAGGCAACACGACATCACTATGAGTCATCGTTTAACTTCCAAAGATATTGTGGCATTAGGTTTTATGACCTTTGCTTTATTCGTGGGGGCCGGAAATATTATTTTCCCGCCGATGGTCGGATTGCAGGCCGGAGAGCATGTTTGGACAGCCGCAGTCGGCTTTTTGCTGACGGCAGTAGGTCTACCGGTGCTGACTGTGATCGCGCTTGCCCGGGTTGGCGGTGGTGTCGATGCGTTGAGTTCGCCGATTGGTAAAAAGGCTGGTGTGGTTCTGGCGACCGTGTGCTATCTGGCCGTTGGGCCATTGTTTGCGACACCTCGCACCGCAACCGTGTCGTTTGAAGTCGGTCTGGCACCGTTGGTCGGCAGCGGAGCTTCTCCTTTACTGGTTTATAGCCTGATCTACTTTGCTATTGTTATCGCGATTTCCCTGTATCCAGGAAAATTGTTGGATACGGTCGGCCATGTGCTGGCGCCGTTGAAGATTATTGCTCTGGCGGTACTGGGTATTGCGGCAGTGCTGTGGCCTGCGGGTACGCCTATACCTGCGACAGAAGTATATGAACATCTACCGTTTTCTAATGGCTTCATCAACGGCTATCTGACGATGGATACCCTGGGTGCGATGGTTTTTGGTATCGTGATTGTCAATGCCGCGCGTTCACGCGGGGTATCAAGCCCTGAACTGCTGACCCGTTATACCATATGGGCTGGGTTAATTGCGGGTATCGGTCTAACTCTAGTCTATCTGAGCCTGTTCCAACTCGGATCTGTCAGTGGTGAACTGGTGCCGCAGGCGCAAAACGGCGCAGAGATTCTCCATGCCTATGTACAACATACGTTCGGTAACATGGGAAGCAGCTTCCTGGCGTTGTTAATCTTTATCGCCTGTCTGGTGACGGCGGTGGGGTTAACCTGTGCGTGTGCTGAATTCTTTGCGCAATACCTGCCGTTGTCTTACCGCACGCTGGTGTTTGTGTTGGGGATATTCTCGATGGTGGTGTCTAATCTGGGGCTGAGCCATCTGATTCAACTTTCCATTCCCGTACTGACGGCGATTTACCCCCCGTGTATCATTCTGGTTTTGCTGAGTTTTACGCTGCGTTGGTGGAATAGTGTTTCACGTATTGTGGCGCCCGTCATGTTAGTCAGTCTGTTATTTGGCATGATTGATGGTATAAAATCGTCGGCTTTCAAAGCGTTGTTGCCAGAGTGGAGCCTCAACCTGCCGTTGAGTGAGCAAGGCTTGGCCTGGCTACCGCCGTCACTGCTGATTTTACTGGTTGCAGTGATTTATGACAGACTTTGTGGTCGTCAGGAAGTGACGGTACATCAATAATATCGTTAACGCCTGATAGCGCTGGCGCAGTATGAATATCGTACGGCTTCGGCACCGTGTTGGGTCTCTGTACCACAGGTATTTGCCTGTGGTTTTTCTTTTTGTAATGTTTTTCTTTCTATAAGACAGGGTTGCTTATCAATGGAACAACCATCCTCCAAGCTCAAGCGTGGGTTAAGCACGCGGCATATTCGCTTTATCGCCCTCGGCTCGGCGATCGGAACCGGTCTTTTTTATGGTTCTGCGAGCGCGATCCAAATGGCCGGCCCCAGTGTGTTATTGGCTTATCTGATCGGCGGAGTCGTCGCGTATATCATCATGCGTGCACTGGGCGAAATGTCGGTACACAATCCGCAATCCAGTTCGTTTTCCCGCTATGCACAGGACTATCTTGGGCCATTGGCGGGGTACATAACTGGTTGGACCTACTGCTTTGAGATGCTGATTGTCGCGATTGCCGATGTGACCGCGTTTGGCATCTATATGGGCGTCTGGTTCCCTGCCGTGCCACACTGGGTGTGGGTTTTGAGTGTGGTACTCATCATTGGTGCCATTAACCTGATGAATGTGAAAGCCTTCGGTGAACTGGAGTTCTGGCTCTCCTTCTTCAAGGTTGCCACCATTATCATCATGATTGTTGCCGGGGTTGGCATCATCGTTTGGGGAATTGGCAACGGCGGCGAACCGACGGGCATCCACAATCTCTGGAGCAATGGTGGGTTCTTCAGTAACGGCGTGATGGGGATGATCCTTTCGCTGCAACTGGTGATGTTTGCGTATGGCGGCGTGGAGATCATTGGAATTACCGCTGGTGAGGCCAAAGATCCGCATAAATCCATCCCGCGCGCCATTAACTCTGTACCGTGGCGTATTCTGGTGTTCTATGTCGGCACGCTGTTCGTCATTATGTCGATTTATCCGTGGAATCAGGTCGGCACCAATGGCAGTCCGTTCGTGCTGACGTTCCAGCATATGGGGATTACCGCGGCGGCGGGTATCCTGAATTTTGTTGTGATTACCGCGTCGCTGTCGGCGATTAACAGTGATGTTTTCGGTGTGGGACGTATGCTGCATGGAATGGCGGAACAGGGGCATGCGCCGAAAGTGTTTAGCCGCATTTCCAAACGCGGTATTCCGTGGGTAACGGTCGTCGTGATGATGACGGCGCTGCTGGTGGCGGTGTACCTGAACTACATTATGCCCGGCAAGGTTTTCCTGGTGATTGCTTCACTGGCAACATTTGCGACGGTGTGGGTGTGGATCATGATTCTGTTTTCTCAGATTGCGTTCCGTCGCCGTCTGAGCGCGGATGAGGTGAAGGCGCTGGCGTTTCCGTTGCGTGGGGGGATCGCAACCTCCGTGTGCGGCATTATCTTCCTGTTCTTTATCATCGGTCTGATCGGTTACTTCCCGGATACGCGTGTGTCGCTGTATGTCGGTATTATCTGGATAGTGCTGCTTTTAGTGGGCTATGTCTGGAAGAAGAAGCGCCAGAACGCGGTAGCTGTGCAGAATTAAGGTAGTCGCTTGGCGCTCCATTGGAGTAATACTGATTACTTAAGCCCGTTATTAGGGGAAACACAGGGGGAGGTTTCCGCAGGAACGCCTCACCCCTGTGGTCGCCCCGTGTATCTCGATGCTTAAACGATCGCATTACTCTTAATGGAGCGCTTTTTAATCGATATTACGCTTTCGAAGCCGTCATTTGCTGCACCATTACCTGCATGTCGTAACCGGTTGGCGTTTGATGAACGCGCAGATCGAACTCTGGCAGAATCGCAAAGATATGGTCGAAAATGTCAGACTGAATACTTTCGTAATCGACCCAAGCGGTGGTGTTGGCAAACGCATAAATCTCCAGTGGTAGCCCTTCTGACGTTGGCGCAAGCTGCCGCACCATCAGCGTCATCCCTTTATGAATCCCCGGATGCGTACGCAGATAAACCTGAAGATAGGCGCGGAATGTCCCCAAATTTGTCAGACGACGGCCATTCAATGGCGACGTCAGATCGCATTCGGACTGGGCATTATGCTGATCCAGCTCGCTTTTTTTGTTTTGAATGTAAGGCGACAGGAGTTTGCTGCGCAGCAGTCGAACCTGTTCGTCTTCCGTCATGAAATGTACGCTGGTGGTATCGATATTGATACTACGCTTGATACGCCGCCCCCCTGATTCCGACATTGAACGCCAGTTTTTAAAGGAGTCAGACACCAGCGCATAAGTGGGAATGGTGGTGACGGTATTGTCCCAATTTTTCACCTTGACGGTCGTCAATCCGATATCGATAACGGCTCCGTCAGCGCCGTATTTGGGCATTTCCAGCCAGTCTCCCAGCGTGAGCATATCGTTGGCGGAAAGCTGGATGCCCGCGACCAGCCCCATAATGGGATCTTTGAACACCAACATTAGCACGGCAGCCATGGCACCTAACCCACTGATTAGAATCAGCGGGGATTTCCCGATGAGCAGTGACACCACCATAATGCTGATGACGATGGTCGCGATCAGTTTCAGACTCTGGAAGATGCCGCGTAACGGTAACTGTGCGGCGACTTTAGTTCGGGCGGAGACGTTGAGCAGAACGTCGAGCAGCGAGAACAGCGACAGCAGAGCAAAAATCATGATCCATACCTGGGAGCAGATAATGAGCGCTTCACGGGTTTCACTCTGGGTGGGGAGCCAGACAAAGACCTGAATATTGAGGATGACCCCTTGTAGTAAGAAGGCCAGCCGGTTAAACAAGTTGTGTTGCGTCAGCGCCTGTTTCCATCCGTGTCCCTCCGTTTTCCCCGGCTTATTGAGTGAACGCAGCACCATTCTTTTCAGCACAATTTGATGCAGAATCAAATGAATGACGGCAGAAATGAGTAATATCAGCCCAAGAACAATCAGTAACGCAAGGATGCTGGCGTGTTGTATTCCTGCTTCTCTCAGCCATAGCGCAAGATTTTGTTGCATGCATTCTCCTTTATTCCGATGAATCTGCCGTGCATCGACACGATATGACGTTAAGGCTAAGGATTTAACGCCTTCAGTCAACCTTTTGTATTATCTGGAATCTCGCTGGGAAGGGCATGGAGGGAAATCGCGGGCAAAGAAAAAGCCAGTCGCATAGCAACTGGCTTCGTCATTTCTTGCCGAGTAGGCTGGACAGGAAATTACAGTTTGTCTGCGTTCTCAGACAGGTATTTCGCTACGCCGTCTGGTGACGCGCCCATACCAGACTTGCCTTTTTCCCACTGTGCCGGACACACTTCGCCGTGCTCTTCGTGGAATTGCAGGGCGTCAACGGTACGCAGCATTTCATCGATGTTACGGCCTAGCGGCAGATCGTTCACGACCTGGTGGCGAACCACACCGTTTTTATCAATCAGGAAAGAACCACGCAGTGCAACACCGGCTTCCGGGTGTTCAATGCCGTAGGCCTTCTGGATTTCGCGCTTAATGTCAGCAACCATTGCGTATTGCACTTCGCCGATGCCGCCTTTGTCCACAGGGGTTTTACGCCATGCATTGTGAACGAACTCGGAGTCGAAGGACACGCCAACCACTTCTACACCGCGTTTCTGGAATTCGGCATAGCGGTGATCGAAAGCAATCAGTTCTGACGGACAAACGAAGGTGAAGTCCATCGGCCAAAAGAAGATCACAGCAGCTTTACCGTTGATGTGCTTCTTCAGGTTGAAGTTTTCGACGATTTCGCCACTGCCTAAAACGGCAGCAGCGGTGAAGTCTGGGGCTTGACGAGTTACCAGGACCATAATTACTCCTGTAGATAGCGATGAATGATAGAGGATGTAAAAACAAGCGATCAGTATAGGGATTTTACCTGAGTGAATACAGGCAAAGAGACCAATCAATGAGATAGTTTCTACCTATTGAACTCATCGCTATTTCCTTTCAAGGAAGTAGATTAACCCTTTTGATGGAAAGGACAATACCCGTCATACTTCAAGCTGCTTGTGCGTTGGCTACTCTTACTCACCCCAGTCACTTACTCATGTAAGCTCCTGGGGATTCGTGCGCTTGCCGCCTTCACGCAACTCGAATTATTTAGGGTATACGTCGCGTAGAAAAACGGCAAAATCGCGATCTTATAGCTGCTGCGCTTTCGCCAATTGCATCATCCGTGGATAAAACTGCCAGAAGAGGGTTTCAAATTGGTGATAGTGCTGTTCGATATCCTGAAAAGAGCCAGACAGTGCGGCCAGTTTCGGGCGGCGTATCGACATTCTATGCAGCACATCGGCGATAAACGGCAACTCCGCATAACGCGTCATCCAGCGTTCCGGCCACAGATAGCGATTCAGGTTCTGAAACCGTTCAGGCGTTTGCGCCAGATGCGGTTCGATTTGTGACTGTGCGCCGTCGATAAAGGTTTGCAAAGGCGTATCCGGCACCAGTTCCAGCCAGTGGCGCGCAAGATAGTGATCCCATAGAACATCCAGCGTAATCGGCGCAACGCGGCGGAATTCATCGCTGAAATACTGACGCGCCTGTTTGACTTCCGGCAGGCTGTCGGTGAGCGAATCAACGCGACGATGCAGACGGATGCCTGCGACGACCTCGTCAGCATAGCTGTCCTGTGGGTTGCCGCGCACGAAATCCGCCATCAGATTACCTAATAGGGAGCTGTCGGCCAGCGTGGCCAGATGAAGGTGGGCAAGAAAATTCATTGAGACAGTATATCCGCTTCTGCGTTTATTGTGCAGGTTCTCTTACTATGGCGACATAAGCATTCACCGCAGTGATTGCGATGTGTCGCGCACTGTGGTGCTTATTTCTTGCAGCCATGCGCTTGCGGCTCTAGACTAGGCCGCCCATTTTTAATGTATTACAGCTAAGTGAATTGCCATGCGTGTTACCGATTTTTCGTTTGAACTTCCTGAATCATTGATTGCCCATTATCCACAAGCGGAACGCAGTGGTTGTCGCCTGCTATCGCTGGACGGGCCGACGGGAAATCTGACGCACGGCGTGTTTACCGATTTGCTGGATAAACTGAATCCCGGCGACCTGCTGGTGTTCAATAACACGCGTGTGATCCCGGCGCGTCTGTTTGGCCGTAAAGCCAGCGGCGGCAAACTGGAAGTCTTGGTTGAGCGCGTGCTGGATGATCATCGGGTGCTGGCGCACGTACGGGCGTCAAAAGCGCCGAAACCGGGCACCGCGCTGCTGCTGGGTGATGATGAGAGCGTCAAAGCCACGATGGCGGCTCGCCACGATGCACTATTTGAACTGCATTTTGATGATTCCCGCGATGTTCTGTCGATCCTGAATGATATCGGTCACATGCCGTTGCCGCCTTATATCGACAGACCGGATGAAGACGCCGACCGCGAGCTTTATCAGACGGTCTATAGTCAGCGTCCGGGTGCCGTTGCGGCACCGACGGCGGGCTTGCATTTTGATGAGCCGATGCTGGCCGCGCTACGCGAGAAGGGCATTGAAATGGCGTTTGTGACGCTGCATGTGGGGGCGGGAACGTTCCAGCCTGTACGTGTCGATACGATTGAAGATCACATCATGCATGCCGAGTACGCCGAAGTGCCGCAGGATGTCGTTGACGCCGTACTGGCATGCAAGGCGCGGGGGAATCGCGTCATTGCTGTTGGCACCACCTCGGTACGTTCACTGGAAAGTGCCGCGCAAGCCAGCCAGAACGCGCCAATCGAACCGTTCTTCGGCGATACCAAAATTTTCATCTATCCCGGTTATCACTACCGCATTATTGATGCGCTGGTGACTAATTTCCATTTGCCGGAATCGACGCTCATCATGCTGGTGTCGGCGTTTGCCGGTTATCAGAACACGATGTCTGCTTATCGTCAGGCGGTAGCAGAACAGTATCGTTTTTTCAGCTACGGCGATGCGATGTTTATCACGCACAACCCGATGGCCGAACAGGAAAAAGTGGGATAACCCCTATTTTTCGCATAATAGCGATGCCACAGACCACGCTCTGTCAGGCATTAACACACCATTACCATCAGACTGTTTTTCTGATGCCGGAGGCGAAGTGAAGTACGAATTACAAACAACGGACGGTCGTGCGCGACGCGGCAGATTGATTTTTGAACGTGGTGTGGTGGAAACCCCGGCGTTTATGCCCGTGGGAACTTATGGCACGGTGAAAGGTATGACGCCGGAAGAAGTGAAAGAGACGGGCGCGCAGATTCTGCTCGGCAACACTTTCCATCTGTGGCTGCGTCCCGGTCAGGAAATCATGAAACTGCACGGCGATTTGCATGATTTCATGCAGTGGCACGGCCCGATTCTGACGGACTCCGGCGGTTTTCAGGTGTTTAGCCTCGGCGATATTCGTAAGATTACCGAACAGGGCGTACATTTCCGTAACCCGATCAACGGGGATTCCATTTTCCTTAGCCCGGAAAAGTCGATGGAGATTCAGCACGATCTCGGTTCAGATATCGTGATGATCTTTGATGAATGTACGCCGTACCCTGCTGACTGGGATTACGCCAAGCGCTCAATGGAGATGTCGTTGCGCTGGGCGAAACGCAGCCGCCAGCGTTTTGATGAGCTGGAAAATAAAAATGCGCTATTCGGCATTATTCAGGGAAGTGTTTACGAAGATTTACGTGATGTATCCGTAAAAGGGCTGGTAGACATTGGCTTTGATGGGTACGCTGTGGGCGGTTTAGCGGTAGGCGAGCCGAAAGAAGACATGCACCGTATTCTGGAGCACGTTTGCCCGCAGATTCCAGAAGATAAGCCGCGCTATTTGATGGGCGTTGGCAAGCCGGAAGATCTGGTCGAAGGCGTACGCCGTGGTGTCGATATGTTCGACTGTGTTATGCCAACGCGTAACGCACGTAACGGGCATCTCTTCGTGACTGATGGGGTGGTGAAAATCCGTAATGCGAAGCATAAGGATGACATTAACCCGCTAGATGAGCACTGTGATTGCTACACATGTCGCAATTATAGCCGTGCCTACTTGCATCATCTTGACCGTTGCAACGAAATACTCGGAGCACGACTCAATACCATTCATAATTTGCGTTATTATCAGCGTTTAATGGCGGGTTTACGTCAGGCCATTGAAGAGGGTAAATTAGAGCACTTTGTGGTGGATTTTTACCAACGGATAGGCAAACCCATTCCGCCGCTGGCTGAAAAAGACGTTGCTGCAAGCAACTGACAGCCCGTTTGCGATGAATTGCATTTTGCTGTGAAGCGTTTTTACGATTGTAAGGTTGATAATTTATCTTTTTGATAGCTTATCTTTTGACAAAAAAGAGGATATTTACATGAGTCTTTTCATCTCCGATGCTGTAGCTGCAACCGGCGCTCCGGCTCAGGGAAGCCCGTACTCTCTGGTTATTATGCTGGCCGTTTTTGGTCTGATTTTCTACTTTATGATCCTGCGTCCTCAGCAAAAACGCGCCAAGGAACACAAGAAGTTAATGGATTCTATCAGCAAGGGTGATGAAGTATTAACGACTGGTGGTCTGGTTGGTCGCGTGACTAAAGTGTCCGAAACTGGCTATATTGCGATTGCGTTGAACGAAACCAATGAAGTGGTTATCAAACGTGATTTCGTGGCTGCCGTGCTGCCGAAGGGCACGATCAAAGCCCTGTAATTTCCGATTTTCCCGAAGGGAACTGCCGTGTTAAATCGTTATCCTTTGTGGAAGTATCTGATGCTGGTCGTGGTGTTGTTTGTCGGCCTGCTCTATGCACTTCCTAACCTATATGGTGAGGATCCGGCGGTACAAGTTACTGGCGCGCGGGGAACCGCCGCCAGCGAAACGACGCTGATCCAAGTCCAAAATGTCTTAAAAGAACAAAATATTACCAGTAAGTCGATTGCATTAGAAAATGGTGCAATTTTGGCTCGCTTCTCTAACCCTGATATTCAGCTCCGCGCGCGTGAAGCACTCGTAAATGAGCTGGGCGAAAAATTCGTCGTCGCACTTAACCTGGCGCCGTCTACGCCAACCTGGCTACGGTTGTTAGGTGCTGAACCGATGAAATTGGGGCTTGACCTGCGCGGCGGTGTTCACTTCCTGATGGAAGTGGATATGGATACGGCGCTGGGTAAACTGCAAGAACAAACTATGGACTCTTTGCGCAGCGATCTGCGTGAGAAGAACATTCCTTATGCCGCGGTGCGCAAGATTGACAATTACGGCGTCGAAATTCGTTTCCGTGATGCGCAAACGCGTGATGAGGGTATCAACTACCTGACATCTCGTCACCGCAATTTGGTTCTCAGCAGTAGCGGCAGCAACCTGCTACGCGCAGTAATGTCTGACGAGCGTCTGCGTGAAGCGCGTGAATATGCCGTACAGCAGAACATCAATATCCTGCGTAACCGTGTGAACCAACTGGGTGTTGCTGAGCCGCTGGTGCAGCGTCAGGGTGCTGACCGTATCGTTGTTGAATTACCGGGTATTCAGGATACGGCGCGTGCGAAAGAAATTCTGGGTGCAACCGCTACGCTGGAATTCCGTCTGGTCAACAGTAATACGGATGCGACCGCGGCGGCGAACGGTCGCGTGCCGGGTGACTCTGAAGTGAAGAACATGCGTGACGGCTCACCCGTGGTGCTGTTCAAGCGTGTGATTCTGACGGGCGACCATATTACCGATTCGACATCAAGTACGGATGAATACAACCAGCCTCAGGTGAATATTTCTCTGGACAGCGCGGGTGGCAACACCATGTCCAACTTCACCAAAGATAGTATCGGCAAGCTGATGGCGACGCTGTTTGTAGAATACAAAGACAGCGGTAAGAAAGATGCGACAGGCCGTTCAGTGCTGGAAAAACACGAAGAAGTGATCAACGTAGCGACCATTCAGTCGCGACTAGGTAACAGCTTCCGTATTACCGGTATTGATAACCCGAACGAAGCGCGTCAGCTTTCTCTGCTGCTGCGTGCGGGTGCGCTGATTGCGCCAATCCAGATTGTGGAAGAACGTACCATTGGGCCTACGCTGGGGATGCAAAACATCACGCAGGGGCTGGAAGCCTGTTTGTGGGGCTTGATCGCATCGATCCTCTTTATGGTCTTCTTCTATAAGAAGTTTGGTATTATCGCGACCAGTGCTCTGGTGGCTAACCTGGTGTTGATTGTTGGGGTGATGTCTCTGCTGCCAGGGGCTACGCTTACCATGCCGGGCATCGCGGGTATCGTGCTGACGCTGGCGGTTGCCGTCGATGCTAACGTACTCATTAACGAACGTATCAAGGAAGAACTCAGTAATGGTCGCTCCGTGCAACAGGCCATTCATGAGGGCTATAAAGGCGCATTCAGTTCCATTGTTGATGCGAACGTCACGACGTTGATTAAAGTCATCATCCTGTATGCCGTGGGTACGGGGTCTATCAAAGGGTTTGCGATTACCACCGCGATTGGTATTGCTACCTCAATGTTTACGGCGATCGTCGGTACTCGTGCCATCGTTAACCTGCTTTACGGCGGTAAACGCATCAACAAGCTGTCTATCTGAGGAGTGCGTTGTGGCACAGGAACAGGAATACAACATTGAACAACTAAACCATGGGCGTAAAGTCTATGATTTCATGCGCTGGGATAAATTGGCATTTATCATTTCCAGTCTGCTGATCATCGCCTCTATCGCGATTATGGGAGTACGTGGTTTCAACTGGGGACTCGACTTTACCGGTGGTACGGTCATTGAGATTAACCTTGAGAAACCGATCGATCTTGATGTGATGCGTAGCTCGTTGGAAACCGCCGGGTTTTCTGAGCCTCAGGTGCAGAATTTCGGTAGCAGCCGTGACGTCATGGTGCGTATGCCGCCGGTTTCCGGCAGTGAGAACGAAGCGCTCGGTAACAAAGTGTTGAAGGTGGTGAACGATACCTTCCAGCAGCATGCGACCGTGAAACGTATTGAGTTCGTTGGGCCGAGCGTGGGCAGCGATTTGGCACAGGCTGGCGCATTGGCACTGCTCTCTGCGTTGATTGCTATTCTCATTTACATCGGCTTTCGTTTTGAATGGCGTCTGGCGTTGGGAGCCGTATTGGCGTTGGCGCACGATGTGATTATCACGATGGGTCTACTGTCTCTGTTCCATGTTGAGATTGACCTAACGATCATTGCTTCATTGATGTCGGTAATTGGTTATTCACTGAACGATAAGATCGTGGTGTCTGACCGTATTCGTGAGAATTTCCGCAAGGTTCGCCGTGGGACACCTTACGAAATTACTAACATTTCTCTGACGCAAACGCTGCACCGTACCATCATCACCTCAGCGACCACGCTGGCGATGATTGTGATCCTCATGGTCTTCGGTGGTGCGTTACTGCATGGCTTCTCGCTGACGATGTTTATTGGCGTGATCATCGGTACGATCTCTTCCATCTATGTTTCTTCTGCTCTGGCGTTGAAACTGGGTATGAAGCGTGAACACCTGATCGTTCAGAAAGTGGAAAAAGAAGGGGCGGATCAACCGTCAATCCTGCCTTAATCTGCCGACTGTAAACATGAAAAACCCTGCGTTGCCGCAGGGTTTTTTGCGTTTTATCATTGGGATATATCAAGGTGACTCGGTTGCGGCGACAGGAGGAGGACTCTGTATTTCCTGAACCTGATGCAAACGGACAAAACCAAGTTCTTCTGGCGGCAGGCCGCTCAGGCGCAATTCAATAATCGCCTCCGCTTTTGGTAATAGCGTGGGGGTGACGACAAAAGACTGTGTTTGTGTATCGCCGTTCAAAGGCTGCCCGCTCACGGGATCGAGGCGTCCCCAGTCAAGCTGCGCGCCAAAGGCTGGCAGTCCTTTCGCATCAAGTGTGCGAATATGCAGTAACGCGCTGGTGCCGTTCGCTTCTGTCTCGATATTACGTAACGAGACGCTGAGCCGGCCAATACGGCTTTCCAGCACGGTGCTGGTTTGTGCCGCGGGCAATAAATACACGCCAGAGGTGGATTGGGAATTCAACGCGTTCTGTCGCTCCAACGCTACGGCCTGATCGGTCAGTGTTTGTAGCTGCTGATTTAGCTGACCTATCTGATTCTGCAATTTTGGCATTTGGCGCTGTTCGGCGCACCCTGCGAGCACGAGGAGTGCTGGCAGGAAGGTCAATACGCGATATCGGGTTCTCATATCAGTGGCTCCCCTTTCGATGTTTTATTCATTGATCCCTGCTGCTGAGTTTAGCTGTGATTAAGCCTAAGTCATAGGTGAGACAACTTTTTTCATCCGGTTACCTGAAGAGATGCGAAACCCTTCGCAACCTGGTTCAGGAGTTTTGGTTAGTCCGGTAATTCAGGGTAAACTGTCTCTACGTTAAGGATTACTGGTCAGGACATATCATGCATTGCCCGTTTTGTTCCGCTGTTGATACCAAAGTCATTGATTCCCGTCTGGTCGGCGAAGGTTCGCAAGTCCGTCGTCGTCGGCAGTGTCTGGTTTGTCATGAACGCTTCACCACGTTTGAAGTGGCTGAACTGGTGATGCCGCGAGTCATTAAAAGCAATGAGGTACGCGAGCCTTTTAATGAAGATAAATTGCGCAGCGGTATGCTGAAAGCGTTGGAAAAAAGACCGGTGAGTTCTGATGACGTCGAAATGGCGATCAATCACATTAAATCTCACCTGCGGGCGACCGGAGAACGTGAGGTGACCACCAAAATGGTGGGCAATCTGGTGATGGATGCACTGAAGAAACTGGATAAAGTGGCTTATATCCGTTTTGCATCAGTGTATCGCAGCTTTGAAGATATCCGCGAATTTGGCGAAGAGATTGCGCGTTTGCAGGATTAAGCCGTGTCGATTCGACAGAGATAAGAGGTGCGGAAATGAGCGTTTTTCAAGAAAACGATCGACAGGAAAACGGCCAATTGGTGCAGGATGAATTATACATGGCGCGGGCGTTAGAATTGGCGCGTCGTGGCCGTTTTACCACGTCACCTAACCCAAATGTGGGATGCGTGATTGTGCGTGACGGCGAAATTGTGGGAGAAGGTTATCACTTCCGCGCTGGTGAGCCTCACGCTGAGGTTCATGCGCTGAGAATGGCGGGGGAGCGCGCGCGTGGCGCGACGGCCTATGTTACGCTGGAGCCGTGCAGCCATCACGGCAGAACGCCACCTTGCGCCGATGCATTGATTGCTGCTGGCGTTTCGCGTGTGGTTGCCGCGATGCAGGATCCGAACCCGCAGGTGGCAGGTCGTGGTTTACATCGTTTACAGCAAGCGGGGATCGCCGTCAGCCATGGCTTGATGATGGCCGAAGCCGAGAAAGTGAATGTGGGCTTCCTGAAACGTATGAGGACGGGCTTTCCTTACGTACAACTCAAAATGGCGGCGTCTTTAGATGGGCGTACTGCGATGGCATCGGGAGAAAGCCAGTGGATTACCTCGCCGCAGGCGCGGCAGGATGTGCAGCGTTTTCGCGCGGAGAGTGCAGCCATTCTGAGCAGCAGTGCGACGGTGTTAGCTGACGATCCCTCTCTCACCGTTCGTTGGTCAGAGTTGGATGCCGATGTCCAGAAACGCTATGCGGAAGCGGATCTCCGGCAGCCTGTTCGAGTGATTGTGGACAGCCAGCAGCGCGTCACGCCACAACATCGGATTATTCGTCAACCGGGTGGGACTTGGCTTGCACGCGTGCAGACCGATGAACAGGCGTGGCCACAAGGCGTTGAACAACTGATGCTGCCGCAGCACAATGGCGGCGTCGATCTGGTGGCGCTGATGATGATACTGGGGAGACGCCAGATTAACACTGTCTGGGTTGAAGCCGGAGCCAGTCTGGCGGGGGCGTTACTGAATGCTGGCGTTGTTGATGAACTTATCGTTTATCTTGCGCCAAAACTGCTGGGTGAAAATGCCCGTTCGCTCTGTCTCTTGCCAGAATTGGTGCAGTTATCTCAGGCACCGGAATTTGACATCGCAGAGGTTCGCCAGATTGGCCCGGATGTGCGATTGCGCCTAAAACCGAAATTCTGATGTGTATGTAAATACGTGGTGCAGGTTCGACAAAACCGGATACGTGCCACCAAAAATTATGATAGAATCCGCCCCCCTGCGGGCCATAAAGACCAGATACAAGGAAAGCTATGAACGTTATCGAAGGTGTTGTTGCTACTCCTGATGCCCGTGTGGCGATTGCGATTGCGCGTTTTAACCATTTTATTAATGACAGCCTGCTGGAAGGTGCGGTTGATGCATTGAAACGCATCGGTCAGGTTAAAGACGAAAACATCACCGTTGTCTGGGTGCCGGGGGCTTACGAACTGCCCTTGACGGTTCGTGCGCTGACCAAAAGCACGAAAAATGGCGGATATGATGCCGTGATTGCTCTGGGAACGGTCATCCGTGGTGGAACAGCGCATTTTGAATTTGTTGCTGGCGAATGTAGCTCAGGTCTGTCCTCCGTTGCGATGGACAGCGAGATCCCTGTGGCTTTCGGCGTTCTGACGACGGAAAGCATCGAACAGGCGATTGAGCGTGCTGGTACGAAAGCGGGGAACAAAGGCGCAGAAGCTGCCCTGACCGCGCTAGAAATGATTAATGTATTGAAAGCGATTAAGTAAGCCTGATTAAGTAAGGGGAATTCCGTGAAACCTGCTGCTCGTCGCCGCGCTCGTGAATGTGCGGTTCAAGCGCTTTACTCCTGGCAGTTATCTAAAAATGATATTGCCGATGTTGAACACCAATTCCTGAGCGAGCAGGATGTCAAAGATGTCGACATTACCTATTTCCGTGAATTGCTGGCGGGGGTTGCCACTCAGGCTGAGAAGCTTGATCAACTGATGGCACCTTTTCTGTCTCGCCAACTTGAGGAATTGGGACAGGTTGAAAAAGCGATTCTGCGTTTGGCGATGTTTGAGCTGAGCAAGCGCGAAGATGTTCCTTACAAGGTGGCGATTAACGAAGCCATCGAACTGGCTAAAGTTTTCGGTGCCGAAGATAGCCATAAGTTTGTGAATGGCGTGCTGGATAAAGCTGCTCCGAGTGTACGGAAAGGCAAGAAGTAAAATGAATCGAATCAGGGCCGGATATCCGGCCCTGATCGCTTTTAAATGACAGGCTGGCTGGAAAGGTTATGGTTGAAGGTGAGTTTGACCTTATTGCCCGCTATTTTAATCGGGTCCGAAGTTCACGTCGCGATGTGGAGTTAGGCATCGGTGATGATTGTGCATTACTGACGGTGGCAGACAAGCAGGTGCTAGCGGTGAGTACTGACACGCTGGTATCTGGCGTGCATTTCCTACCTGATATCGATCCCGCCGATCTGGGTTACAAATCTCTGGCAGTGAATTTAAGCGATTTGGCTGCCATGGGGGCCGATCCTGCCTGGCTGTCTCTGGCCATTACCCTACCTCAAAGCAATAGCCAATGGCTGTCTGCGTACAGCGACAGCTTGTTTGACCTGCTTGATTATTACGGTATGCAGTTGGTCGGGGGGGATACAACGCGTGGCCCGTTAAGCCTGACGCTGACGATCCACGGTTTGGTGCCTGCTGGCCGGGCATTAACGCGTCGTGGAGCCAGAATAGGTGACTGGATTTATGTTACCGGCTCGTTGGGCGACAGCGAGGCGGGTCTGGCTATCCTCCAGAATACGTTGCACGTTGATGATGAACAGGCACGGCAGGGATTGATTCAACGTCATCTCCGCCCCCAGCCCAGAATCCTGCAAGGTCAGGCGTTGCGCGATCTGGCCAGTTCGGCTATCGATCTGTCCGACGGTCTCATTTCCGATCTACAGCATATATTGAAAGCCAGCGAGTGCGGCGCACGTATTAATCTGGACGCGATCCCACAATCTGATTGGCTGCGGAGTTGTACCAACGAAGAGCAGGCGTTGCGCTGGGCATTATCTGGCGGCGAAGACTATGAGTTGTGTTTTACCGTACCGGAAATTAACCGTGGTGCGTTGGAACTTGCTTTGGGGCATCTCGGTGCTCATTATACCTGTATCGGGCAAATCGGGCCGTCATCTGAAGGGTTGCGCTTTTTCAGAGATAATAAAGTGACCGAGCTGAACTGGAAAGGGTATGACCATTTTAGCGAGCAAAACTGATTCTGCGAGTACCGTGAAAGGTTTTAACGCTATTGCACCGGGGCCATGAGCCCCGGTTATCATTAGTGACTTATTCCATCCACTGCGTGATTCGGCGCTCAATGCCTGCGGCGTCCAGACCCAGATCGGCACGGATTTCTTCCTGTGACCCTTGCGGGATAAAGACGTCCGGTAATCCGATGTTCAGCACGGAAACCACAAGGCGTTTCGCCATCAGGAATTCATTCACGCCGCTTCCCGCACCGCCCATGACCGCATTTTCTTCCAGCGTCACAAACGTGCTATGGGATTGTGCCAGTTCTTCCAGCAATGCTTCATCCAGTGGTTTCACAAAACGCATATCGATGACGGTGGCGTTTAATTTCTCTGCTGCGACCATCGCTTCCGGCAATAGCGTACCGAAATTCAGAATCGCGATCGTTTCGCCCTGACGACGCACCACGCCTTTCCCGATAGGCAGTTCTGAGAGTGTCGTCAGTTCGGTTCCCGTCCCGTTTCCTCGCGGATAGCGCACCGCCGTCGGGCCTTTCTGGTAGTGATAACCCGTGTGCAGCATCTGGCGACACTCATTTTCATCGCTGGGTGTCATGATGATCATGTTCGGGATACAGCGTAAGAAAGAGAGATCGAACGCGCCCTGATGAGTCTGCCCATCCGCGCCAACGATACCGCCGCGGTCGATAGCAAACAGAACCGGTAAATTCTGGATCGCCACATCGTGGATCACCTGATCGTAGGCACGTTGCAGGAAAGTCGAGTAAATCGCGACAACCGGATGATAACCGCCAACTGCCAGACCGGCTGCAAAGGTGACGGCATGCTGTTCGGCAATGGCGACATCAAAATATTGTTGCGGATAATCGCGGGAGAATTGCACCATGCCGGAACCTTCACGCATGGCAGGCGTGATCGCCATGAGCTTACTGTCTTTGGCGGCAGTTTCCTGTAGCCATTGACCGAAGATTTTAGAATAGGTGGGTTGAGCACCTTCTTTACTTTTCGGCAACGTGCCGCTGGCAGGATCGAATTTTGGTACGGCATGCCAGCTAATCGGATCCTGCTCGGCAGGGGCGTAACCTTTGCCTTTTTTCGTCATGATGTGCAGAAGCTGCGGGCCTTTCAGGTTGCGCATGTTTTTCAACGTATGCGCCAGCGCCTGCACGTCATGGCCGTCAACCGGGCCAATATAATTAAAACCCAGTTCTTCAAATAGTGTACCCGGCACCACCATGCCTTTAAGGTGCTCTTCGGTACGCTTCACTAGCTCTTTAATTGGTGGCAGGCCGGATAAAACCTTTTTACCGCCTTCGCGCAGGCTGGCGTAGAGCTTGCCGGATAGCAGTTGTGCCAGATGGTTGTTCAATGCGCCGACATTTTCTGAAATCGACATTTCGTTGTCATTCAGTACTACCAGCAGATCGGATCTAATATCGCCTGCGTGATTCATCGCCTCAAAGGCCATGCCTGCGGTAATTGCACCATCGCCGATGACACAAACGGTACGACGCCCTTTGCCTTCACGTTCGGCCGCGACGGCCATACCCAGCCCGGCACTGATTGAGGTGGATGAATGCCCGACGCTTAATACGTCATAGTCACTTTCGTCGCGCCACGGAAAGGGGTGCAACCCCCCTTTTTGACGGATGGTTGAAATGCGATCGCGACGCCCCGTCAGGATCTTGTGCGGATAAGCCTGATGACCCACATCCCACACCAGATGATCGAAAGGGGTGTTATAGACGTAATGTAGCGCGACCGTTAATTCAACCGTTCCTAACCCTGATGCGAAATGGCCGCTTGAACGGCTAACGCTGTCCAGCAGATATTGGCGTAGCTCATCGCACAGCTTTGGCAGACTTTCTTTCGGCAACAGTCGAAGTTCATCCGGTGTTTCCACTAACGCCAATGTAGGGTACTTCGCGGTATCAAAACTCATAGAGACTCATTAGGTAATTACTTATCGCGTTCAACGATGAAATTCGCCAGCGCTTGTAGTGGCGCAATATTCAGGGGAGTCGGACTGGATGCGACGAGATCGTCCAGCGATGCCAGTGATTCCTGATACAGCTCCTGTGCTTTTTTTCGTGCATGATCTAATCCCAGCAGGCTGGGGTAGGTGCTTTTGCCTAGCTGCTGGTCAGCACCCTGACGTTTGCCTGTAGTCGCGCTGTCGCCAACAACGTCAAGAATATCGTCCTGAACCTGAAAAGCGAGCCCAATCGCGTTAGCGTAGCGATCCAGATGCGGTAAGGCCGCACGTCCCACTTCACCGGCTGCCAGTGCGCCGAGTCGGACGGCCGCACGGATCAACGCACCGGTTTTATGGCGGTGAATCCGTTCTAACGTCGCCAGATCGACCTGATGGCCTTCCGCCTCCAGATCGAAAGCCTGACCGCCGCACATGCCTGCCACACCACTGGCTTGTGCTAATTCTGAGAGCATCGCCAAGCGATCGCGGTCAGAAACCTGCGGCATCGGCGCATCAGCCAGAATGGAAAATGCCAACGTTTGCAGGGCATCCCCCGCCAGAATGGCATTAGCTTCACCAAATTTGATGTGGCAAGTTGGCTGCCCACGGCGCAAATCGTCGTCGTCCATCGCTGGCAGATCGTCATGAATCAGTGAATAGGCATGGATGCATTCTACGGCAGCCGCGGGAGCATCCAGGCTTTCTAACGGCATACCAAACAGTTCACCTGTAGTATAAACCAGAAACGGGCGTAGGCGTTTGCCTCCTAAGAGTGAGCCATACTCCATCGCAGTGACCAGTGGACTACTCTGAAAGGGGAGGTCGGCGATGAAATGCCCCAACATGCGGTTAGTACGCTGGCAGTGAGCGTTCAGTTGCGTGCTGAAATCGGTCATAGTGAATCATTATCCGGCGTAAACGGTGACAGCGGTGCATCGGGATCGTCACTCAGCAGGATGTGTACGCGTTGCTCCGCCTGCTGTAGTTTTTGCTGGCCCTGACGGGCGAGCTGGATGCCATGCTCAAACTCATTGAGCGCATCGTCTAGCGGCAGTTCGCCGGATTCGAGGCGGATAACGATTTTTTCCAGTTCGTTCAGTGAGCTTTCAAAGCTGACTGGCTGCTCGGTCTTCTTAGGCATAGTGATGTCAGAATCCTGGTGTTATACGCCGTTGGCTTGTGGCGGCAGAGCGTGGTGTTGCGTTTGATCATCCGTGGATGCACAACAATTATACGGTTAAAGCACACAGTATATCTTCATATAATGATATACTCCGCGCCTTGGATGCTATGGGTAAAATCATCTCTGTTCCGCTGATTTTACCGATAACGTGATTTTAGTGCTCGGGGTAAATTTATTTACGCCTTTCTGACCAAGTAACGACAGCCACCATGAAGTTTATCATTAAATTGTTCCCGGAAATCACCATCAAGAGCCAATCTGTGCGGTTGCGCTTTATCAAGATTCTAACCGGAAACATTCGCAACGTACTAAAACACTATGATGAAGCGCTGGCGGTTGTCCGTCACTGGGATCATATCGAAGTTCGGGCCAAAGACGAAAGCCAGCGTTCTGCGATTCGTGAGGCGCTGACGAGAATCCCAGGTATTCACCATATTCTGGAAGTGGAAGATCACGCCTATACCGATGTACATAACATCTTTGAACAGGCGCTGGCGATGTATCGTGAGCAATTGGAAGGCAAATCGTTTTGTGTGCGGGTGAAGCGTCGCGGCAAGCATGAATTCAGCTCGCAAGACGTGGAACGCTATGTCGGCGGCGGTTTGAACCAGCATATTGAAACGGCGCGAGTCAATCTTACGGCTCCGCAGGTCACCGTACATCTGGAAATTGAGCAGGATCGTCTGCTGTTGATTAAAGGCCGCTATGAAGGCATCGGCGGCTTCCCGATCGGCACGCAGGAAGATGTCCTGTCGCTGATTTCCGGTGGTTTTGACTCCGGTGTATCCAGTTATATGTTGATGCGTCGTGGGTGTCGCGTTCACTACTGTTTCTTCAACCTTGGCGGTGCGGCGCACGAAATTGGCGTGAAGCAGGTGGCGCACTATCTGTGGAATCGTTTTGGTAGTTCGCATCGGGTGCGTTTTGTTGCGATTGATTTCGATCCGGTAGTGGGTGAAATTCTGGAGAAGGTCGATGACGGCCAGATGGGCGTCGTATTGAAGCGTATGATGGTGCGCGCGGCCTCCAAAATTGCGGAACGTTATGGTGTGCAGGCGTTGGTGACTGGCGAAGCGTTAGGGCAGGTTTCCAGCCAGACATTGACCAATCTGCGTTTGATCGATAACGCCTCCGATACCCTGATTCTGCGCCCGCTGATTTCTCATGATAAAGAGCACATTATCAAACAGGCGCGCGAGCTGGGAACGGAAGATTTTGCCAAAACGATGCCGGAATATTGTGGCGTGATCTCGAAAAGCCCAACGGTGAAGGCGGTAAAAGCGAAGATTGAGGCCGAAGAAAGCCACTTTGATTTTGCTATTTTAGATCGCGTGGTAAGCGAAGCGCGGAATATTGATATTCGTGAAATCGCCGAACAAACCAAACAAGAAGTGGTTGAAGTCGAAACGGTCGCGTCGTTTGCGCCCACTGATATCTTGCTGGATATCCGCGCGCCGGATGAGCAGGATGATAAACCGCTGGAACTGGATCAGGTAGAAATCAAATCCTTGCCGTTTTATAAGCTGGGTACGCAGTTTGGCGATCTGGATCAGAGTAAAACCTATCTGCTTTACTGCGATCGGGGCGTGATGAGCCGTTTGCAGGCGCTGTATCTGCGCGAGCAAGGGTTTGCTAACGTAAAAGTGTATCGTCCCTAGATGATATGAGCGATGCCGCCGTTCTGGCGGCATCGCTTAAAATCGATAGTCCTTTTTATCAATGCCATATTTTTTCATTCTTAAATAGAGTTTCTTACGGGGTATCTGAAGGTATTCCGCTACGTCATTGATCCGTCCTTGATGAATATCTAATGCTTCCGTGATGATCTGGCTTTCATATTGTTCAATGCGTGCATCTAACGGTGTGGATTGTGTTTGGCTGATCCACATATTCTCTTCAATCGCGATTGGCATTACGCCAACGGCAAATAATTCAGCCGCATTGCGTAATTCTTTGACGTTACCATTCCAGTTACGGCGATGTAGACTTTTAACAAACGCATCGCTCAGCTTGGGGTATTCCCGATTGAGTCGTTGGCAAGCTAACTTAAGATAATAACAAAATAGCGGCTCAATATCGCCGGGGCGTTTAGATAGAGGGATACATTCTATTTGAGTCATGGAAAACAGGTAATAAAGTTCGGGAATTATTTTTTGCTGTGCCGCTAATGCTGTCGCACCATATTGGCTGACGGCCATTAGTCGGAATATATGCTCTTCAGTATTTTGTTGCTGAGCCAGATAATATTGTTGTTTGTGACTGAGAATCTCGATATTACGAATGATCAGCGAACCCTGCTGTACTTTTTTTATTTGCTCTTCAACGGTGTTTTCCGACGCGCTGGAAGCATCAATAATAACCAGCGGTGCATGACGATTAAGACTGATCTGATGTAGATAACGTGCTCCGCATGTCCTGCCTGTTCCTAGCTCACCATAAAAAAAAGTCGGAACGCGCGCCTCTGCCTGCTTCTGCAAGCGGTTACGTAGCTGTCGGCTCCACTCACTCATGCCAATAAGATGTTCCGTTAACTGATTACGCTGCCAGTGGCGATGCTGGATGAGTTGACGACGCTCTTTCAGCGCCTGCTGTAAGCGTGATAACAATTTTTCTGGCATGATGGGTTTTTCAAGAAAGTCATAAGCCCCTTTTTTTACAGCCTCGACCGCCATTGGAACATCGCCATGACCGGTTATCAGTAATACGGGCAATTGCTTATCCCAGTTCAATAAATAGTCGAGCAGCGACAGCCCAGAGCGTTGCGGCATATAAACGTCTGAGACGACGACACCGGGCCAATCCTCTGGTAAAAGATCTACCGCCTGCTGAGGATTATCACAGGGGACAACCTGATAACCGGCCAGACTGAGCATCTGACAATAGGCATCAAGTACATCGCGATCGTCATCTATTAAGAGGATTTGCTGTTCTTCAGTGAGCTTCATCGTATTTCCTGAACTGTAGAATAACCAAGGCGTGTCTCTCTAACGTAGAGGCAAGATATAATTCGCCACCACATTGCTGCATGATGGATTGACTAATAGATAACCCGATTCCCAGCCCCACATCTTTACTCGTGGTAAATGGCTTCAATAATCGGTGAGCCAGAATGAGCGGCCAGCCCGGACCATTATCCTGAATGTACAGGAAGACCTCATTATTCTTTCCGTTGAATTGTTGAATGATAATTTGTGGTGGCGTATCACTCACCGCTTCTAATACATTTGTCAGCAGGTTCACCATGACTTGCTGTAAGCGGGTCGTTTCACCAATCACGGAATCCAGCGTTATCGGTAAAGTTAATTGCGCATTAAGTGGACGATGGCGTGAGGTTAATAACTCCCAGGATGATTGAATGCAGTGATATAAATCAACCTGATGTAAGGGGGCATCGCTGTCGCTACGTCGGGAAAACTGGCGCAATTGCCGAATAATGTTGTCGATACGCTGTAATAAGTGGCGCATTTTGGTGAGATTCGAGGTGATGATATCTGGTTCGTGGTGGTGCATCGCCTGTTCGCAGGTGAAAAGATACAATGAAAGCGCGTTGAGCGGTTGGTTAATTTCGTGTGCCAGCGTCGTCATGGTTTGCCCTACGGTGGCCAGCTTTGCCGCTTGAACTAATTCGTCCTGAGCGGTACGAAGATTATTTTCAATGGTTTTGCGTTCGGTGATTTCTTTCTCAAGCTGTGTGCGTTGCTGTTTTATCTGATCGCGTGTGTTGCGCAGTAAGCTGGCAATACGCCCCAGTTCATCCTCCCCATAGACGGGAATCGAGGTATTTAACTCCCCGTGACCTAGCCGGATAACAGACTGATTAATCTGGGTAAAACGCTTGATGAGCCGTGAGCGGATATAAAAGTGATTCAGGATAATGGCAAACAGTAGCGCAATCAGTGTCGCCGCGACGATCACCATACCGCTGATATCCATAATATGCTCAAGTCGTTGATTAAATTTCTGTAATTGCTGATGGCTGTTGCCTAGCTGTTGCTCAATCTGGTGGCGGAACTGAGCTAATGTTTGTTCTTTCATCCGCGTGGTTTGCTGGAGATGCGTTTGAATTTGGCTCCTGCCGATTAAAATGGCCGGTAGTTTATTTTCTGCCACCCCCAATGCCAGCAATTCATCGATGGTTTGGCGTAACGTGATAATGCTGGAGTGATGCGGTGATGACTGAATTTTATCGGCTGACTGTTTGAGATAATTAAGATAGCGAATGTGGTTATTCAGATTATCGCTGTTATGTACTGCAAGCTGTTCCCGTAAATCATCGACGATCTGATTCTCAATATGAGCCAATGTATAGATCAGTTGCAGTTCATCCTGAACATATTGCAGAGTGGTTTGTATATGTTGGTTTTTATCTTTTTCGGCGTTTTGAGTAAATTGCTCTAACAAGGCGCTCTGTTGCCAACTGATATCTTGCGAGAGTGAAGTGAGTTCAAGGTTAAAATCATCATGCAACCAGTTAATTCGTGTGGTAATTTCAGTGGTTTTTTCTCTGATGACCAGATCCTCCGCCAGTATGTTGTCAAGCTGGATGAGTAAATGATGCATTTGCTGGATGATTTTTTCTAATATATGGCGCTCATCATTATTTAACTGTTGGCTGGCATGTCGGATGATGTCCAGGCGGGAAATAATCTGTTCGCGTCGTAATAACCGCAGGCTGGTATTATCCGCAGTCAGAAATTCATTCAATTCTTTAATCAGGGTATTAAGATTATCTTCAAGTTGAAAAGAGGCCTGAATTTTAGGGAAATAATCGTTTAACGCGTAGCGAATTTGAAAGCCTTGTTCACGCCATGAATAGAGGCTAATTGCGCTAACGGAGAGTGTTAATATCGCACCAAAAGCAAATGACCAACGCAAGCAATTACTGATCGTCATGGTTTGGAGGAATTTCATCATCGGATCGCCTCCAGTTTTTGCAGCGCCTGTTGATGCTGGTGTTGGAAAAATTGTTGCCATTCGATTAAATTCGATTCGAATGGGGCAATATCATTTTCCAACTGATTGAACTGCTTTAAATATTCTACATCGTCAGCCTGTTGCGCGGTGACCGGAATCTCTGTGAGCAGGGCCCTGATTTCCGGCAACGGACGATTCAGTTGGCTTTCAGCGTTATGTAGCGTTTTCCATATATCCTGAGATTGATTCAGGCGAAAGGTAATCGCGGTATCAAACAGCCGCTGAACTAATTTTTGGCGTAGTAGGATCAGACGATAATCGGGCGGAGGCGACTGCAATAGAACATATTGCTGTTGAGCGCGAGGGTTATCCTCTGGTAGAGGAAATACCGGGAATTTGCCCGTATCGGTATCGGAAAGGATTTTTTGTCCTTGTTTGCTTAATAAAAAATAGATAAACCGCATCGCGAGATCTTTATTCGTACTATTACGGGTAATCGCGATGAACGTGGGGGCGGCACCTGCATGAGGAATATAGCGAAATACCAGATGGGGATCTTTAAGTAACGGCGTCGCATAGTTATCAATGATAGGGCCAGCCATACCCAATCCCGTTGTTATTTTACTGGCAACTCCAAAGCTACGTGAGGAAATGGTCGCCAGATTACCCGAAATTTCCATTAGCATTGCCCAACCTTGCTGCCATCCTTGCTGTTGCAACAAGGTTTCAATCATGAGGTGGCTGGTGTCTGAACGTGAGGGGCTACTCATTAAAATCAACGACTGATAGCGTGGATCCTTTAGCTGCTCCCATGAGTCTGGTGGGGAGAGTTTTTTTTCCTGTAGCGCCGTGGCATTAGCCAGAATACCAAACCCGGAAATCGCAATCGCCGCTGCGCTACCGCGAATCGAGTCCGGCACCAAACGCTGGCTTTCCGGTGGAATGGCTGGAATCGGGGACAATAATTGATGATCCTGCAAATGCTGCATTAGCATGGGAGATGACGTGAGAATCAGGTCGATACTGTCATTTAGTGGCGTACCCATCAGGCGTTCGAGAGATGAACTGGTGCGATTCAGCGTCCGAACGGGTACGGAAGAAGATTGCCTCTGCCATTGAGACATGATGTTGGCTGTTGTTTCGGGAGAAAATGTGGTGGCAATGACCAATTCATTTGCCCACAGTGGTGACAATGCCAGAAAATTTATTAGCCAGAACAGTAGCAATCTGCACGAACGCATTCTCATACCTGTCTTATGTGATTTTTATCACGAAAATGAAAGGTTATTAATAAAATTATCGTCGATGATTTGTTTCATTTTTCGCTATTTTAACGTTATTAGGAAGGAATGAAAAATAAAATAATCAAATTATGATGGTATTGACACATGGTTTTTTATATTTTGAGTCAATATTGACTCAATGTTAACGGGTTGCTCTTTTTCTATATTTAAATCATGCTGCGTACATAATTTTTAATGTGATTTTATTTGGCGGTTTTTACAATTAACAACACCAGGGAAATATTATGCTTTCATTCCTTAAGCCTAAAGTGGCGACACATAAAGTGCCTAAAAAGGACATTGTCGCGGTTTATCAGCATAACCGAATTCAAGCGCTCATCGGGGTTTTTCTCGGTTATTTGTCTTATTATATCGTGAGAAATAATTTCACGCTTTCCACTCCTTATTTAAAAGAACACTTACATCTGAGCGCTACGGAAATTGGCTTGTTAAGCAGTTGTATGTTGATTACCTATGGCATCAGTAAAGGGTTGATGAGTAGCCTGGCGGATAAAGCAAACCCTAAAATGTATATGGCTATTGGTTTGTTTTTATGCGCATTAGTGAATATCGGTATGGGATTCAATAGCGCTTTCTGGCTGTTTACTGTGCTAGTCATCTTTAATGGTTTTTTCCAGGGAATGGGGGTCGGCCCCTCTTTTATTACGATTGCCAATTGGTTCCCGCGTCGGGAACGAGGACGAGTGGGTGCGATATGGAATATCTCTCATAACGTCGGCGGCGGTATTGTTGCCCCTATTGTGGGGACGGCATTTGCGTTCTTAGGGAGTGAACATTGGCAGACGGCAAACTATATTGTGCCTGCGCTTATCGCTATATTGATGGCGGGTATTCTGCTGCTGATAGGTAAAGGTTCTCCGGTTAGTGAAGGTTTACCGCCACTTCATGAGATCGTCAAAGAAGATGTAATTATTGATACCGCCAGGCAAAAACATGTCGCACCGGAAAATATGACCGCATGGCAGATATTTCTTACCTATGTTTTGAAAAACAAACATGCCTGGTATGTCTCTTTCGTTGATGTTTTTGTGTATATGATTCGCTTCGGTGTAATTAGCTGGCTGCCTATCTATCTGTTAACTGAAAAACATTTTTCCAAAAGTGAAATGAGCGTTGCATTCCTGTTTTTTGAATGGGCGGCGATTCCCTCGACCTTATTTGCAGGATGGCTATCAGATAAATTATTCCGTGGGCGTCGTATGCCACTGGCAATGATTTGCATGGCATTAATTTTTGTTTGCCTGATTGGATACTGGAAGTCGGATTCCTTAGTTGTAGTCACGTTCTTTGCTGCGGTTGTTGGGTGTCTGATTTATGTCCCGCAATTTTTAGCGTCGGTACAGACGATGGAAATTGTGCCTAGTTTTGCTGTGGGATCGGCTGTCGGCTTACGTGGCTTCATGAGTTATATTCTGGGAGCCAGTCTGGGGACGAGTTTGTTTGGTTTTATCGTTGACCGTTTTGGCTGGCACGGCGGTTTTTATCTCCTCCTCGGCGGGATCGGGTGTTGTATTATTTTCTGTTACCTGTCCCATCGCGGCGTATTAGAGCTTGAACATGAACGGCTTCAGATGAGCCGCAATAGCACCGTAAATGCCTGATGTTAAAGATGAACATGCATACCGTCTTTGTTTGCGAGGCGGTATGCTGTTACATCGACCATAACCCGCCGATTCGCTCCGTTGCCGTCTTGCTATCGTCGCAACACGATGGAGAAAAGTGTTACCGCAAAGATTGTTCTACAGAGCGTAGTTATAAATCCCCGGCGGCAGGATCAACTGCTCAGCAACCTCGGCGGCTTTTTCTTTCCCTAGTAGCAAATCAATGATCTTTAGGGCGAAATCCATACTAGTGCCTGGCCCTTGCGTGGTGAGCAGGTTCACACGCGGATCGTAGACGACGCGTTTCTCCATCCATTTCTCTGGCGCGATCTCATCCTTGAATGTCGGATAGCCGGTCATGTTCCCGACGGGAAAGAGTTGGTGGTGTTCCAGTACTAACGCGGGTGTAGCGCACATGGCGGCGACGAGCTTTCCTTCCAGATGCGTCTGGCGAATGCATTCCACCAGAAGTGGGCTAGCGCGGAAGCACTCCGCGCCTTGCAGTCCCCCCGGTAACACCAGCACATCGAAAGGCCGATCGGCAACGGTCGCCAACGGCGCATCGGCCAGCAGTCGTACTCCGCGTGAGCAGACGATTTCAAGGTTGCCATCACTGGCTACGCTAGCAAGCGTGACCTGAATGCCTGCCCGCACAAGCAGATCGATGGTGGTGACAGCTTCTGTTTCTTCGCTACCAGGCGCCAGACACACCAGTGCCGATGCAGTCATAGTCATTTTCCTTTTGCTTAATATAGTCAAACAAGCGGGTATTTTCAGGGAGTATTAGGCCGTGCAGACGCGCGCGGTGCAGTAAATACCCGGTGATGTAGTCAATTTCGGTATGCCGCTGAGCGAGGATGTCCTGCAACATTGATGAGGTGTTGGCGGCGGTATTTTGAATAATTTGGTTAACGTAGAGCAGCAGGCTGTCTCGCGAGGTATGAAAACCTTCCCGTTCCATGACGTTGGCCACTTCCTGACAAAGCAAGGCAATCAGTTCTGGATACGCAGAAAGTTCGCCATTGGTGCAGTGGTATTTTACCGTCAGCGGATTAATGACGCAGTTAGCCGCCAGCTTAAGCCAGCATGTGGCGCTAATGTTGGTGTGCCATGCCACATCAGGTAAGGCTTGATGCAGAACTTCAGCCAACTGACTTTGGCTGCTGTCGCCGTCAAACGTGCCGATATGCGTTGTGCCTGCCGCAACGTGTACAACGTTGGTCGCATCGCGCCGTGCAGCATGGGTAGTGACACCCATAACCAGCGGCTGCGGTAACGGCGGTAATTCTTCCCGCGTCCCCATTCCGTTATGTAGTAGCAAAATCGTGCAATGTGGATTGATCTGGGGCAACAGGAGGGTGACGGCATCGGAAACCTGCCAGGCTTTTAACGTCACGAGCAGCAGTTCGCTCTGGGCAAGATGCTCGGGATCGTTAGCCGTCAGGTTAAGATTACAATGCTGGCCGTCCAGCATGGTGACATTGACCGAGCAGTATGGTTGCGGAATGCGCAGCCATCCCTGGACATCATGCCCTTGTTGATGTAACGCAGCGAGCCAAAGCTGGCCCAGCGCGCCACAGCCAAGAACGGTGATCTTCATATGCATCTCCCATTTTGATGCTGTGCTGCTATTCCTCATCATAGGCTATCATTCACATCACGATCTTGTGCTAGTCGGCCTGTTTATCGGATACAGAGTAAAAATCGGGATTGTGTCTGGCATCTTGCTTATCGCAGGAGAGCGGTTATTATGCTCGCCAGCCAAATTTGTCAGGAGAGCGAATTATGCCATCTTTCGATATTGTTTCGGAAATTGATATGCAGGAAGTCCGTAACGCGGTGGAAAATGCCACGCGTGAGCTGAGCACCCGCTGGGATTTTCGTAATGTTCCGGCCAGCTTTGAACTGAATGAGAAATCGCAAAGTATTAAAGCGTCCAGCGAGTCTGATTTTCAGGTACAGCAACTGATTGATATCATGCGTGAAAAATTGCTGAAGCGCGGGATTGAAGGCGGTGCGCTAGAGGTGCCGGAAGAGATAGAACACAGCGGTAAAACCTACAGCGTGGAAGCCAAGCTGAAGCAGGGGATTGAAGCCACGCAGGCGAAAAAAATCATCAAGCTGATCAAAGACAGCAAGCTGAAAGTGCAGGCGCAGATTCAGGGTGAACAGGTTCGCGTTACTGGGAAATCACGCGATGATTTACAGGGTGTAATGGCGCTGATTCGCGGTGGCAATCTGGGGCAGCCGTTCCAGTTTACCAACTTCCGCGATTGATGCTTTTTGTCATGCGCTCGTGACAGAAAGGCCAGCGAAAGCTGGCCTTTTGCTTATTAGCCTGACACCGCTTCCTCGGGAAGGGAAGTCGTCAGGCCTGACCCGCTAATTGTTCTAACTGTTGCCGATTGGTCTTTTTGTTGTCGATCTTCACATAGGCGCTGTATTCATCCGGCACGATAACCACTTCAGCCACGCCGGGCTGAGTGCGAATCTTCTGTTCCAGCTCACTATCCTGCAATGCGACATCAGACAATGCGATTCTCAAACTGCTGAGATACGGTGGTTCCTGCATCGTGACACTGACCACTAGCCAGAGGGTCGCAACGGCGGCCCCCGTCATAAACACCGCAGAAGCGCCATAAAGCTCAAACAGCCCGCCACCGAGGCTACCGCCAATGGCTACACCGATAAACTGTGTGGTGGAGTAAACGCCCATCGCTGTGCCTTTGTATCCGGCGGGAGATTCCTTACTAATCAGCGAGGGCAACAGGGCTTCCATGACGTTGAAAGCCAGGAAGAACAGTTGTACGCCGACAATAATTTGCCAGAGATGATTACCTGCCGCCCATAAGACAATCTCGGCGGCGATCAGCACCACGATGCAGCCGACGAAAACCTGCTTCATCCGCCTTTTCACTTCGGCATAAATAATAAAAGGTACAACGCCGACAAAAGAGATCAGCATGGTGACCAGATAGACTTTCCAGTGGTCCTGCGCTGGTAATCCCACGGACTCCATGACGCGGGGTAGGGCAACGAAGCTCGACATCAATAAAATATGCAGGCACATGATGCCGATATTCAGTTTCAGCAGGCGGCTATTGCCAAGTACTTTACGGAAACTGCCGCGCACCATCGCCGACTCTCGATTCAGAACGTGTGCAGGTGCGGAAGGAATCAGAGTCAGGGTGATGACAATACCTGCGAGTGACAGCAGGGTGATGCCCCAGAAAAGCGCCTGTAACCCAAAAGCGTGGGTAACGATCGGGCCAACGACCATCGCGATAGCAAAAGTGACGCCGAAACTTACGCCGATAAATGCCATGGCTTTGGTTCGATTCTGTTCACGCGTCAGATCGGAAAGCAGTGCCATCACGGCGGCAGAAATCGCGCCAGCGCCTTGCAATGCCCGGCCGAGGATAATGCCCCAGATGGAATCGCTCAGTGCGGCGATGACGCTGCCGAGTGCAAAAATCAACAATCCCCCAACGATCAGGGGTTTTCTGCCGATACGATCGGAGACCAGACCGAAGGGGATCTGGAAGATTGCCTGCATCAAACCATAAATGCCAATCGCAATACCGATCAGCGCTTCACTGGCACCCTGTAAGGCCATGCCGTATGTGGTGAGAACAGGCAACACCATGAACATGCCAAGCATGCGCAGCGAAAATACGGCTCCCAGGCCCCATGTGGCGCGTAATTCGCCTGGGGTCATTTTATTATCGTTCATTCGTACCTCTGAAAATAATTGGCACTATTTTAGAGCGTTATTGACCAGACAGTAAACGATAGGTTTGTTACGTGATTTAGCAGAGGGATAAGTAGGGGAGGGGGGAATAAAAACAGGTGGGTGAACCACCTGTTTTTTGATGCGCAATTTGCGATTAACGCAGGTAGGTCAGCATAATTTCATGCGCGGGAGCCATGGAGTCCACAGACATCATGACGCTCAATGACGTAATCGCGACGATAGAGAAAACAAACAGCTTTCTTGCCCATACGCGGTCATCAATCGCATTTTTATAGCCTGAAAGCGCCATACCCAGCCACCACACGCTAACGGCGGCGGCAACGACCAGATATTTGTAGCCCGCATAACCGCCGAGAGACAGCATCAGTGTTGCGACCGCAAACGCGACGATATACAGCGTGATGTGGTTTTTGGCCACGGAGATGCCTTTCACAACGGGCAGTACCGGGATATTGGCTGCCTGATAATCCTTGAAGCGGAAAATCGCGATCGCGTAGGAATGCGGCATCTGCCACAGGCTAAAGATCAGCAGCAGTATCAACGCGCCAGCGTCGAACTGGTTGCTGACGGCGCAGTAACCGATAACCGGTGGTGCCGCGCCAGACAGGCTGCCAATCAACGTGCCATAAACCGAATGTCGTTTCATATACAGGCTATATACGCCGACATACACGACGAAGCCCATCACCGCCAGCCACATGGCCAGCGGGTTGGCCGCAATGTACAGCAGAGCAAAGCCCGCAATACCTAACAGCGATGCATAAACCAGCGTTACCTTCAGCGAAATCAGTCCTTTTACCAGAACCCGATTTTTGGTTCTCTCCATCTTCTTGTCGATGTCGCGGTCAATGACATTGTTAAACACGCAGCCAGAGGCAACGACTAACGACACCCCCACAAGGGTGGCGAGAAACAGGGGATAATCAATGCGGCCTTGGGCCGCAAGGAGAAATCCACCGATAACGGAAATCAGATTTCCGAAAATAATTCCTGGTTTAGTAACTTGCAGGTATTGCTTAATCATCTTTTACGGCTCGGTTACTGGATCATCATATTGTGGTGTGCGCTCATCATAATCCAGATGGAACCCACGACGACAATAGCGATAATCAGGACGGCAAACACAAGAGCCACCACGTTCCAGCGCTCTTCTGAGGACGTATTCAGGTGCAGGAAGTACACCAGATGCACCAGAATTTGAACCACTGCACATCCCACTACAGTGAAGAGAATGGCGTTATGCGAGGCAGTGCCACTCATGACCATACTGAAAGGAATCACTGTCAAAATGACCGACAGCACAAAACCTATCACATATGACTTCACGCTACCGTGGCTGGCACCTGCATGATCGGTTGTTGAATGACTCATTACATCGCCCCCAGCAGATAAACAACGGTGAAGACACAGATCCATACCACATCAAGGAAGTGCCAGAACAAACTCAGGCACATCAGACGCGTTTTATTGGTTGCAGTCAGGCCACGTTTGGACACCTGAATCATCATGATGGCCAACCAGATCAGACCCCCCGTTACGTGCAAGCCGTGCGTGCCGACCAGCGCGAAGAAGGCAGAGAGAAACGCACTGCGATCCGGGCCGTAACCTTCCGCGATCAGGTGATGGAATTCATAGATTTCCATTCCAATAAACACCAGACCAAACAGGAAAGTGATTCCCAGCCAGGCATTGACCTGACATTTCTTACCTTTGTTCATGGCGATCATCGCCATGCCATAGGTAATACTACTGAACAGCAGCGCAAAGGTTTCTACCAACACGAAGGGCAGTTCAAAAATGTCCTTCCCACTTGGGCCACCAGCAGTACCGTTAACCAGTACCGCATACGTTGCGAACAGTGACCCGAAAATGATCAGGTCGCTCATCAGGTAGATCCAGAAGCCAAATACCTTGGTCGCACCTGTGTCGTGGTGCCCATGCTCGGCATGGGCAGTATTGTGGTTAGTCAGAGTTTCAGTTGACATTTTTCACGCCTGCCTTACTGAGTTGATCAAAATTCTGATTCTCAATTTGCTCAATTTCTTTAACCGGCACGTAGTAGTCCACGTCTTGATTAAAGCTATGCACAATCCAGGTCACAATCATGCCTGCGAAGCCGATGATGGCCAGCCACCAGATATGCCAGATCATGGCAAAACCGAATACCAGGCTGAATGCGGAGATAATCACACCTGCGCCAGTGTTTTTCGGCATGTGAATCTCTTCATAGCTCGCCGGACGCTTGTAAGCCTCGCCTTTCTCTTTTGCTTCCCAGAACGCATCACGCTCGCTGATGTGCGGCACGATAGCGAAGTTGTAGAACGGTGCAGGAGAAGAGGTTGCCCACTCCAGCGTACGTCCACCCCACGGGTCGCCCGTCAGATCGCGGTTCAGGTGACGGTCACGGATACTGACGTAGAACTGGATCAACTGACACAGCACGCCCATGCCGATTAATACCGCACCGATAGATGCCACGACCAGTAAGGCGTGGAATTCAGGGTTGATTTGCTGGCTCAGACGACGTGTCATTCCCATGAAACCGAGGATGTACAACGGCATGAAAGCAACGAAGAAGCCGATAATCCAGAACCAGAACGCACGTTTGCCCCAGGTTTCGTTCAGGGTGAAACCAAAGGCTTTCGGGAACCAGTAAGTAATACCCGCGAAGCAACCAAACACTACGCCGCCGATGATCACGTTATGGAAGTGAGCAATCAGGAACAGGCTGTTGTGCAGGACAAAGTTCGCGCCCGGTACGGCCAGCAGAACCCCGGTCATCCCACCGATGGTGAAGGTGATGATGAAGCCTGTGGTCCACAGCATCGTGGAATGGGGCTGAATACGGCCTTGATACATGGTGAACAGCCAGTTGAAGATTTTAACCCCGGTCGGGATTGAAATAATCATAGTGGCGATACCAAAGAAGGCGTTGACGTTTGCGCCGGACCCCATCGTAAAGAAGTGGTGTAGCCAAACGATGAACGACAGAACCGTAATCGCGATAGTTGCCCACACCAGTGACGTGTAGCCAAACAACCGTTTTTTACAGAAAGTGGCAACCACTTCGGAGTAAACACCGAATATTGGCAGCACCAGAATGTAAACCTCAGGATGACCCCATGCCCAAATCAGGTTGATGTACATCATCATGTTGCCACCCATATCATTGGTAAAGAAATGGGTGCCGAGGTAACGGTCGAGCGTCAGCAGCGCGATGGTTACGGTCAATATTGGGAATGCGGCGATGATCAGCACGTTGGTACACAGCGCTGTCCAGGTAAATACCGGCATTTTCATCAGCGTCATGCCCGGTGCGCGCATCTTCAGAATCGTTGCGAAGAAGTTAACCCCTGTCAGCGTAGTACCGACACCGGATATCTGTAGACTCCATATCCAGTAATCGACCCCGACGCCGGGACTGTACTCCTTTCCTGAAAGCGGTGGATACGCTACCCAACCCGTCTGTGCGAATTCACCGACCCCCAGCGAGAGGTTGATCAAGACGACACCGACCACAAACAGCCAGAAGCTGAGGGAGTTCAGGAAGGGGAAGGCAACGTCACGCGCACCGATCTGCAAGGGAACCGCAAGGTTCATCAAGCCAACAACGAACGGGGTCGCTACGAAGAAGATCATGATAACGCCATGGGCGGTAAAAATCTGATCGTAGTGGTGAGCATTGAGGAAGCCTTCTTGCCCGGCAGAGGCAAGAACCTGCTGACCGCGCATCATGATGGCATCGGCGAAACCGCGGATCATCATCACCAAACCGACGATGATGTACATGATACCGATTTTCTTGTGGTCGACAGAGGTGAACCATTCGGCCCACAGCCATTTCCACTTACCGAAATAGGTTATTGCCGCCAGCAGCCCAAGGCCGCCAACGATGATCGCCGCCACGGTGACCATAATAATGGGTTCGTGGTACGGAACCGCATCGAGTGTAAGTTTTCCGAACATCGTATTATCCCTCGGCTCCTTTGTGCGAGCCATGCTCGCCCATGTTCATACCCTCACCATGTTGCATGTTTTCGTCGTGCTTCATGCCTTCACCGTGATGTTGCATGTTCATGTCGTTGCCTGTGAATTTGCGAATAATATTATTGAACAAATCTGGCTGGACACTGGAGAAGTATTCGACAGGATGGAATTCGCTTGGCTTAGCCAACGTATTGAATTCACCCATAGTATTGAGTGTTTTGGCGGACGCACGAACGTTCGCAACCCACTGGTCGAACTCTTGCTGAGTCGGTGTGGCTATCGCGGTGAACTTCATGCCAGAGAAGCCTTTACCGCTGTAGCCGCCAGAGATGCCGTCATACTTGCCCGGTTCATTGGCGATTAAGTGGAGCTTCGTCTGCATTCCTGCCATGGCGTAAATCTGTCCACCAAGACGAGGGATGAAGAAGGAGTTCATCACGGAGTCGGAGGTAATCTTGAAGGCAACAGGCACGTTGGCTGGGAAAGCCAATTCGTTAACCGTTGCGATACCAAGATCCGGGTAAACAAACAGCCATTTCCAGTCAAGCGAAACCACTTCGACATTGATAGGCTTGACGTCGGATTCCAATGGCTTATAAGGATCAAGCGAGTGGGTCGTCTTCCAGGTAATGGTGCCGAGAATAACGATAATGATAATTGGCACAGTCCAGACTACCGCTTCTATCTTATTGGAATGTGACCAATTCGGGGTATATTTTGCCTTTTCATTGGAAGCACGGAACTTCCAGGCAAAAGCTATCGTCATAACGATAACGGGAATCACAACGATCAACATCAGCCCAATGGCAGTCAGTATTAGCGATCTTTGTTCTAACCCGATCTCTCCTTTGGGGTTCATCAGCGCCATATCGCAGCCACTCAGCAGAGCAGTAGCAGCAAATAAAGACAGCATCCCAAAAATTTTATTGTGTTTCCTGAGTCTCATCTAGCGACCTCAATAACAAGGGCTTTATTGTCATTTTACGCGAGCGGGCATTTTACGGGAAGGTTACTGCACTGTAAACATGATTAGGGTTATGTCAGCCGATTGTTGCTGCGTTTTGCCCTTAATGTCACAAAGATAGCCAAAATAAAAATGGTTTTTAAAAACAGCAAATTAAGTGGCTACTCAGATGAAAGTATGGATGGATAATAAGAAATTACAACGTGATGTAACGCTTATTTTCTATTTTTAGTTTGGTAAAATGAGTTTTGATGGGATTTCACATGGAAATAAAATTCTCTCTAGCAAGATAATTATGAGAAAAATAATTAAATAAAGGAAAAGACTAATAGGTTCAGGCAGCAAATGAGTGCTACCTGAACGAATATCGTCAGTGCGTGGACAGTGTAGATGCGCGCCGGAGCGACAAATAATCCAGCAAGCTACCGCAGAAAATGCCCAGCAGAGCAAGTGTACAACCTGCGCAGAGCAGGTATTCTGCCAGTAGCGGCAATGATGACCATTTCAGCGCATTGCTGATAAGCAACATGAGCCACAGCGCCAGTAATATTACTCCCAATCCCAGCACACCTAAGGCCTTCTTGTAATAGTTTTGGAAGTTTGTACGCCGCTGAAAGGTGTCGGTTTTCTGGGTAAACTCCAGCGTTTCACGACAAATCATCAGAATTGCCAGACCCGGTAAAGCGGCAAAAATTGAAAACAGATAGAACCATGCCCAACTGTAGGATTCGACAAACCAGCCAGCGATAGGCCCAACGTAAACGCGTCCAACGGCCGACAGCGCGGAAAGCAAGGCAAACTGTGTGGCAGAGAATGATTTATTACACAGCGTCATTAATAGCGCGACGAAGGCTGCCGTCCCCATGCCACCGCAAAGATTTTCGAGGAAAACCGCGCTGGCCATGGTGAACAGATTTTTATCCGTGATAGCCAGCAGCCAGTATCCCGCGTTAGAAACCGCCTGAAAGAGCCCAAACAGCATCAGCGCTCTGAACAACGAGAGGCGCTGCATCAATAATCCGCCGTAAATCGCCCCCACGATGGTGGCGAATAGCCCAAGTGTCTTGTTAACGACCCCGACATCACCGGCATTGAAGCCAACGCCGCGTATCAGAAACGTTGTCGTCAGGCTCATCGCAAAGGCATCGCCGAGTTTGTATAACACGATGAGCAGAAGAATGAGCCAGGCATTGTTGCGTGCGAAAAAATCGCGTAGAGGAGCGACAATGGCTTGCTCCAGGGTACGCGGTGCTGGCTGGCTATTCCGTGGTTCCGGTGCTAACAGGGTGGCGAATACACCAATCAGCATTAATCCTGCCATTAACCAATAGGTTGCCTGCCAGCCGAAATAACGATCGGCCATCCACAGCGCCAGCCCGCCGGAAACCAGCATGGCCACACGGTAGCCTAAGACTGAGGTTGCCGCACCCGTGCCGCGCTCTTCAGGGGGAAGTAAATCCGTCTTATAGGCATCAAAAACAATATCCTGAGAAGCCGAGCAGAACGCGACCAGCACCGCCAGCGCTGCCAGCCACCAGAGATCGCGTGCCGGATTCATAAACCCCATGCCAATGATGGCGGCAATAAGCAGAAGCTGACTAAGAATCAGCCAGCCACGACGCCTGCCAAGAAACGGTGGGGTATAGCGATCCATCAGGGGGGACCAGAGAAACTTGAAGACATAGGCTTGACCAACCAGAGAGAAAAACCCAATGGTTTTCAGATCGACATTCTCGACGGTCATCCAGGCTTGCAAGGTGCCGGATGTCAATGCCAGTGGCAAACCGGAAGCGAAGCCCAGTAACAGCATAAAAAGCGCGTTACGTTGGCTGAATAAAGTAATGATGCGATTAAACATGGAGAGTCCTTTCCCTTGCCCCGTGGATGTTCAGGGGCAAGGGAAGCGGCATACAGAAATTAACGGGCGTTTTCTTTGATAAACGAACTTACGGTCGTATCTTGCGCCATATCGTTGATGACGTCGCTTAACACCGTGTTAACGGCATTAGTAATGTTCTGATTATTCGCGGTGAAAGCCCCTTGCACGTTATAGGTTGAGCGGTAGTTTTTCACCTGCTTGTTGCCATTGGCCGCCTGAGAAATGATGGAGATATCCGCTTTCGTGGTGATGTTGTAGCGCAGGTTACCTTCGGATACATCGGCATACAGGTGGTTAACTACAATCTGTAAGGCGACCGGGCCACCGGTTCCGATCATATAGCCACGCGCAGTCATTTGTTTCTCCAATGCTTCTTGCAACAGGAAACGTAGATCGCGAGAAGGTGTCAGCGTAAGCAGTTGACCATCGCGATTGACTTTCGCTAGCGCCTGATCGGCGCGTTGGTCTGCGCCATTGATGCTAATCGTTACGCCCATCAGGGTTGGATCCTGAGAAGGTACGCTAATTTTTGGGGTGATGTTCAGCGTGTTGCTTTTTGCTGCACATCCTGCAAGCAGAATGACGGCCAGAAGAGGGAAAAATAATTTTTTTAACATTCGTATTTTCTCAGTAATGATTAGTGTGGTGAGCTGACAAATATTGTTGATATCATATCATCGCCACAGGCAGGAAAAAGCTCCGATAGCAGGTAAATTGTCCTGAAATTCATCTTTTTCATGCTTTTGACCTGGAAAAACCGTTTTTATCACATCAAAACGGTTGATGATATACCAACGCGTTACCTACAATTTTTCTTCCTTTGATGCTGTTTTTACGCATAAAAAGTTGAAAGTAATAAGGTTGTGATGGTTCGGGTATCGGTGAATGGCAGTAATGCCGTGTTGATACCAAATTTTTCCCAAGCCGAAAGGGTGACCGTATGATGCGTGAAACGATAGAAGAAAAGCTGCGTGTGGGTTTTGAACCCGTGCATTTAGAGGTGATTGATGAAAGCTATCGTCACAACGTGCCTGCGGGGGCGGAGAGCCATTTTAAAGTGGTGCTGGTCAGCGATAAGTTCATGGGGGAACGCGTGATTGGGCGACATCGCGCCGTTTATGCTGTACTGGCTGTAGAACTGGCGGGGTCGGTGCATGCGTTAGCGCTGCATACGTATACCGCAACGGAGTGGATCAGTTTGCAAAAAGCCGTACCCGCTTCGCCGCCCTGTGGTGGTGCAGGTATCCTTTCTTAAGTCATTAATCAGGCCCGTTCCTGACATATTTGGGGCGGGTTACAGACAAAAGTGTGAATCCGTTTCTGTAATAGTCTGCCCGCCGTTCTCGACTCATCCCGTCTATACCGCTATAATGCGGCGTCTATTTTTTCCTGAATGTATTCGGGACGCTTCTGACTACAGGGAACGGGGTTGGCAATTTCCCGGTTCTGCGGGGTTTATTTAAGCCTGTGCGCCTTGGTGCCAGCGCTGAGTGAGCCTTGCTGTCGTGAGATTTTTCGTCGCGAGAATAGTTTTGGGGTTGACCGATCACTGTGATTTTTTGAGGTAACAAGATGCAAGTTTCAGTTGAAACCACTCAAGGTCTGGGACGTCGCGTAACGATTACCGTTGCTGCTGACATCATTGAGAGTGCGGTGAAGAGCGAGCTGGTCAACGCGGCCAAAAAAGTACGCATTGACGGTTTTCGTAAAGGCAAAGTGCCGATGAATGTTGTTGCTCAGCGTTATGGTGCCTCTGTGCGTCAGGACGTATTGGGTGACCTGATGCAGCGCAACTTTGTTGACGCTATCATCAAAGAAAAAATTAACCCGGTTGGTGCGCCTAACTACATTCCTGGCGAATACGCTGTAGGCGGTGACTTCACTTACTCTGTTGAGTTTGACGTGTACCCGGAAGTTGAGCTGAAAGGTCTGGATACCATCGAAGTTGAAAAGCCAGTTGTTGAAGTGACTGACGCTGACGTTGATACCATGCTGGAAACGTTGCGTAAGCAACAAGCGACCTGGAAAGAAACTGACCGCGCGGCGGCAGCGGAAGATCGTATCACTATCGATTTCACTGGATCTATCGACGGTGAAGTCTTTGAAGGCGGAAAAGCGTCTGACTTCGTTCTGGCAATGGGTCAGAACCGCATGATCCCAGGTTTTGAAGATGGTGTGGTTGGGCACAAAGCGGGTGAAGAATTCACGATTGATGTGAACTTCCCAGAAGACTACCACGCTGAAAACCTGAAAGGAAAAGCGGCTCAGTTCGCTATCGTCCTGAAGAAAGTGGAAGAGCGTGAACTGCCTGAACTGACTGAAGAATTCATTAAACGTTTCGGCGTGGCTGATGGTTCTCAGGAAGGCCTGCGTGCTGAAGTCCGTAAAAATATGGAACGTGAGCTGAAAGGCGCGGTACGTAACCGTGTGAAAACTCAGGTTCTGGACGGTCTGATCAACGCCAACGAAATCGAAGTACCTGTTGCGCTGATCGATGGCGAAATCGACGTTCTGCGCCGTCAGGCTGCACAGCGTTTTGGCGGCAACGAGAAGCAAGCGCTGGAATTACCGCGTGAACTGTTCGAAGAACAAGCTAAACGCCGCGTTGTTATCGGTCTGTTGCTGGGCGAAGTCATCAGCAGCAATGACCTGAAAGCTGACGAAACCCGCGTTAATGC
Source organism: Pectobacterium fontis (assembly GCF_000803215.1). Taxonomy (GTDB): domain Bacteria; phylum Pseudomonadota; class Gammaproteobacteria; order Enterobacterales; family Enterobacteriaceae; genus Pectobacterium; species Pectobacterium fontis. Next base: position 102,586 of record NZ_JSXC01000014.1, read on the forward strand.
ACTGATCGAAGAGATGGCTTCTGCTTACGAAGATCCACAGGAAGTTATCGAGTTCTACGGCAAAAACAAAGAGCTGCTGAACAACATGCGTAACGTTGCTCTGGAAGAACAAGCAGTAGAAACGGTGCTTGCTAAAGCGAAAGTGGTTGAGAAGTCAGTAAGTTTCAACGAACTGATGAATCAAACGACTACGGCATAAACCTTGTTGATACCAACATTGTTTATTGCATAGCGTGGATGCTTCCCTATTAAAGCCCGTGCCTTATGGCGCGGGCTTTTTACTTATAGCTTTATGTAACCGTAGTCGCCGTGATCATCGTTTCAGTGATCTTCCATCCCCGGTGTTTAATATCTTCGTTCCTATCCGATAGGGCACAGGGAATGGCTGCCTGAAATTACACTATCATCAAGTCAGGCAAAGGGTTAAACCATAGATTTGCTATGCCGATAACGTGTTAATAATAAAATAATTCGCTCTTTAATCGAGAACGATTGATAGTGTAAGCTTGAAAGACAATGCATGTGCCCCCACTCACTGAAGAGGAAAAGCTGGCACATCAGGTAAGGATTCCCGGCTATATGGGTTGTTCAGTGGGTATGGGGTAGGGGTCCATGGTCATGATCCTCTATCTCTAGTAGAATTGAGCAATGCAATAAAAGCGCCGGACGCATTTTATCTAGGAGACGTGAATGTCATACAGTGGCGAACAAGAAAGACAAGCACCTCATATGGCGTTAGTGCCGATGGTGGTTGAACAGACCTCGCGTGGGGAACGTTCTTACGATATCTATTCCCGTCTGCTAAAAGAACGGATAATCTTCCTGACTGGTCAGGTGGAAGATCACATGGCGAACCTGGTTGTGGCACAGATGCTGTTTCTGGAAGCTGAAAACCCGGAAAAAGATATTTATCTGTACATTAACTCTCCAGGTGGCGTCATTACTGCGGGTATGTCCATTTACGACACCATGCAGTTTATCAAGCCAGATGTCAGTACGATCTGTATGGGACAAGCTTGCTCAATGGGCGCGTTCCTGTTGACGGCGGGAGCCAAAGGCAAACGTATTTGCCTGCCGAACTCGCGCGTTATGATTCACCAGCCGTTGGGTGGTTTCCAAGGGCAGGCGACGGATATTGAAATCCACGCCAAAGAAATACTGAAAGTGAAAGCCAAGATGAATGAGCTGATGGCGAAACATACCGGTCAGCCTCTTGAAGCGATAGAGAGAGACACCGAGCGCGATCGTTTCCTCTCTGCCAGTGAGGCAGTAGACTACGGTTTGGTAGACTCCGTATTCACGAACCGTGGGTAATATTCGCCATCGTAGCAGTCTGGTGTAGCTAAGTGTTCGACCGATAGTCTGTTGTGCGGGGTTATTTTACGCGTATTGGCTATAAGTATCGGCGTTCGTTGTAGCGCTATCGCTGTGGTTGGCCTACGGGCAAAAGACGAAAAAGAGGTTTAACTCATGACAGATAAGCGCAAAGACGGTTCAGGAAAGTTACTGTACTGCTCTTTTTGCGGCAAAAGCCAGCATGAAGTGCGTAAGCTGATTGCCGGGCCGTCGGTGTATATCTGCGATGAATGTGTTGACTTGTGTAACGACATTATTCGCGAAGAGATTAAGGAAGTAGCGCCCCACCGTGAGCGCAGTGCGTTGCCGACGCCACACGAAATTCGCCGCCACCTTGATGATTACGTCATTGGTCAAGAGCAGGCCAAGAAAGTGTTGGCGGTTGCGGTATATAACCACTATAAACGCTTGCGTAATGGTGACAGCAGCAACGGGATCGAACTGGGTAAAAGTAACATCCTGCTGATCGGCCCGACAGGAAGCGGTAAAACGCTGCTGGCTGAAACATTGGCGCGCTTCCTGGATGTACCTTTCACCATGGCGGATGCCACGACGTTGACCGAAGCGGGTTACGTTGGTGAGGACGTTGAAAACATCATTCAGAAGCTGTTGCAGAAGTGTGATTACGATGTGCAGAAAGCGCAGCGTGGTATTGTCTACATTGATGAAATCGACAAGATTTCTCGTAAGTCAGACAATCCGTCGATTACCCGCGATGTGTCTGGCGAAGGTGTACAGCAGGCGCTGCTGAAGCTGATCGAGGGGACGATTGCCGCGGTTCCGCCGCAAGGTGGTCGCAAACATCCGCAGCAGGAATTCTTGCAGGTTGATACCTCCAAGATCCTCTTTATCTGCGGGGGCGCGTTTGCTGGCCTGGACAAAGTCATCGAGCAGCGTACCGATACCGGGCGCGGCATCGGCTTTAACGCCACCGTTAAAGGCACTTCAGACAAAGCCACAGAAGGCGAGCTGTTAGGCAAAGTTGAACCGGGTGATTTGATTAAATTCGGTTTGATTCCTGAGTTCATCGGCCGTTTGCCAGTGGTTGCGACGCTGAGAGAACTGAGCGAAGAAGCGTTGATTCAGATTCTGCGTGAGCCGAAGAATGCGCTGACTAAACAGTATCAGGCGTTGTTCAATCTGGAAGGCGTTGAGCTGGAATTCCGCGATGAAGCGCTGACGGCGATTGCCAAGAAAGCGATGGCGCGTAAAACCGGTGCGCGTGGCCTGCGTTCTATCGTTGAAGCTGCGTTGCTGGATACCATGTATGACCTGCCATCGCTGGAAAGTGTGGATAAAGTCGTCATTGATGAATCCGTTATTGCGGGTCAGTCCGAGCCATTGTTGATCTATGGCAAGCATGAAACTCAGCAGGCTTCCGGCGAATAAGTAATCAATTAAGCCGTGCCACAAAATAAAAATGGGGGATTTTATCCCCCATTTATTTTTTACACACATGCTGGTCGTTGAATGTGAGACATTTATCCCCATATACTCAAATACCTATTTGATGAGACCCGTGAAAACCGCGTTTCACGAGATTCCCATAACCTGGCGGAAACGAAACTAAGAGAGAGCTCTATGAACCCTGAGCGTTCCGAACGCATAGAAATCCCCGTATTGCCGTTGCGCGATGTGGTGGTTTATCCGCACATGGTCATTCCGTTGTTTGTTGGTCGGGAGAAATCGATTCGGTGCCTTGAAGCCGCAATGGATCATGACAAGAAGATCATGCTGGTGGCACAGAAAGAAGCTTCAACGGATGAGCCAAGTATTAACGATCTTTTCTCGGTAGGGACGGTAGCCTCAATTCTTCAAATGCTGAAACTGCCCGACGGCACGGTAAAAGTGTTGGTCGAAGGGTTACAGCGTGCGCGTATTACGACGCTTTCTGACAGCGGCGAGCATTTCGCGGCACACGCAGAATATCTGGATTCTCCGGCGATCGACGAGCGCGAGCAGGAAGTGCTCATGCGTACCGCGATCAATCAGTTTGAGGGATACATCAAACTGAATAAGAAGATCCCGCCGGAAGTGCTCACCTCTCTGAACAGCATTGATGATGCGGCGCGTTTAGCAGATACGATTGCTGCGCACATGCCATTGAAACTGGCTGATAAACAGTCTGTGCTTGAAATGTTCGATATCACCGAGCGTTTAGAGTATCTGATGGCGATGATGGAATCTGAAATCGACCTGTTGCAGGTGGAAAAGCGGATCCGTGGCCGTGTTAAGAAGCAAATGGAGAAAAGCCAGCGTGAGTACTATCTGAATGAGCAAATGAAAGCCATTCAGAAAGAGCTGGGCGAGATGGATGATGCACCGGATGAACACGAAGCGTTAAAGCGTAAGATCGACGCGGCAAACATGCCGAAAGATGCGCGTGAAAAAGCCGAAGCCGAGTTACAAAAGCTGAAAATGATGTCGCCCATGTCGGCTGAAGCGACTGTAGTGCGCAGCTATATCGACTGGATGGTGCAGGTGCCGTGGAATGCACGCAGCAAAGTGAAGAAAGACTTGCTGAAAGCGCAGGAAATGCTGGATACCGACCATTATGGTCTGGATCGCGTGAAAGAACGTATCCTCGAATATCTCGCAGTTCAGAGCCGTGTCAGCAAGATCAAGGGGCCGATTCTGTGTCTGGTGGGGCCGCCAGGGGTAGGTAAAACCTCACTTGGTCAGTCTATCGCCAAAGCGACCGGACGTCAGTACGTGCGCATGGCGCTGGGTGGCGTGCGTGATGAAGCGGAAATCCGCGGGCACCGCCGTACCTATATCGGTTCAATGCCGGGCAAATTGATCCAGAAAATGGCGAAAGTCGGCGTGAAAAACCCATTGTTCCTGTTGGATGAGATCGACAAAATGTCTTCCGACATGCGTGGCGATCCGGCTTCTGCCCTGCTGGAAGTGCTCGATCCTGAGCAGAACGTGGCGTTTAACGATCACTATCTGGAGGTCGACTACGATCTGTCCGATGTGATGTTTGTTGCCACGTCTAACTCCATGAATATCCCGGCGCCGCTGCTTGACCGTATGGAAGTTATTCGTCTTTCCGGTTATACCGAAGATGAAAAACTGAATATCGCCAGACAGCACCTGTTGCCGAAACAGATCGAGCGTAATGCACTGAAAAAAGGTGAATTGTCCGTTGAGGATAGCGCGATTGTTGGCATTATTCGTTATTACACGCGTGAAGCCGGCGTGCGCAGCTTAGAACGTGAAATTTCCAAACTGTGCCGTAAAGCCGTAAAAACGCTGTTGATGGATAAATCCACTAAGCATATTCAGATTTCTGGCGATAACCTTAAGGATTTCCTTGGGGTACAACGCTTTGACTATGGTCGTGCCGACGATGAAAATCGTGTAGGGCAAGTGACCGGTCTGGCCTGGACGGAAGTCGGCGGCGATTTGCTGACGATCGAAACCGCCTGTGTGCCGGGCAAAGGTAAGCTGACCTATACCGGTTCATTGGGCGAGGTGATGCAGGAGTCGATTCAGGCTGCGCTCACCGTGGTTCGTGCCAGAGCGGAAAAATTAGGCATCAATGCAGATTTCTATGAGAAACGTGATATCCACGTTCACGTACCTGAAGGCGCGACGCCGAAAGATGGGCCGAGTGCGGGTATCGCTATGTGTACTGCACTGGTATCCTGTTTGACGGGGAACCCGGTGCGTGCCGATGTGGCGATGACCGGAGAGATAACTCTGCGTGGTCTGGTGCTTCCGATCGGTGGTCTGAAAGAGAAACTGTTGGCCGCACATCGTGGTGGTATCAAAACCGTATTGATTCCAGACGACAACAAGCGCGACCTGGAGGATATCCCGCAGAACGTGATTGCGGATTTGGAAATCCATCCGGTTAAGCGTATCGAGGAAGTGTTAGCGTTAGCGTTGCAGAATTCGCCTTCTGGCATGCAAGTGGTTTCGGCGCCTAAAGCGAAGGCCAAAGCCAAGGCAAAAGAGTGACCTGTCGCAAAAACCCTTGAGAAAATCAGGGCTGGTGAGTGAAATCGTGCTTGCCAGCTTTTTTTTGTACCGCTAAGTTAGAGCACTGTTAGTTTTAGCCGTAACTGGCTAAGCATGACAGTATTGATAATAAGTTACGTGTCGCGTCTTGGGGCATTGAAACGCGATAAGAGAATTCCAGAGGGGATGACAGAGTGAACAAGTCACAATTGATCGACAAAATTGCCGCAGATGCTGATATTTCCAAAGCGGCAGCAGGGCGTGTGTTAGATGCAATTATTGGTTCCGTTACCGAATCCCTGAAAGAAGGGGATGATGTGGCTTTAGTCGGTTTTGGTACTTTCTCAGTGCGTGAACGTGCTGCTCGTACTGGCCGTAACCCGCAAACTGGTAAGGAAATCAGCATCCCTGCGGCAAAAGTACCAGGGTTCCGTGCTGGTAAAACGCTGAAGGACGCCGTTAACTGATTATTACGTCACAGGTTTGGCTGATAACCACTTTGGGTGCCAAACAATACCTGACGCAATGATATTGGTAAGGTAAGATACGAGGCGCATCATTTTATGATGTGCCTTTTATTTATATAGATACCCGACATGCGACAGAACGTAGCGAAGGAGATGTTAAAACAACGGGTGAACATCACCGTATTGTTAAACATCGTAGCGGGTCGTTCTGGTGGCGGGCAATAAGCTTAAGTGCGCCCTAGCCTTGTATTGGGCTATAGCAATCGCAAGGATGCAGGCTCTGGCCAGCGCAGGGAGTTTTATCCATTCTACAGCGGAGTGTTGTCACATTATGATGGACAATTTACGTACGGCCGCGAATAACGTCGTGCTCAAAATTATTCTTGCTTTGATCATCGCATCATTCGTTCTAACTGGCGTTGGTGATTATCTTATTGGTGGTTCAGGAGATTACGCGGCAAAGGTGAACGGGCAGGAAATTAGCCGCGCACAGCTTGAGCAGGCGGTACAGAACGAACGCAGTCGTCAGCAGGAAACCTTGGGTGAGAATTTCTCTCTCTTGGCGAGTAATGACGGCTACATGCAGCAATTGCGTAGGCAGGCACTCTCCCAACTCATTGATGAAGCTTTACTGGATCAGTATGCCAACAAACTGGGCTTGAACATCAGCGATGAGCAAATCAAACAGGCGATCTTTGACGTTCCCGCGTTTCAGACAAACAACCGTTTTGATAATGAAAAATATCTGGATCAGGTGCGCCGCCTTGGCGTAACGACGGATATGTATGCTCAGATGCTGCGTAAGCAACTGACTTCACAGCAACTGATTCGTGGTTTCGGCAATACCGCATTCCTGCTGCCGCAGGAGATCGATAACCTGGTGAAACTGGCTGCACAAGATCGCGTCGTCCGTGTGGCAACGATTGATATTGCGGCTAAAGCGAAAGCCCAGACGGTTGCCGATGATGAAGTCCTGAGCTATTACGAGCAAAACAAAGGGAATTTCATCGCGCCGGAAGAGTTCAAAGTTAGCTATATCACGCTGGATGCGGCAAGCATCATGGATAGCGTGAAAGTAGACGATGCGGCCATCAACGCGTTCTACGAACAGAATAAGAACGACTACTCTCAACCTGAGCGCAAAAAATTCAGCGTCATTCAGGTGAAGGATGAGGCCGATGCCACGTCTGTTCTGGAAGCGCTGAAGCAAGGTGGTGATTTCGCTACGCTGGCGAAAGAAAAATCAACGGACGTTATCTCGCGCCGCAACGGTGGCGATCTGGGATGGATGGACGAAAACAGTATGATTGATGAGCTGAAGCAGGCAAAACTGACGGAGAAAGGTCAGGTTTCCGAAGCGATTAAATCTTCTGTTGGCTATCTGATTGTGCGTCTGGATGATGTTCAACCGCAGCAGGTCAAACCGTTGAGCGAAGTCCGTGCAGAGATCGCTGAGAAAGTGAAGCATGAGAAAGCGCAGGATGGTTACTATGCGCTGCAACAAAAAATCAGCGAAGCGGCTAGTAATGACAACGAGTCTCTGGCCTCAGCAGAAGAAGCCGCTGGTGTGAAAGCTACGCAGACCGACTGGTTTACGCGTGAGAAAGTTCCTGCTGCGCTGAACTTCCAGCCGGTAACGCAGGCTATCTTTAGCGGTGCGCTGTTGGGCGAAAACGGTGCTGCGGGCAACAACTCCGATGTGATTAACGTTGAGGGTGACCGTGCTTTCGTTCTGCGTATCACGGAGCACAAGCCTGAAAGTACTCGCCCTCTGGATCAGGTGCGTACTGAGATCGTTGAGGTGTTGAAACGTCAGAAGGCTGAGCAGCAGACTAGTGTAGACGCTGAAAAAATTCTGGCTGAGCTGAAGCTGGGTAAAGACGACGCGCTTAAAGCGGCAGGTCTGAGCTTTGGGGAAGCAAAAACGTTGTCTTCTCTCTCTCAAGGTGATGTAACGGCGGAAGCAATCTTTGCTATGCCGCACCCACAGAAAGATAAGCCGTCTTATGCGATTACTCAGGATCAGGCCGGTAACATTGTGCTGGCTGCGTTGGATAGCGTGACGCCACATCAACTCAATGATGAGCAGAAAACACAGTTCTCCAGTCAGATTCAGCAAAGTTCTCTGGGGGCGATGTTTGATTCCCTGCTGTCCAGTTTGCGCCGTGAAGCGAAAATCAAGATGGGCAATGCGGCGCAGGAACAGCAATAAGCCCCGCAAAAATTTGCAAATCGTTGCAACAACTAAAGGCCGCTTTCGCGGCCTTTTCCACATTTAAATTCTGCTGTTTGCGCTGCCAACGGGTCTGCGGCAAGGTAGCGATGCTGTCAAACACATGGAGGAAACAGCATGAAAAAATCAGGAATAAAAGCACTGTGCTTAATCATTGGGATGAGTTTGTCTGGGTTGCCATTACTGGGTCAGGCGGCACCTAAAGCGGCCGACACGGCGGCGGCGAAGTCTACATCGGCAGATCAGAAAGTGGAAAAATCAACATTGCCGGATGGTGATGAAGATAAGGTAAGCATCAATGCAGCAAGCGCTGCCGAGTTGGCTGACATCATGAACGGTGTCGGCCTCAAAAAGGCAGAAGCGATTGTTAGCTACCGTGAGCAGAATGGTCCTTTTACCCAGATCGATCAGTTAACCGAAGTTCCGGGAGTTGGGGCGGCGTTAGTTGAGCGTAATCTCTCGCGGCTCAAACTATGATGTTTTCAAAACCGTGAGGTCTTTAAAACTGTGATAGGGGTCGCAGCCTGGTTGAGCACTTTCTCCGGGTTGCGAACCTCTGCTAGGCTAACTATCAGGTCATACCAGTTTTCGGTTTTGTCACAGGAGTATTCGCGTTATGCAGACTTTCATTACCGTTCGCGGCTATCACATTGATGTTTATCAGCACGTTAATAACGCCCGCTATCTGGAGTTTCTGGAGGAGGCGCGCTGGCAGTGGCTGGAAACGATGCCCGCTTTTGGCTGGATGCAACGTAATAAGATTGCTTTCGTGGTGGTGAACATCAATATCAACTATCGCAAGCCTGCCGTTCTCGGTGACGTGCTGCGGATTGATAGCGAACTGCTACAGATGAATACGAAAAGTGGCGTGATCAGTCAGAAAATAACCCGCGTATCGGATAAAAGCGATGTGGCTGATGCCACGCTGACGTTTGTCTGCATTGATTTATTGACGCAAAAAGCCTTGCCGCTGGAGGGCGAATTGCTGGAGCACCTAAATGAGATCCGCCGTTAATACCGGGCAGTAGGCTATTTATAGCCTACTGCTGTTTGTGTGGCATCTCGGTGTGGTGACGCGAAGTATCAGCGTAATCCTGCTTTCTGTTTCAGCGATGCCATGACGGCGGCAGAATCTTTTTGATATTGCGCGAGTCCATTTGCGCGTAAATGGCAGGCGGCACATTGCCCACAGCCATCACCTTTGACGCCGTTATAGCAGGTTAACGTGTGGTAACGAACGGTATCCAGTTGCTGGTAGTAATCCGCTAACGCCCAGGTTTCAGCCTTATTAAGCCACATCAGCGGGGTTTCAAAACGGATATCTCGGGCAATGCCTAGAATAATAGCCTGATTCAGCGCCTTGACGAATTCGTCACGACAATCTGGATAGCCGGAAAAATCGGTTTCACACACGCCGGTAATGACAGTTTCTGCGCCGACCTGATAGGCATAGATTGCGGCGAGTGTCAGGAACAGAATGTTTCTTCCCGGCACGAAGGTATTGGGGATACCTTGTGCATAGGCATCGTAATCAGGAACCGGGATGCTATCGCGTGTCAGGCTGCTGGTGGCGAGTTCATTCAGCAAGCCGACGTCCAGAACTTTATGCGCGGTGGCACCCAACGTCTGGCTGAGTTCTCGGGCGACATCAATTTCCGCGCGGTGGCGTTGCCCATAATCGAAGGTGATGCAGTGGACGTCATCATAATGTTGCAGAGCCTGGATCAGGCAGGTTGTGGAGTCTTGCCCACCGCTAAAAACGACAACAGCACGTTTCATTCTTCATTCACCTTAACGCGACGTTAACCGCAATACGTCTGTAACGTACTGCGGCGTAAAGTCGCTATGTTACCTGAAAAATGGCTCACATTCAGTGCTACGGCTACGTACTGAATACCGTGGTTACACCAGACAGGATCCCGGCACGAATGGGAACGTCTCTGGGGTATGCAGAGCATCAAGGTAAGGACGAATGTCACCGATGTTTTTTTCCACCCAACTGCTGTTGTAGTAGGTGTCCAGATAACGTTCGCCACTGTCGCATAGCAGGGTCACAATCGCGCCTGTTTGGCCACGGCTCACCATCTCTTTAGCCAATTGCAGCATTCCCCAGACATTGGTGCCAGTAGAGGCACCGGTTTTGCGGCCTAACACGCTTTCCAGCCAGTGCAGCGTGGCGATGCTGGCGGCGTCCGGTACTTTGATCATGCGATCAATGACGTCAGGAATAAAAGAAGGCTCGGCACGCGGGCGACCAATACCTTCTATGCGGCTACTGCGCGAACCCGTGATGGAGCGATCCCGCTGCTGGTAACAGTCGTAGAAGACAGAGTGTTCTGGATCGACGACAACCAGTTGCGTATCCAACCCCTGATAGCGAATGTAACGCCCGAGCGTGGCTGACGTGCCGCCAGTCCCCGCGCTCATTACGATGTAGTCCGGTACAGGATGGGGTTCGCGTGCCATTTGGCGGTAAATACTGTCGGCAATATTGTTGTTGCCACGCCAGTCGGTGGCGCGTTCCGCATAGGTGAACTGATCCATATAATGGCCATTCATCTCTTGTGCGAGCTGTTCGGATGCTGCATAGATTTGTCCTGCTTGTTCGACAAAATGGCAGCGTCCACCATAGAAAGTGATTTGCTCGATTTTTCTTTTTGCAGTGCAGGAGGGCATGACGGCAATAAATGGCAGGCCGAGCAACCGTGCAAAATAGGCTTCTGACACGGCAGTGCTGCCTGATGATGCTTCGACAATCGGGGTGCCTTCTTTAATCCAACCGTTGCACAGTCCGTAGAGAAACAAAGATCGAGCCAGACGATGCTTCAGGCTACCGCTAGGGTGCGTGCTTTCATCTTTGAGATAAAAATAGATACCGGGGTAATCCGGTAGAGTTAGACGGATAAGATGCGTATCAGCCGAACGCTGAAAATCGGCTTCGATAGCGCTGATGGCATTTTTAACCCAGACATTGCTCATGATGAAAACTCGTTAGATAGCTGTGCGCATAGATTAACGAGTTTTCAGGATAAAAAAATTACCTTTTTATCTCTATATTCCTAAATTAAGAGAATTATTTACTCCTTAATTTATTTTTAGGGGAATTTATTATTCTTGGACTGCTGGGGATCGCTACCCAAAAAACATGGCGATGGCGGCGGCCAGCGCAACGGCAGCCATTAAAGCGAATGCCATATTAATGGCACTGATGATAAACGGGAATGCGATCACTGCGATCCCCAACATGGCTGCGCTCATACAAGATCTCGCGGATTCACGGCGAGCGAAGCCGAAAACAGCGAAAATGATCGCAAGACAACCTAATACGGATGTTGCTGTAACCACTAACCGCTGTTCATTGAATGAGGATTGTGGGGCAGGTGTGGCGGCGGTTTTTCCCAGTAACCTATCAAGGGTGGTATCGCGGATGGAAACAATTTTCTCTGCGATTCGCGCTTCAAGCGGTACTTCTGGGGTCGATGGGCCGGCCCAAAAATAGGATACGGCAACGACGAATCCGATTGCACCCAAAATCATACCTATCAAACTGAGTTTATTATTTTTATATTTTTCCATCGTTCTGCCACTCCTGGTTGGCATAAAATACACTACTGGCGGATACATAATGAATGGTAAAAATCATCCACCTGTTCGTCGTCTTACCTTCCGTGAAAGGTCATTAAATTCCATACTATACAGTTTGTTATGTTTTTTTCATTATCGATTAGTGATGCCGTTTGCTGATGGTTGAGGGCGATTTGCGGTAGGAAGAATATTGCTTTTTTCTCTTAATCGGGGAAAGTAGGAGAAAAATTTTCCATGGGGCTGCGCTATGTTGGATAAAATTGATCGTACTCTGCTGAATATGCTTCAGCAGGATTGCACGCTTTCGCTACAGACGCTCGCCGAGGCGGTTAATTTGACGTCCACGCCATGCTGGAAACGTCTGAAGCGTCTGGAAGACGAAGGGATTATACGGGCTAGGGTCGCGCTGTTGGATAATGAACGCCTTGGCTTAGGGCTAACCGCCTTTGTCTTATTAAAGACGCAGCAGCACAATCGTGATTGGTATCAGACGTTCACCCGCGTGGTGTCCGATATGCCAGAGGTGCTGGCTTTCTATCGTATGGCAGGGGAATACGATTATCTGATGCAGGTCCAGGTCGCGGATATGAAAAGCTATGATGACTTTTATAAGCGGCTGGTGAATGGTATTCCTGGCCTGGTCGATGTAACATCAAGCTTTGCTATGGAACGAATCAAACATACCACGGCATTGCCCTTATCCCTGTGATTCATCATCCATACTCGTCATACTTCAAGTTGCATGTGCGTTGGCAGCATTCAGTCACCCGAATCACTTACTTGAGTAAGCTCATCGGGATGCCTTCTCTTGCCGCCTTCCTGAAACTTGAATTATGTAGTGTATATCCGTCTTTTATATAATCACTTTTCTGAGTCTGTCATGACCCGTCTGGCTATTGGAATGAAAACCGCGTGAGACTGTTTGCTCAACTGAGTTGGTATTTTCGTCGTGAGTGGCGGCGCTATCTGGGCGCTGTCGCGCTATTGATTGTGATTGCTATTCTGCAATTACTCCCCCCTAAACTGGTCGGTGTGATTGTCGATGGTGTGACGCAACACGGCATGTCGATGGGCGAAATGATGACGTGGATCGGCGTGATGTTAATCACGGCCATCATGGTGTACCTGCTGCGCTACGTGTGGCGGGTGTTCCTGTTTGGCGCGTCATACCAGTTGGCGGTTGAGTTACGAGAAGATTTTTACCGCCAATTGAGTCGTCAGCATTCTGCATTTTACCAACGTCATCGTACCGGCGATCTCATGGCGAGAGCCACTAACGATGTCGATCGTGTCGTTTTTGCCGCCGGAGAGGGGGTGCTGACGTTGGTGGATTCGATGGTGATGGGCTGTGCCGTGCTGGTGGTTATGTGTACTCAGATCAGTTGGCAACTCACCCTGTTGGCGCTGCTTCCGATGCCGATCATGGCGCTTTTCATCAAACGCTATGGCACCCAGTTGCATAACCGTTTTAAAGCCGCACAGGCGGCGTTTTCTACGCTTAACGATCAGGCGCAGGAAAGTTTGACCAGCATTCGGATGATTAAATCTTTCGGTCTGGAAAACTATCAATCCGCGCGCTTTGCACAAGTAGCGGCGGATGCGGGGGCTAAAAATATGCACGTTGCACGCGTTGATGCCCGCTTCGATCCCACGATTTATATTGCTGTCGGGCTGTCGAATTTGCTGGCGATTGCTGGCGGTAGTTGGATGGTGATTAACGGTTCGTTGACGTTAGGCCTGTTGACCAGTTTTGTCATGTATCTGGGATTGATGATATGGCCGATGCTAGCGTTAGCCTGGATGTTTAATATTGTTGAACGTGGTAGTGCGGCATATAGCCGTATTCGTCAGCTACTTGCGGAAGAACCCGTCGTGAAAGACGGTGAGGAATCATTGCCCGCTGAGCGAGGCGTGCTGGCGGTGAATATCTCCGCGTTTCGCTACCCGGATAATACCCGTGATGCGTTACAACATATTCAGTTTACGTTGGCACCGGGCAATATGCTGGGGTTATGTGGGCCGACGGGGGCGGGGAAAAGTACGCTGCTGGCGTTGATTTTGCGGCATTTCGATACGCAGTCGGGCGAGATTCGCTATCACGATCGTCCATTAAGCGCGATTCGACTGGATGAGCTACGGAGCCGCTTTGCCGTGGTGGGACAAATGCCGTTTTTGTTTTCGGATACGGTAGCGCAAAATATCGCACTGGGTCGGCCCAATGCCACCCAAGAAGAGATTGAACAGGCGGCGCGGCTTGCTAGTGTCCATGATGATATTCTGCGTTTGCCTCAGGGCTACCAGACGGAAGTGGGTGAGCGCGGTGTGATGCTATCCGGCGGTCAAAAACAGCGGATCGCGATTGCTCGTGCTCTACTGCTGGAGGCTGAAATTCTGGTATTGGACGATGCGCTATCTGCGGTTGATGGGCGAACGGAACATCAGATTTTGCAGAATCTCAAAACATGGGGTGAAAAACGGACGCTGATCATCAGCGCACATCGCCTGTCAGCGCTCACTGAAGCGAATGAAATTGTGGTGTTGCAACAAGGAAAAACGGTGCAGCGTGGCACTCACCGGATGCTGGCGTCAGAACCCGGCTGGTATCGGGATATGCACCGATATCAACAACTGGAGGCGGCGCTGGATGAGGTGCCGTCGTCGGAAGGAACGAAAAATGACTAGTCCTCAGCAGTTTTGGCCAACCCTGAAACGCCTGCTGGCTTACGGCTCCCCCTGGCGCAAACCGCTGCTACAAGGGGTACTGATGCTGTGGGTTGCTGCTATTGCCGAAGTATCTGGCCCCGTGTTAGTGAGCTATTTTATTGATAATCTGGTGGCAAAAGGCCAGTTCCCGCTGGCGATTGCGGCGGGGCTGGCAATGGCCTACATCCTGCTGCAAATTCTGGCCGCTGCGTTGCATTATTTTCAGACGTTGCTGTTTAACCGCGTTGCGGTCGGTGTTGTGCAGCAACTGCGTATCGATGTGATGGATGCGGCGTTGCGTCAGCCGCTGAGCACATTTGATACGCAGCCGGTCGGGCAGTTGATTTCACGAGTGACCAATGACACCGAAGTGGTGAAAGATTTGTACGTCATGGTGGTGTCAACGGTATTGCGCAGTGCGGCGCTGGTTGGTGCGATGCTGGTGGCGATGTTCAGCCTGAGTTGGCAGATGGCGCTGGTTGCGCTGATGATTTTCCCCGCGGTGGCGACGGTTATGGTGCTGTACCATCGGTTTAGTACGCCGATTGTGCGCAAGGTACGAAGCTATCTGGCGGATATTAATGATGGTTTCAACGAAGTGATTAATGGCATGGGCGTCATTCAGCAATTCCGCCAGCAGGATCGCTTTGGCAAGACGCTGGGGGCAGCCAGCCATGAGCATTATAAAGCACGCATGAAGGCGCTGCGTCTGGAGGGGTTCCTGCTGCGGCCGCTGCTGAGCCTGTTTGCCGCGATGGTGCTGTGTGGTTTATTGATACAATTCGGTTTCAGTTCAATGGGATCGGTTGGCGTTGGCGTCTTGTATGCGTTCATCAACTATCTTGGCCGTTTGAATGAACCGTTGATTGAGCTGACAACTCAGCAATCCATGCTACAGCAAGCAGTGGTGGCCGGTGAGCGTATCTTTGAACTGATGGATGGCAAAAAGCAGGGCTACGGCGATGACGAACGTCCTCTGGTGAGAGGGCGCGTCGATATCGACAATGCCTCTTTCTCGTATAACACAGAAAAACGTGTGCTACAGAATATCTCTTTGACGATACCGGATCGCGGGTTTGTCGCGCTGGTCGGGCATACCGGCAGTGGCAAAAGTACGCTAGCCAGTTTGCTGATGGGGTATTACGCGCTGGATAAGGGCGAGATCCGGCTCGATGATCGGCCACTGTCGACGCTCTCTCATGCGGTTTTGCGCCAAAATGTGGCAATGGTGCAGCAAGATCCGGTTGTGCTGGCCGAGTCCATGTTTGTGAATGTGACGCTGGGGCGTGATATCAGCGAAGAGGCCGTTTGGCGCGTATTGGAAGTTGTGCAGCTTGCTGAACTGGTTCGAGGTTTTCCTGAAGGATTGCATACGCGTATTGGTGAGCAGGGAAATAACCTGTCTACCGGGCAAAAGCAACTGTTGGCGATTGCGCGGGTACTGGTGCAAACGCCTAAGATCTTGATTCTTGATGAAGCCACTGCAAATATTGATTCGGGCACGGAGCAAGCGGTGCAAAAGGCGTTGCGTATTATCAGGGAGCAGACAACCTTGATTATCATCGCACATCGGCTTTCCACCATTGTTGAGGCCGACACGATTATGGTGCTCCATCATGGGCAAACCGTTGAGCGGGGAACGCATGAGCAATTGCTGCAACAGCAAGGGCGCTATTATCAAATGTATCAATTACAGTTGGCCGGAGAGGATTTGGCTACCACTAGCACGGAGCCTTGCACCGCATAATTCCCTGGTCTGCACCGCCCGGAGTGGTGCAGACCGACAGTCTGCATATCGCTTCGCACCATCACTAAGCATAAGGATCCCGGTTTTTACTCGTGATGCACTAAAAGTACTCTGCGTGCACTAACTTGGTGCAACTCTTGCTCATATCTTTCGTCATTTCTTTCCCACAGGCTGCATTTTTTGCCCCTTCGCCTCTTTAATTCCGTTTTCTTTCCTGATTTATGCCAGATAAATCATTTATGGCACATCCTTTGCTTTAATTATGGCGTAGACCTACTGCATACAGCGCGTAATCGAACAAGTGACGGGCGAAAGTCTGAACGTAATGGTTAGGGGGAAGATGAATGAAACTGGTTACTGTGGTGATAAAACCATTCAAGCTGGAAGATGTACGTGAAGCGTTATCTTCTGTCGGCATCCAGGGGCTCACTGTCACCGAGGTGAAAGGCTTTGGTCGTCAGAAAGGGCATGCCGAGCTGTACCGTGGCGCAGAATACAGCGTTAACTTTTTACCTAAGGTAAAAATAGATATCGCGATTGCAGACGATCAACTGGACGAAGTGATCGATGTGATCAGCAAAGCTGCATACACCGGAAAAATTGGTGATGGCAAAATTTTTGTCGCCGAGCTGCAAAGAGTGATCCGTATCCGTACGGGTGAAACTGACGAAGCCGCACTTTAACAACACCTGACGTAGATTCGTAAATAGGGATGGATGAAAATGAAAAAACTACTCTCTTCATTAGGTCTCGGTGTGGCGGCATTACTCCCGTCCTGGGCAATGGCTGCGACACCGACGATCGATAAAGCGGATAACGCTTTTATTATGATTTGTACTGCGCTGGTACTCTTTATGACTATACCAGGCATTGCACTGTTTTATGGTGGCCTGATCCGTTCCAAGAACGTTCTGTCTATGATGACGCAGGTGAGCGTAACTTTCGCGATGGTTTGTATCCTGTGGGTCGTTTACGGATATAGCCTGGCATTCAGCGAAGGTAACGCCTTCTTTGGTGGTTTCAGCACGTTTATGCTGAAAGGCATCGGGATTGAGTCCATCAGCGGTACTTATTATCAATTTGTACATGTGGCGTATCAGGCTTCCTTTGCCTGCATCACCGTCGCGCTGATTGTCGGGGCAATTGCTGAACGTATTCGTTTCTCTGCTGTGTTGATTTTTGTTGCTCTATGGCTGACTTTCTCCTACCTGCCGATGACGCACATGGTATGGGGCGGCGGTTATTTGGCTTTGGATGGCGCGCTGGATTTCGCTGGTGGTACGGTGGTTCACATCAACGCCGCTGTTGCTGGTTTGGTGGGCGCTTACCTGCTGGGCAAACGTGCCGGTTTTGGCAAAGAAGCTTTCAAACCGCATAACCTGCCGATGGTATTTATCGGTACGGCGATTCTGTACATCGGCTGGTTTGGTTTCAATGCGGGTTCTGCGGGGGCGGCGAACGGTGTTGCCGCACTGGCTTTCCTGAATACGGTTGTCGCTACTGCTGCTGCGATTCTGGCATGGGTTGGCGGTGAGTGGATGGTTCGCGGTAAACCTTCTCTGCTGGGCGCATGTTCTGGCTGTATCGCCGGTCTGGTGGCTATCACGCCAGCGGCGGGTACCGTTGGTGTCGGTGGCGCATTGGTTATCGGTCTGGCTGGTGGTGTCGCAGGTCTGTGGGGCGTAACCGTACTGAAAAAATGGCTGCGTGTGGATGACCCATGTGACGTATTCGGTGTTCACGGCGTGTGCGGTATCGTTGGCTGTATCCTGACCGGGGTATTCTCTTCGGCTTCGCTGGGCGGTACTGGCTATGCAGAAGGCGTGACGATGGCGCATCAGGTTTGGGTTCAGTTGTTCAGCGTCATTGTGTGTCTGGTGTGGTCTGGCGTGGTGGCATTCGTCGCCTTCAAAGTGGCGGATATGATTGTCGGTCTGCGTGTACCTGAAGATCAGGAGCGTGAAGGTCTGGATGTCAACAGCCATGGCGAAAGCGCTTACAACCAATAATTGAGATTTCTCAAATATAGTAACGGGCGTGGAGGAAACTCCGCGCCCGTTTTGCGTTACGAGGTGACCTAACGTTTACGGCTGGCGGCGGCGCATCACGCCTTCCTGCACGCTGGATGCAACCAGCACACCTTCACGAGTATAGAACTGCCCACGCACGAACCCACGAGCACCGGATGCTGACGTGCTTTCTACGGTATAAAGCAACCAGTCATCTAAGCGGAAATCACGGTGGAACCACATCGAATGGTCAATCGTGGCGACCTGCATACCCGGCTCCAAAAAACCAACGCCATGAGGCTGTAAAGCCGTAAGTAGGAAATTGCAGTCAGACGTGTAGCCAAGCAGATATTGATGAATACGCTTATCGTCCGGCAATGAGCCGCTGGCACGGCACCAAACGTGTCGTACCGGTTCATCGACTTCGCCTTTTAGCGGGTTATGGAATTTCACCGGACGCATCTCAATCGGGCTGGCCTGAATAAATTTATCGCGAAAGCGGGGGGGCAGGAGATGCTGCATATCTTGGGCGATTTCCTGCTCGGATTTCAGCGCTTCTGGTGGTGGGACGTCCGGCATCACATTCTGGTGCTCAAACCCTTCTTCATGGCTTTGAAATGAGGCTGTCATATAAAAAATCGGGCGACCATTCTGGATAGCGCTCACACGGCGAGCGCTGAAACTGTTGCCATCGCGCAGGTTTTCAACGTCATAAATAATCGGCTTTTGACTGTCGCCGGGTAACAAAAAGTAGCTGTGGAAAGAGTGAATGTTGCGCTCGACGGGAACGGTCTGCTTGGCGGCTGACATGGCCTGACCTACGACTTGCCCACCAAAAACCTGGCGCAGCCCCAAATCATCGCTTTGTCCACGAAATAGTCCTTCTTCGAGCTTCTCTAAGTGCAGGAGGTCGAGAAGGTGTTGTAGTGGTTGACTCATGGTATCGGCCTCAATGGATATGAATGCGGGTTATCTGTTTGTTTTGTAATGTGTAACGTGTTTCATGATGGCTTTTTACTGCAATAAATATGTGGTTTTCAGGAAAATATCAGAATTTTGCACCATGATTATTGTGCTGGGTGAATCATACTCTTTATGAGTGCCGGTTTTCGATACCGGCAGTCTGACAATAATAAAGGAGACTGACCGAATGAAAT
The DNA here is from genome assembly GCF_000803215.1 of Pectobacterium fontis. Taxonomy (GTDB): domain Bacteria; phylum Pseudomonadota; class Gammaproteobacteria; order Enterobacterales; family Enterobacteriaceae; genus Pectobacterium; species Pectobacterium fontis. The sequence continues at coordinate 121,809 of NZ_JSXC01000014.1, forward strand.
TATGGCATATCTTAGGCGGTATCACGTTATCGATGACTCTGGCTGCATGCGCACAACGGGGGGATTATGGTGTTTCTCCTCAAACCGGCGCACCTGTCACCCGTGCATCTTCCCAGCAACCCGCTGTCGCGATGCCTGCGGTAACGGGGACGGTGAATATCCGTCAGCGCATTGCGCTACCGCACAACGCCGTGTTAACCGTTACGGTGTCTGATGCATCGTTGGCGGATGCGCCTTCAAAAGTGATTACTCAGCGTGTGACACGCACAGAAGGGAAGCAGGCACCTTTCCAATTCGAGTTACCGTATAATCCAGCGGATATCCAACCCAATGCCCGTATCTTACTCAGTGCGGCTATTGCAATCGATAATCGCATTGTCATGGTGACGGAGAACGTTCTGCCAGTCATTAGCAACGGGGTAAATCACGCCGATTTGGTTCTGGTTCCTGTCGCTTCTGTTCCCTTACCGACCAAACATCAGGGATCAATGATAGCGAACCCGACGAATGAGACTCCTCATATGCTTCCGAGACAACCGGATTCGTTATCTACAGCACCGCAGCCAATTTGGTAAGGCATTTATCTGAATACGCGCCGTTATGGCGCGTATTGCCAGCGATATTTCGTAAGATCAATCTTTCCCTGACGATTAAAAATAACCCCCTCCGCCTGTAGCGCTGACTTCTGGCGCACATAGTCTCCACCGACCAGTGATATTTCACCTTTACGATTGATAACCCGATGCCAGGGAAGTTTGCTGTCTTTTGGCAGGCGTTTTAACACACCGCCGACTTGTCTCGATGCTCTGGGTGAATCGGCGAGCTGTGCGATGTCGCCATAGGTGGCTATCTTGCCGTAAGGGATCGCCGCGACGATTTGAAAAACGCGTTGGCGGAAATTATCGTTTTCTTCTGACATCTGCGGATGTTCCTGCCATTTCTAAATCGATTAAACGTCATAGTGGCATAGTGAGGTGAGTAAGAAAACAACGGTTAGCGTGTGTTAGCTTGCAATTGCCTATCCCATCGCCGATAATGCCCACCGCTTTGTGACACGCTGTGGTTACCATGTGCAAACTGTTATAAAGTCGTCAATGGAGGCCCTGTCGGTTCTCCCGCAACACTAACCTGTGGATTCGGTCAGGTCCGGAAGGAAGCAGCCGCAGCAGGAGACGTGTGTGCCGGGATGTAGCTGGCAGGGCCTCCACCATTTCATGCCTACCAACGCTCATCGTCAGATTGCCTCTCTTTTCCTGCGTGCGTTTTGCGAAAAGATTACTGACCCACCTTTACTTAGTGAATCATCATCACGGTAATTATTGTGTCCCCTGTATTCATCATGGGAACGACTAGTAGAGAGGTTATCAATGCTATTGTTATATCCTCGTCGTCTTTCACATTGCATGTACATCGCTACGTTCGACTGACAGAATTACTGTTCTAAGCAAGCACATTGGGGCACTTCGTTGTCCGATCTGCGGATATTGGAATTATTTTTAATACCGTGATAAACGGTGAGGAAATATACGTGGGGGTGAAAAATAGATATATCTTTACTTAATATTAAAAATACACTTTGTTACAAATATTACTCAAATAATGCATTAAAAAAATAATAAAAACAAAGGCCGATAATATTATCGGCGCAGTGTATTTAATGTCAGTTTTTGTATGTGTTTCGTCAAGAATTAACGAACATATCGCCATACAGCGGTAGGAACTTTGTCGTAGAGTTTGTTCATCGTCAGTTCGGCCAGACGATGGTCGGCTGCTGAAAAGAACATCTCCAGTTCATCATTGGAGAGTTCATACTTGTTTTTTTCAATAACGCGTTCGAGAGTGTCAATGGTGGTGCATTTACGCAAACGCATCAAATAGTCGATTTTTTTCATAATGGCCTATGCAAACAGTACCTGGTGGTTAAAAAATATAAATAAATTATTGCTTAAGTTTTAGCAGGCGTACAGATGTCCTCCCCTGAGAACATTCCGAATAATTTTGCTTTGGACTTCTGCCAGCGCCGTAGTTCAGTATCATTAATACCATAGTTGCTAAACAAGACGTAAGTATCATCCAAATACTTTTCAACCTGCTCTGAAAGTTCACTTTCGTTAGGGTATTTTATTTTAAATGTGAGAATAAATGTAGCGATATGCTCAATAAGTTCATTTAATTGGAGATTGATCGCAGATGTTGGATCATTGACCCAGCCGTGACTGCTATCGCCTAACGTTGCTATACTCTCATAACACAGATTCTCACATAAGAATCTGAGTTGGGCAATATCATAATGTTTTGGGGTGTACTCATCCATATCAATCCCTCCGTTAAGCCGTTATTCAGTGTTACTGCGGTTAACACCTGGTAAACAGGTAGACTGATGAAACTCGCAAGATAAAGACATTAGCCGTGTTTCGTATTCATGCTGTTACAGATAATGCATTAAGTCATTGTGATTTGTTCAGCAATGAATGAGACGACAGAGATTCTTGTACCTCCTACTCTCTACTATGTCGTGAAATAGGGTTGGCGTAAATACCTACATATCATGACTTAGCCTTAAGTATAGCTGTATCATGCAGGTTATGATTACGTCGTTCTATATATGACTATAGCAAAGGTGTTGGTAAAATTCGCGAATAATAGACGCGCTTTTTATTGCTATTTATTTTGATCAGGCTTCAAATTTTTTGCAACTATGAACATTGAGTAAATTTTTCTGCGATTGATTTAATTATTTTTATCTGAAGAATAGCAGAGACAGCGGAGGGAATGGGAAGATGTTTTTCGGTCGATTAAGTGAGAGGGTATCTTATTGTTTCAATTGTTTTTTATGCGAGGCATCCCGTACAGTCTTGCTCGCAAGATGGCACGATTGTATCGGGATGCCGAGAGAAAGATTAACTTTTCTTCTTCTTCCCGCCTTGTACGGCCTTAAAGCGCGGATTTGATTTGCATATAACGTAAACGCGTCCACGGCGGCGAACCACAATACAATCTTTATGGCGATTTTTTGCTGAACGCAGCGAACTAAGCACCTGCATATAATAACCCTCTCTGATTACTTGAAGAAGTTGCCAAAACGCTGCTGGAAGCGCGCGGTGCTGCCTTCTTTGGAATATTCTTTTTGCTTCCCGGTGTAATAGGGATGCGACGCCGAAGACACATCAATGGTGACATAAGGGTAACTAGCGCCCTCCAGTTCAATGGTTCTATCGGTTTTAATGGTTGATCCCGTCCTGTAATAGACATCCGCGCTGGTATCATGAAATACCACAGTGCGATAATCAGGATGAATACCCGCTTTCATATTTGCCTCATTTGTTATGTTATAACATACCTTTTATGTTGCGCCTTTTTATCCTCTGGATCAACCATTATGTTGCGGTACGATGACATGGCTCTCTAACCCGCTGTAGAGAGGCATAAGATAGCCAATCACGCTCGTTTGCTGGCTGAGCTTGGGGAGTGTAAGCAGGGATATAAAAAAGGCCGCGAGGCGGCCTTTGAACGTAGATATCGGTGAGGGGCGATCTTAGTGAGCGGTTGTATCGTCTACTTTCTTGCTGAAGCGACGGCGAACAACCACAAAAAATACCGGAACGAAGAAGATAGCCAGCACGGTTGCGGTGATCATCCCGCCCATTACGCCAGTACCAACGGCGTTCTGTGCACCGGAGCCTGCACCACTACTAATGACCAGCGGCATAACACCGAGGATAAAAGCAAGTGATGTCATCAGGATGGGACGCAAGCGCATACGAACGGCGTCCAGCGTTGCCTCGACCAACCCTTTTCCTTCTTTGTCCATCAAGTCTTTAGCAAACTCGACAATCAATATGGCGTTCTTCGCCGACAGCCCTATGGTTGTCAGCAGACCCACCTTAAAGTAAACGTCGTTTTCAAGACCCGTAATGTTCGCCGCAATCAAGGCTCCGATGATCCCTAATGGAACAACCAGCATGACGGAGAACGGTATTGACCAACTCTCATACAGCGCAGCCAGACACAGGAATACGACAATCAATGAAATCGCATAGATTGCAGGTGCCTGATTGCCTGATAGCCGTTCTTGATAGGACATCCCCGTCCACTCGTAGCCGATGCCTTGCGGCAACTTGGTGACGAATTCCTCCATCAGCGCCATCGCATCACCGGTGCTCTTACCGGGAGCCGCTTCACCCTGAATCTGCATGGATGGCTGGCCATTGTAACGCTCCAGACGCGGTGAACCGTATTCCCAGTGGCTCTGGGTGAAGGCGGAGAAGGGCACCATTTGCCCGTTATTACCGCGAACGTACCAGTTTTTGATGTCATCTGGCAGCATACGGAAAGGCGCATCGGCCTGAACGTAAACTTTCTTCACACGACCACGATCGATAAAGTCATTCACATAAGAGCCACCCAGCGTGGTTGCCAACGTTGAGCTGATATCCGACAGTGACACACCAAGTGCTTGTGCTTTTTCCTGATCGATATCGAGTCGGAACTGCGGTGTATCTTCCATCCCGTTAGGACGAACCTGCACCAGCGTATCAGGACGCTGTGCGGCCATACCCAACAGTTGGTTACGGGCTTCCGTCAGTTTTGCATGGCCAAGGTTAGCCTGATCAATCAATTGGAAGTCGAAACCTGTTGCCGTACCCAGTTCGATAATCGCAGGAACGTTGGCGGCAATAACGATAGCTTCTTTATACTGGCTGAAGACCGCGTTAGCTCTGGCAGCAATCGCCTGAACTTTATTTTCTGCGCCGCTTCGTTCGCTCCAGTCATTCAGGCTGGCAAATGCCAGACCGGCGTTCTGCCCACGACCAGAGAACCCGAAGCCCGTCACAGTAAACACAGATTTGACATTATCTTTCTCATTGTCGAGATAGTATTGCGTCATTCTGTCCATGATTTTCTGGGTATTTTCCTGTGTCGCCCCTGAAGGCAACTGAACGATGTTCAGGAGAACGCCCTGATCTTCGTCTGGCAGGAAGGAGGTGGGCAAACGTAAGAATAGCAAGGCCAGACCAACAACAATCAGCAGGTAGATGACCAGATAACGCCCCGTGCTGCGCAGGATATTTGCCACGCTGTCGGTGTAATGATGCGTACTTTTCTCAAATACCTTGTTGAACCAGCCGAAGAAGCCTTTTTTCTCACCGTGATCGCCTTTGGCGATCGGTTTTAACAATGTGGCACAAAGCGCAGGGGTCAAAATCAATGCGACCAGCACCGACAGCACCATCGCAGAAACGATAGTGATAGAGAACTGGCGATAGATTGCCCCGGTGGAACCGCCGGTAAACGCCATCGGGACGAATACGGCAGAGAGCACTAACGCAATACCGACCAACGCCCCTTGGATCTGCTCCATGGAACGTTTTGTCGCTTCTTTAGGCGGTAGGCCTTCTTCCGCCATGACACGCTCTACGTTTTCCACGACGACGATGGCGTCATCCACCAGAAGTCCGATGGCAAGCACCATCGCGAACATCGTCAGGGTGTTAATGGAATAACCAAACGCGGAGAGGATAGCAAATGTCCCCAACAAGACGACCGGCACGGCGATGGTTGGGATCAGCGTGGCACGGAAGTTCTGCAAGAACAGATACATCACCAGGAATACCAGTACGATGGCTTCCACCAGCGTTTTCACTACTTCGTTGATCGAAATCTTCACGAAGGGCGTGGTATCGTACGGATAAACCACTTTCATGCCAGAAGGGAAGAACTCTTCCGCTTTGGTCAGCGCGGCTTTTACTGCGCTGGCGGTATCTAGCGCGTTGGCACCCGTTGCCAGTTTGATACCGATACCGGCAGCAGGTTTACCATTGAAACGCGCGATGATGTCGTAGCCTTCCGCTCCCAATTCAACGCGTGCCACGTCTTTAAGACGAACCTGAGAGCCATCGGTGTTAACTTTCAGCAGTATTTTAGAGAATTCGTCAACCGACTTCAGCCGAGTCTGCGCAATGATCGACGCATTCAACTGCTGACCGGGAGCGGGGGGGGTGCCCCCTAATTGTCCTGCCGCAATCTGGTTGTTTTGAACTCGGATTGCAGCGATCACATCACCAGAGGTTAATTGGTAGTTGTTCAATTTGCTTGGATCCAGCCAGATACGCATCGCGTATTGGGCACCAAACAATTGTGCATCACCCACGCCGGTGGTACGGCTGATGGAATCTTTAACGTTAGCGGCCACGTAGTCAGCGATATCTTCCTGTGACATTTTACCGTCTTCACTGATGAAGGCGGCAACCATGAGGAAGCTACTACTGGATTTCTGAACGTTAACCCCTTGCTGTTGTACTTCCTGCGGTAGCAGCGGCATGGCCAGTTGCAGTTTGTTCTGCACCTGAACCTGCGCGATATCTGGATCCGTACCTGCCTCAAACGTCAGCGTAATCTGAACCGTACCAGAAGAATCACTGCTTGATGACATATACATCAGGTTATCGATACCGTTCATATTCTGTTCGATAACCTGGGTAACGGAGTCCTGCAACGTTGACGCATCGGCCCCAGGATAGTTTGCGGTTACGTCAATCGCGGGGGGCGCGATTGTCGGATACTGGGCAATAGGTAATTTAACAATTGCCAGCAACCCCGTCAGCATCACTATGATGGCGAGTACCCATGCAAAAATGGGTCGATCTATAAAAAACTTAGCCATGAATTATACCGGCTCCTGTTAGAACGTCTTAAGACTTCGCGGGTTCTGCTGGCGTTTGTTGCGCCTGCTGATTTTCTTGAGCGATTTCTTTAGCTTTCACCTGCGCACCAGGTCTGATTTTTTGCAAACCCGTCACGATAACGCGGTCGCCTGCTTTCAAGCCTTCGGTCACTAACCATTTGTCACCAATTGCTTTATCGGTTTTAAGCGTACGAGGTTCCACTTTATCGCCTTCTCCAACTACCATAGCGGTAGCCTGGCCACGCGGATCGCGGGTAATACCTTGCTGAGGCACTAATAAGGCTGTTGGGTTAACGCCGGAATCGAGACGGGCGCGTACGAACATACCGGGGAGAAGGTTGTGCTGGGGGTTAGGAAAAATGGCGCGCAGCGTGATGGAACCGGTGGTTTCATCTACCGTAACATCAGAGAATTCTAATGTCCCTGCCTCGGCATATTCCGTACCGTTTTCTAACAGCAGACGGACATTGGCTTTGCCTTCATTCTGCTTCAGCGTGCCGTTTTCCAGCGCTTTCTTCAGTTGCAGGAAATCATTACTGGACTGGGTGACATCAACATAGATTGGGTCAAGCTGTTGCACGGTGGTGAGTGCCGTCGCCTGTCCGGTTGACACCAATGCACCTTCCGTCACCGTTGATTTACCCACGCGGCCTTCAATAGGCGAATTGACTTTGGTGTAAGCCAGATTGATTTGTGCCGTATCAACCGCGGCTTTAGCGGCCAACACCGCAGCATCGGCTTGGCGCGAGGTGGCGACCGCCTGATCGTAATCCTGCTTGCTGACGTAGTTGGTGCCCAGCAGCGGTTTATAGCGGTTAACCGTCACGCGGGCAATTTCTGCCTGAGCCTGAGCCTGAGCCAGTGAGCCTTTGGCGCTGTTATAGTTTGCTTGATAGGTCGCAGGATCGATCTGATACAGTGAGGCGCCAGCCTTAATGTCAGATCCTTCAACGAAGTTGCGTTTGAGGATAATACCGCCAACCTGTGGTCGAACCTCTGCAATGCGGTAAGCACTTGTGCGGCCCGGCAGCTCGGTCATCACATTCAATGCTTCTGTTTTCAACGTGACAATACCCACTTCAGGCATGCGCTGTTGCGCGCCCCCCTGCTGCTTGGTGTTGTCATCACATCCTGCGAGTAGTAAGCCGCCAGAAAGCATCAGAACTGCCGCCAGAGGCGTTAGCCCTCTGTTTTTGTTCATAGATAAACCTCAAGTGTCCGATTTGAAATTGACCAATGGATCACAAGCTTAAAAAAACCCATTGCTGCTATAATTTTATGTTCATGCTATGTTACATACATTCTTGAATGTATGTAAATCGCGCTTCCCTTCAAATACAACGATATGGCACGAAAAACCAAAAAACAGGCTCAGGAAACTCGGCAACAGATACTGGATACGGCGTTAAAAGTGTTCTCTGAGCATGGTGTGTCTGCGACTTCATTGTCTGACATTGCAACTGCTGCTGGCGTAACCCGCGGTGCTATTTACTGGCATTTTAAAAACAAAGCCGAAATCTTTGATGAGATTTGGGCGCTGGCAGAGTCAAAAATCAGTGAGTTCGAAATAGAGTATCAGACAAAATTCCCTGATAATCCACTTCGCGTAATGCGTGAGTTGTTGATTAATATGCTTCGTTTAACTGTCAGTGATACAAACTGGCGCTCGATTCTGGAAATCGCTTTTCATAAATGCGAGTTCGTCGGTGAAATGTTGCAATCGTATAACGCGCGCAAAGAGCTTTATCTTTCCTGCTATGTCGATATTGAGGAAAATCTGCTCGAGTGCATCCGTATGGGGATGTTACCGACGGATATTCACTCGCGTCGTGCAGCGATCGCGCTGCGCGCCTACTTCTCTGGTGTGATGGAAAACTGGCTATTTATGCCGGAAAGTTTCGATCTCGATGAGGAAGCTCCTGCGTTGGTGGATGCCTTTATCGATATGTTGCATTTTAGCCCGGCGCTGCGTAAACCCGCAGAGTAAGTGGCCGTTCGAATTCGTCTATCTTACCTCTGCATGGTGCTATTCGTTGTGTGCAGACGATTTAGCGTTGGTTTCTGTTAGCACAATCTTTTTCTCAAAATCGGTTTGCACTATTGCCAATGCGGCCAGCACGGTATGCGGTTCGATCTGATTTTCTTCCAGCAGCATAATCAAATCGACCGCCAGCTTAACTTCTGGGGGGGCATTTTCAAGTGACATGACTCGGTTCCTCCTTTCTTGGCAACGCTGTGGGGTTACAGCCCTTGTTCCCGGCGTTCGATCTGACGCTCCAGTCGTGACAGCGACTGACGGCAGCGTGACAGGCGTCCTTCCAGCGCCGCCAACTCTTTTTGCAGTCGCTGTTGCTCGCTAAGAAGCGTCTGTGTAACGAGCAGACTTTCTCTATCCTGAATCATCGAAAGCAAGCGACGTTCATAATCCTGATGTTCCGCCAGTTTGTGATATACATCTTCCGGTTGGGGAGCGCCTTCTTGCTCCTGCCTGCGCAGTGACTGTGTTGCCAGTTCGCGCTGTAGTGCGGCTATCTGGCTGACCAACTTTTCTGCCAGAAAAGCCACGCGATCGGTGCGTTGTTCTGCGACCAACTGTTTTATTGCGTGCAGATTTTGTTCAACTTCGACACGATAATCACGTAGCCGAGTGCCGTAGCTGCTAAAAAGCTGGCGGTCAAAGCGCGATTGTGGCACGGCTTTATCCGCCAGCGGTTCGAGCGCTTTCGCTAGCGTGGTAATCTGTTGTTCAAGCGCTTGCAACAATCGATGTGTGTTCACGTTTTCCCTTTTTACGCTAAGGTGATGATTCAGTGCGTTGACGCGGTATGCTGTGGTTGTGTAGTCGGTCTGGGTCTGCGTGACCTGATACCTTGCATGAGGATATCTTAACTAATCCATCGGGCAAGGTGGTGATAAAGTGTCGTAGAGAAAATCTGGTGGTAGCGAACAAAGCATAAAGGTGAATATGTATCGCGTGTTGCTGATAATATTGGGGTGGGTTTCCGTTGTACTGGCAACGTTAGGTGTCGTGCTGCCTTTATTGCCGACCACGCCTTTCTTGCTGCTGGCTGCCTGGTGTTTTGCCCGCTCGTCTCCACGTTTCCATAACTGGTTGCTATACCGTTCCTGGTTTGGCAGCTATCTGCGCCACTGGCAGCAACATCGGGCGTTACCGCCGGGAGCAAAATGGAAGGCCGTCACCATGATTCTCCTGACGTTTGCGCTTTCACTCTGGTTGGTTAAACTGGTTTGGGTCAGGATTTTACTGTTGGTCATTTTGGCTATTTTGCTGACCTTTATGCTTCGTTTACCTGTGCTTGATCCAGAACAACAACCGCAGGGCGCGAATCCGAAAAGATAGCGTAAGCGGCAGTCTCTGTGACGAAAATACAAAAAATACGCACCCAGAGTGCGGATAGTTGCATTTGTCAGCCACTTTGACTAGATTTGACCGCTTTCGTGCGCGGGTCACCACTTTCTTCCTTGTCATAATGCCCATTCATCACATCATGCGATGATGAAAGCGTGGTGGTGATCGGCATTGGTATGTTCAGAACGTTTTATCAGGCACAACTATGATGACCGTAACAGCGCAGCAGGCAGAATTAATTAAAAACAGTATCAAAAGCATCCCCGATTATCCGAAGCCGGGCATACTGTTCCGTGATGTCACTAGCCTGCTGGAAGATCCTGTCGCTTATGCAGCCAGTATTGAGATGCTGGCGAACCGTTATCGCAACATCGGCGTGACGAAGGTTGTGGGTACAGAGGCGCGTGGTTTTCTGTTTGGTGCCCCGGTTGCTCTGGCGTTGGGTGTGGGTTTTGTTCCCGTGCGTAAACCGGGCAAACTGCCGCGTCCGACTATCAGTGAAAGCTATGAGCTGGAATACGGTTCAGATACATTGGAAATTCATGCTGATGCCATCTCCGCTGGCGATAACGTGCTGGTGATCGACGATCTGCTGGCGACGGGCGGTACGCTTGAAGCCACGGTGAAATTGATCCGTCGTCTGGGCGGTGCGGTAAACGATGCCGCTTTTATTATTAACCTGTTCGACCTGGGCGGCGAGCAACGCCTGACCGAGATGGGTGTCACTTGCTATAGCCTGGTGGACTTCCCCGGCCATTAATCATAACAGTCTCGCCGATAGCGGCGTGGCTGTGTTAGCATGATCGCCTCAATAACTCGACTGTTGCGGTATTGATGAGCTATCAGGTTCTTGCCCGTAAGTGGCGTCCCCAAACCTTTACCCACGTTGTCGGTCAGGAACATGTCCTGACCGCACTGGCGAATGGCCTTTCCCTAGGCAGGATCCATCACGCGTATTTGTTTTCTGGCACCCGCGGTGTCGGAAAGACGACGATTGCCCGTTTGCTGGCAAAAGGGCTGAATTGCGAACAGGGCGTGACGGCCACGCCGTGCGGCCAGTGTGACAACTGCCGGGAAATCGAGCAGGGCCGTTTTGTCGATTTAATTGAAATCGATGCCGCGTCCCGCACTAAAGTCGAAGATACGCGCGATCTGTTGGATAACGTGCAGTATGCCCCCGCGCGTGGGCGATTCAAGGTGTACCTGATTGACGAAGTACACATGCTATCGCGCCACAGTTTTAATGCGCTGCTGAAAACGCTGGAGGAGCCGCCTCCCCACGTCAAATTCCTGCTGGCGACCACCGATCCGCAGAAGTTGCCGGTGACTATTCTGTCGCGCTGTCTGCAATTTCACCTTAAAGCGCTGGATGTTGAACAGATTCGTGCGCATCTGGAACAGGTATTACAGGCAGAAAATCTCGTTAGCGAACCTCGTGCGCTGCAACTTCTTGCGCGAGCCGCCGATGGAAGCTTGCGCGATGCGTTGAGCCTGACCGATCAGGCCATTGCGATGGGGCAAGGGCAGGTCACGACCGCGTCTGTCAGCCACATGCTGGGGACGCTGGACGATGAACAACCGTTGGCGCTCATTGAAGCGCTGGCGAAAGGCGATGGCGTACAGGTGATGTCATTGCTCGATCAGGTCGCCGCGCGTGGCGTCGATTGGGAATCGCTGCTGGTAGAAACCCAGACCCTGTTACACCGCATTGCGATGGTTCAACTGCTGCCTGCGGCGTTGGGGGATGATTACGCGGCGGTCGAAGCCCGTATGCGAGATTTAGCGCGCGTGCTGCCGCCCGCAGACGTGCAGCTTTACTATCAGACCCTGTTAATTGGCCGCAAAGAGCTGCCTTTTGCGCCAGACCGTCGAATGGGCGTGGAAATGACGCTGCTGAGAGCGCTGGCGTTTCACCCCAGTCAGGTCATTGTTGAACCGGTTGCGCCCGTTCAGGCTACGCGTGTTCCTGCTATCCAGCCGCCTGCGCCGCAGCCTGTTGCTGCGGCTCCTGAGGCGGTTCGCATGCCGAGGCGGCAAAATACCGCTTCTCCCGAATATGAGCCGCCATCTTATTCTCCTGAACCACCGATGGATGTATCCGCGTATGCGCCGCCGTTAGGGGAACCGCCTGCTTCAGCGGAGCTGCATGGTGAAAACGAGCTGCCTGATGCGACCTCCCAATTGCTACAGGCGCGCAGCCAACTGCTACGAAAACAGGGGAGTACGCCGCCAAAAAAGGCTGAACCGGCAGCGTCTGACAACACGCGGCCGGCAACCTCAGCGCTGGAGCGATTGGCTTCAGTCACTGAGCGCAGCCTGCAACGGCAAAATGCGAAAACCTCGCCCTCCGAGCCTAAAAAGCCGGAAGCGTATCGTTGGCGGGCGCAAAACAACGTCGAAGAAGAAAAGGTTGATGTAGCGACGCCAAAAGCGTTGCGCTCGGCATTAGAGCATGAAAAAACGCCGGAACTGGCGGCACGGCTGGCGGAAGAGTCGCTGGAGCGGGATGCCTGGGCGGCGGAAATCCATCGCCTGACCTTGCCAAAGCTGGTACAACAATTGGCGCTGAATGCGTTTAAAGAGAGCGAAGAGGCAGGCAAGATCCATCTGCATCTGCGTTCATCCCAGCGGCATCTGAATTCGCCTGCGGCGCAAAAGACGCTGGTGGACGCATTGACGGCTCACTACGGGTATCCTGTAGAATTACTGATTACGGAAGACGACAACCCGGCGTTGCGAACGCCGCTGGAGTGGCGTCAGGCGATATATGAAGAAAAACTGGCGCAGGCGCGTCAGTCGATTCTGGCTGATACAACGATTCAAACGCTGCGGCGTTTCTTTGATGCGGAACTGGACGAAGAAAGTATCCGCCCTGTTTAACCGCTGCGAGTGCGCAGCCCGACGTGATGAAGAGAGAAAACTATGTTTGGTAAAGGTGGAATTGGCAACCTGATGAAGCAAGCCCAGCAGATGCAGGAAAAAATGCAGCAGATGCAGGAAGAAGTGGCGAATCTGGAAGTCACAGGCGAATCGGGCGCGGGTCTGGTGAAAATTACGATCAACGGTGCGCACAATTGCCGCCGCGTTGAGATCGACCCAAGCCTGATGGAAGATGACAAAGAGATGCTGGAAGACCTGATCGCGGCGGCATTCAATGATGCAGCACGCCGTATCGCAGAAACGCAGCAAGAGAAAATGGCAGCGGTTTCCAGCGGCATGCAATTGCCGCCGGGCTTCAAGATGCCGTTCTGATGCAGACCAGTTCGCTTCTTGAATCACTGATGGAAGCGCTACGCTGCTTGCCGGGCGTTGGGCCGAAGTCTGCGCAGCGTATGGCGTTTCAACTGCTGCAACGTAACCGCAGCGGGGGGATGCGTCTGGCGCAGGCGTTGACGCGGGCGATGTCCGAAATCGGCCACTGTAGCGATTGCCGCACCTTCACCGAGCAGGACGTGTGTGCGATTTGTTCGAACCCACGTCGCCAGCAAAACGGGCAGGTTTGCGTGGTGGAAAGCCCGGCGGATATTCAGGCTATTGAACAGACCGGGCAGTTTGCCGGTCGTTACTTTGTTTTGATGGGGCATTTGTCACCGCTGGATGGCATTGGCCCGGACGATATCGGTTTGGGGCGGCTGGAAGAGCGCCTGCAAGTGGAATCGATCAGCGAAGTGATTTTAGCGACCAACCCGACGGTTGAAGGCGATGCTACGGCGAATTATATCGCCGAACTGTGCGCACAACACGGCGTGATGGCTAGCCGCATTGCCCACGGTGTCCCCGTTGGCGGCGAACTGGAAATGGTTGATGGCACCACGCTGTCCCATTCTCTGGCGGGGCGTCAGCCTTTCCGGTTTTAATCTGTCGGCTACCAGCGTTATTAGCTGGTAGCCGCCTTTGCTTTATCTTTCATCGTTTTCTTTACTCACTCAATTTTACCCCTTGAAACCACCTTGGTTTATCCCCATCTGCTACTTATCGTCAGTTTAATCAGCCTGAATAATATTAGGATTGAGGTAAGCAACAATGAGTATGAAAGGCCAAGAGACTCGCGGGTTCCAGTCCGAAGTTAAGCAACTCCTGCATTTGATGATCCATTCGCTGTATTCCAATAAAGAAATTTTTCTGCGTGAGTTGATCTCCAATGCCTCCGATGCGGCAGATAAGCTGCGTTTCCGTGCGCTATCCACGCCGGAACTGTACGCGGGCGATGGCGATCTGCGTGTGCGAGTGTCTACGGACAAAGAAAAACGCACGCTGACGATTTCTGACAACGGCATCGGTATGAGCCGTGACGAAGTGATTGATAATCTCGGTACGATTGCGAAATCCGGCACCAAGGCTTTTCTGGAATCCATGGGTTCCGATCAGGTTAAAGATAGCCAACTGATTGGTCAGTTCGGGGTCGGTTTTTACTCTGCTTTCATCGTCGCAGATAAAGTGACCGTGCGTACCCGAGCTGCGGGTGCGAACGCCGATCAGGGCGTGTATTGGGAATCTGCTGGCGAAGGGGATTACACCATCGCTGACATCACCAAAGACGATCGTGGTACGGAAATCACTCTGCACCTGCGCGAAGGTGAAGACGAGTTTCTGGACGACTGGCGTGTGCGTTCCGTTATCAGCAAATATTCCGATCACATTGCGCTGCCGGTAGAAATTCAATCCCAGACGGAAAGTGAAGAGGAAGGCGGCGAGTCCACGGTAAGCTGGGAAAAAATCAACAAGGCGCAGGCGCTGTGGACGCGCGGTAAATCTGAAGTCAGCGATGATGAATACAACGAATTCTATAAGCACATTTCCCACGACTTTACCGATCCGCTGAGCTGGAGCCACAACCGTGTGGAAGGGAAGCAGGAATACACCAGCCTGCTCTACATCCCGGCTCGCGCACCGTGGGATATGTGGAATCGCGATCATAAACACGGTCTGAAATTGTATGTGCAGCGCGTCTTCATTATGGATGACGCTGAGCAGTTCATGCCGAACTACCTGCGTTTTGTTCGCGGCCTGATTGATTCCAACGATCTGCCATTGAACGTTTCCCGCGAGATTTTGCAGGACAGCCGTGTGACGCAGAATCTGCGCAATGCGCTGACCAAGCGTGTGCTGCAAATGCTGGATAAATTGGCGAAAGACGATGCGGAAAAATACCAGACGTTCTGGCAGCAGTTTGGTCTGGTGCTGAAAGAAGGCCCGGCGGAAGATGGCAGCAACCGTGAAGCCATTGCGAAACTGCTGCGCTTTGCCACCACGCAATCCGACAGTTCTGCACAGACGGTGTCGCTGGACGATTACGTTAGTCGGATGGTGGAAGGTCAGGACAAGATCTACTACATCACCGCAGATAGCTACGCGGCAGCGAAGAGCAGCCCGCATCTGGAACTGTTCCGTAAGAAAGGCATCGAGGTATTGCTGCTGTCTGAGCGCATTGATGAATGGATGATGAGCTACCTGACCGAGTTTGACGGTAAATCCTTCCAGTCTGTCAGCAAGGCAGACGAAGCGCTGGATAAACTGGCTGACGAGGAAAACGCAGAACAGAAAGAAGCGCAAAAAGCGCTGGAGCCGTTTGTTGAGCGTGTGAAAACCCTGCTGGGCGAGCGTGTTAAAGATGTGCGTTTCACCTACCGTTTGACCGACACGCCTGCGATTGTCGTGACGGATGCGGATGAAATGAGCACGCAGATGGCAAAATTGTTCGCCGCGGCGGGTCAACAGGCGCCGGAAGTGAAGTACATTTTTGAACTCAACCCGGAGCACGCGTTAATTAAACGTGCGGCTGACGTGTCCGATGAAGCTGAATTCGGTGAATGGGTTGAACTGTTGCTGGATCAGGCTTTACTGGCCGAACGCGGTACGCTGGACGACCCGAACCAGTTCATTCGTCGTATGAATCAGTTGCTCAGCGCCTGAGCGTGACATCCTTCAGACCCCGGTACGCCGGGGTCTCCTTCAAGGTCATTCTTCCTTCCACTATTGTGCGTTTCTTCATCTACACTGAATGACAACATTGGGTAGACTTTAGGTATCTTGCTTTTTTTCATCAGTCTACGCGTTGCTGAAGCGTGCCCGTTCCTTGAGCATAAGCGTCTGGAATGGTATGGTTTAGCGTTTTTCAAATTTATTTTATAAATACTACATAGCAAGGGGATTTACGCGATGCGTATTATTCTGCTGGGCGCTCCGGGCGCAGGCAAAGGTACTCAGGCTCAATTCATCATGGAAAAATACGGTATTCCGCAGATTTCCACGGGTGACATGCTGCGTGCAGCGGTAAAAGCCGGTACTGAATTGGGCAAGCAGGCTAAAGAAATCATGGATGCAGGTAAACTGGTCACTGATGAACTGGTCATTGCTCTGGTTAAAGAGCGCATCGCCCAGGACGATTGCCGTAACGGTTTTCTGCTGGATGGGTTCCCACGGACTATTCCACAAGCTGATGCCATGAAAGATGCCGGTATCGATGTGGACTACGTTATCGAATTCGCTGTGCCTGATGAACTGATCATCGATCGTATCGTAGGCCGTCGCGTTCATGCGGCGTCGGGTCGCGTCTATCACGTAAAATTCAATCCGCCTAAAGTTGAGGGCAAAGACGATGTGACCGGCGAAGATCTGACCATTCGTAAGGACGATCAGGAAGATACCGTGCGTAAGCGTCTGGTTGAATATCATCAGCAGACTGCGCCGCTGGTTTCTTACTATCAGAAAGAAGCTGACGCGGGTAACACCCGCTATTTCAAAGTAGAAGGCACGCGTAAAGTGGAAGAAGTGCGCGCAGAACTGGAAACCATTCTGGGTTAATTTTCTCCGCGAACACAGCCTACTTTCTGAATGCCAGACGACGGTCTGGCATTTTTTGTTCCCAAGCCCCGGTTTGTTCATTTTCTTCTATCGATAGCATCGGTGTTATCCCTGCTATCTGCCCGTATTTGTTTCATTTTTTTTCGCTACAATAGATATCTGATATTACGCACTGGCGGGCTGAAACAAGGCTCGCTCTTCATAAAAGGAAGACGGCGATGAAACAAGAGAAATACGGTGTGCTGATGGTGAACTTAGGGACGCCCGATGCCCCGACGCCGCAGGCGGTGAAGCGTTATCTGGCTGAGTTTCTCAGCGACCGCCGCGTGGTGGATACGCCGCGTCTGCTATGGTGGCCGTTGCTACGCGGTATCATCCTGCCAACACGCTCACCGCGCGTGGCGAAGCTCTATCAATCCGTCTGGATGGAAGGCGGATCGCCGCTGTTGGTGATTAGCCGCCGACAGCAGCAGGCGCTGGCGGCGCGCATGCCGGAAACGCCTGTTGAACTGGGTATGAGCTACGGTTCGCCCAGCCTGCGTTCGGCGCTGGACAAATTATTGGCACAGGGCGTAACGCAACTGGTGGTCTTACCGATGTATCCGCAATATTCCTGCTCAACGACCGCCGCCGTGTGGGATGGGCTTGCTGCACAGTTGCGGGATAATCGTCAGTTACCTGCGATTCGTTTTATTCGTGATTACGCTGAGCACCCTGCTTATATTGCGGCGTTAAAGCACCGTGTCGAGCAATCCTTTGCTGAACATGGCGAACCGGACAGGTTAGTGATTTCCTATCATGGTATTCCTGTACGTTACGCCAATGAAGGGGATGACTATCCGCAACGCTGTCGGGCGACCACCGAGGCGCTGATTGCTGCGCTGGGGCTGCCAGAGGATAAAGTCATGATGACCTTCCAGTCACGTTTTGGCCGTGAGCCGTGGTTGACACCGTACACGGATGAGACCATGCAGGGGCTACCCGCGCAGGGAATTAAACACATTCAGATCATGTGCCCGGGTTTTGCCGCTGACTGTCTGGAAACGTTGGAGGAAATTCAGGAACAGAACCGTGAAATCTTCCTGCACGCGGGCGGAGAAGCGTTCCACTATATTCCCGCGCTCAATGACGATCCGCTGCATATCGATCTGCTGGAACAGCTAGTTAGATAAGCCGAGTAGGAAGGAAAGGGTCGATTCTCAACAAGGGCACCATAACATTATAAGGCTGTGTGATTTATACCTCATTACAGGGCGCGGCTTCCCAGCGATAGCCAATGCCATATACTGTGCGGATAAATGAGGTCTCTTCGTCCAACAGCTCTAGCTTGCGGCGCAGGTTTTTGATGTGGCTATCGATGGTACGGTCGGTCACGACGCGATAATCATCGTAGAGATTATCCAGCAGCGCCTCGCGGGAAAATACCTTGCCCGGCTCGGTGGAGAGCGTTTTGAGCAGACGAAATTCCGCGGGCGTCAGGTCGAGGTTCTGCCCGAGATAGCTGGCCTGAAAGCCGCTTTTATCAATCAACAGGACCGTTTCGGTGTTTTCTGTGGTTTTCACGCCGTCATTTTGCCAACCGCAGCGGCGCAGCAGCGTTCTGACGCGCACGACCACTTCGCGCGGGCTGAAGGGTTTACAAATATAGTCGTCGGCACCGATTTCCAGCCCCAGTAAGCGATCGATCTCTTCGCTGCGGGCGGTGACCATAATGATTGGTACGTTGGAAAACTGGCGAATAGTACGGCAGAGCGTCAGACCATCGCAGCCTGGTAGCATCAGATCCAGCAAAATGAGGGCCGGGGGATGCTGCTGTACCCACGCGACGACATCGTTGCCGTTGGGCAGCCAGTGCGTGGCATAGTTCGCGGCCTGAAGGTAATCCACCAGCAGTTGTCCCAACTTGGGCTCATCTTCGACGATCAGAATAGGTGACGTCATAGCGAAATCGGGTACGGTTGTCATAGCTCTGCTTGTTTTGGGTATTGTGAGTGACGCTTAATCTGGTACGTGCGAGGGAAGCTCGATGGTTATCATCACCCCCCCTAATGGCGCATGTTCAGCATACAGCCGTCCACTATGCGCCTCAACGATATTATTACAGATAGCCAGCCCCAGACCAGAGCCGCCGCTGGTACGGTTGCGCGAACTTTCTACACGGTAAAAACGCTCAAAAATCAGATGAAGCTGCTCGTCGGTGACGCCGGGGCCACTGTCCTGCCAGATCATCGCCCAGCGTTTCTGCTGCTGCACCATGGTAATGTGTAATTGTCCCTGTTCATCGGTGTAGCGCAGGCTGTTTTCCAGCAGATTATTAAATAACTGACTCAGCCGATCCGGGTCACCAAAGACGCCAGCCTGAGCGGGCAAATCGGTATTGAGCGTAATTTGTTTTTTCTGAAAACGCTCATGAAACGCGGCAATTGCAATATGCAGCACCTGCACCACGTCCACCTCCGTTTTGCGGTAGGCCAGCGCCCCGCGATCGGACAGCGTGAGCTGATGCAAATCGTCCACCAGTTTGGTTAACGTCGTGACTTCAGATTGGAGCGAATGCAGCGAATGGGCGTCGGGCTTGCGTACACCATCCTGCAACGCTTCCAACTCGCCACGCAGCACCGCCAATGGTGTTCTCAACTCGTGGGAGACATCGGCCATAAATGCACGGCGCGACTGTTCATTTTTTTCCAGCGTGCTGGCAAGCTGATTGAAATCTTGCGCCAGCCTGCCTAATTCATCGTGCGAGCTTGCCGTCACCCGCGTGCTGAAATCCCCCGATGCCAGACTGTGCATGCCGTTAACCAGCCGCTTGACGGGAGCGAGCAAGCCGCGTGCGGTGAGCCAGGTCGCGATAATGGCGAGTAGCGTCGAGAGCGCGACAATCAGCCAACTGGTGCGCTGCTGTTGTTGATCAAAACTGATATCGGCGTTGCGGGTGAGGCGTTCAACGGGTGAGGCGACAATCCAGCCGACGGTCTGATGGTGTACCTGAATGGGTTGCCAGGTACTTTCGGGGGGGATTGGTGCCGAAGAGCCGGACAACTTATTTTTATCTGAATCAAGCACCCAGAGACGTACTCGCCACCCTTGTAGGCTGTTGTCGGTATCGTTGTTCTGATCCAGAGAGTGCAGCATTTTGAATACCAGACGCTCATTATTGCGCAGAAATGACCAGTTACCGTGCTGCTGATATTGCTCTGCCAGCGCATCGCGTAGTTGCGTGACTCGTTGCTCGTTACCGCGCTTAATGTAGTCGATAAAGCCCCGTTCGAAGCTGACGCGCACGCCCCAATGCATGGTAATCAGCACCAGCATACAGGTGGCGAAAATCGCAAGAAACAGTTTGGCGGTGATGCCGAATTTCATCATGACCTCACGATTTACGTGCCAGGGTTGACTGCTTAATACTGTCTGCTGGCACACGGTTAAAGATTAGCGCGGGCAAAGCGATGATCGCGATCATGCTGAGATAGGTGTAAATAAACATACTCTGGTTTTCTCCGCTTGCCGTGTCGATGTGCGGTTGGGAAAACATCCCCAGCAGTATACCCGCGATACTGACGCCGAGGCTGGTGGACAACTGCATGGTCATCGACATTAGGCTATTGCCGCCGCTGGCGAGCGTGTCCGGCAGATCTTTCAGCGTCAGCGTATTCATGGCGGAGAAGCGAATGGCGTTCACCATACCGAGGAAGAACAACACAATCGGGATCATCCAGATCCATTGCAGGAGTGCGACCAATGCGAAGAGTGCTGTCACCAGCGCCAGCAGCAGCGTGGAAGCGATCAGCACGCGGCGATAACCAAGATAGTTGACGATTTGCACCACGATCCGTTTTATTCCCATATTGCCAAGTACCATTGGCACCATCATCAGCCCGGCATGGAAGGGCGAAAAACCCATACCCAACTGTAAAAACAGCGGCGTCATAAACGGCAACATATTACTGCCGATGCGTGCCAGTAGCCCGCCGGTCAGGCCGATAGAGAAGGTCTGTGTGTCGAACAAACGCAGGTTGAATAACGCGCGTTCATTATGGCGAGCGTGTAGCCAGTAACTTAACAGAGCGATCAGCCCGATGGCGATCAATGCGAAAATAGCAATCGGCGGCATACCCAGGCTGCGGTTGCCGTCCAACGCCAGCGTAAGGGTGGCCATACCGACAGCGAGCCACAGGAAGCCGCTGATATCAAAACGCTGCGTCTGCATGGTGTAATTGGGCATCAGGAACCAGGTTGCCAGAGCGCCGATAATACCAACGGGCAGATTGATCAGGAAAATCCAGTGCCAACTGGCGTATTCCACTAAAAAGCCACCGAGCGCAGGTCCCACGAGCGGGCCGATCTGGCTGGGCAACGTCACGAAGGTCATCGCCGCCATGTACTGGTCGCGTGGCACAATCTTCATCACCGTCAGACGGCCTACCGGCACCATCATCGCCCCGCCAACGCCCTGAATGACGCGAGAGACTAACAATTCATTCAGCGTTTCCGAACGGGCGCACAGCAGCGAGCCGAATGTAAACAACAGAATCGCGGCGAAAAAGATATTCTTCACGCCGATGCGATCCGCCAGCCAGCCGCTGGCGGGTAACATCACCGCGACGGTCAGTACATAGGAAACAATCACCGAATGCATATGCAGCGGGCTTTCATTCAGACTCGCGGCCATTGAAGGCAGCGCGGTATTCACGATGGTGGTATCCAGCGTCTGCATAAAAAAGCCAAAGGCAACAATCCAGAGCTGCCAGCGAACGGAGGCTGGTTGGGTCATCTTCCATGACCCTCTGGATAGTTGGATATATTCGCCATCGTCGGTGGTGTCCTCATATTGCTAATATTTTTATCTCGGAGAGGTTTCATGCGCTGAGCATTTTCTCTGGCGTAAATTATGCTGAGGGAAATGCAGACTCTCGGATAAGCGGCACGGATGCCGCGCAAGCCGATGCCGCGTAGGGAACGCGTCAGCGGCGGTCCGTAAAGAGGATGCTTTTCCCGAAGGCACCGCAAAGCGGCATAATTTCCCGCCACAAGCCAGGGTTCCAAGGGCGACGGCAATTGAGCCGCCCTTGGTCGGGCGCGTTCGGAACGCTACTAGAAAAACAGTGAACATTACGCGCACGAAACCTCTCCAGAAATAACATGTTATTAGGTCTTACCATTACTCATGTTCGGTCACGACAATGACAAATCCTTCCCCGGGGCTTTACGCCGAATCCCCCTCAGCTTGTCGAAAAACAGATACACCACGGGTGTGGTGTACAGCGTGAGGATTTGGCTCATCACCAACCCGCCAACAATTGTGATGCCGAGTGGTTGCCGCAGTTCCGCGCCATCACCGCTGGTCAGCACTAACGGCAGTGCGCCAAACAGCGCGGCCAGCGTGGTCATCATAATCGGGCGGAAACGCAGCATGCAGGCCTGAAAAATGGCGTCCTGTGCGCGTAAATTGCCGTTACGCTGCGCCACCAGCGCGAAATCCACCATCATGATGGCGTTCTTCTTCACAATCCCGATCAACAGCATGATACCAATCAGCGCCACCAGACTAAACGGTGCGCCAAACCACTCGAGCGCTAATAGCGCGCCGACACCCGCCGAGGGCAGGGTAGACAGGATCGTTAGCGGATGCACATAGCTCTCATACAGCACGCCCAGCACGATATATACAGTGATAATCGCAGCCAGAATCAACAACAGTTGGGAAGACTGCGACTGCTGGAACGCCTGCGCCGTACCGGAGAACTGGCCGCGTACCGTAGATGGCACGCCTAGCGATGTCATGGTTCTGTCTATCGCCGCTGTAGCGCTGGACAAATCCGTGCCTTCCGGCAGGTTAAAAGAGATCGTCGAGGCGGCAGACAACCCCTGATGATTCACCGACAGCGGTGCGTTAATGGGTTTCCAACTGGCGAAATACGAGAGCGGGATTGGCTTACCTGCGCTATTGATCACAAACATCTTGTTCAGTGAACTGACATCCTGCGTGTAGGCGTCATCCACTTCCATCACCACCTTGTACTGATTTAGCGGCTGATAAATGGTCGAAATCTGACGCTGTCCGAAAGCATTATTGAGCAGCGCATTGACGGCTGAGACGTTGATCCCCAACTGCGCCATGGCGTCACGATCGTAGGTTAGCGCCATTTCAGCGCCTTTATCCTGCTGATCGGAGTTCACATCGGCCAGTTCCGGCAGGGTGCTGAATGCGGCACGGATCTTGGGTTCCCAGGTGCGCAACGCGCTCAAATCATCAGACAGCAGCGTGTACTGATACCCCGCGTTCGCTTCCCGCCCGCCGATACGGATATCCTGCACTGGCATGAGGAACAGATTAGCACCGGGTTCTTTTGCCAGCTTGGTGCGCAGGCGGCTGATCACCTGCTGGGCGGAAACATCGCGCTCGGATAGCGGCTTAAGTGAGATAAACATCGATCCGCTATTGGTGCGTGAGCCGCCGGTAAAGCCGTTAACGTTATCCACTGCCGGATCGCTGCGTACGATCGTCATAAAATTCTGGAGTTTCATCGTCATGGCCTGAAACGAAATACTCTGGTCAGCCTGAATAAAGCCCATCAGCCGACCCGTATCCTGCTCTGGGAAAAAGGTCTTCGGAATGCTGATGTACAGCCAGACATTGAGCGCGATGGTCCCTAGCAGAAGCAGCAACACCCAACGCGCATGGTTGAGCACCCACTTCAGCGAGCGTCCATAACTTTGCTGCATCGCGAATAGCAGACGGTTAAAGCCACGGGTACGCGGCTGGTTGCGTTTAGGCACGGCGCGCAGTAACCGTGCGCACAGCATTGGGGTGAGCGTGAGTGAAATCAGCAGCGAAATCACGATCGCCACCGACAGTGTGACGGCGAATTCGCGGAATAGTCGCCCCGGCAAACCGTCCATCAGCAGGAGCGGGATGAACACCGCTACCAGCGACAGGCTCATCGATAAGACGGTGAACCCCACTTCCCGCACGCCCTGAAGCGACGCCTGTAGCGGCTTCATCCCCGCTTCGATGTGGCGGGAAATATTCTCCAGCACCACGATGGCGTCATCCACCACGAAGCCTGTGGCAATGGTGAGTGCCATCAGCGAGAGGTTATTCAGGCTAAAGCCGCACAGGTACATCGCGGCGAAAGTACCGATCAGCGACACGGGGACGGCCAGCGCCGGAATGGCGGTGGCGCGCCCGGAACGCAGGAACAGGAAAACGACCAGAATCACCAGCGCGACGGCGATCACCAGTGATTGCTCCACTTCTGCCAGCGAGGCGCGAATGGTGGGCGAACGATCCTGAGCGATATTTAACTGGATTTCGGCCGGCAGACTGGCGCGTAGCGCTGGCATCGCGGCGCGGATGTTGTCCACGGTGGTAATAATGTTGGCATCTGGCGCCCGGCGAATCATGACCAGAATCGCTGGTTTCGCGTTCGCCATCCCGGCATTACGTGAGTTCTGCACCGAATCTTCCACCGTCGCGACATCACTCAGACGGGCGGCGGCCCCGTTGCTATGGTGGATAATCAGCGGCGCGTAGGCTGCGGCAGTTTTTAGCTCATCATTAGTTTGTATCTGCCAACTTTTCTGGTTGTTTTCCACATTCCCCAGCGGCTGGCGCACGTTCGCCTGTGCTATGGCCTGCCGTACTTCATCAAGGGAAATACCCTGATTAAACAGCGCCACCGGATTCAGCGCGACGCGCACGGCAGGCAGTGAACTCCCGCCGATGGACACATCGCCGACGCCTTCCATCTGCGAAATTTTCTGCGCGAGCTGGGTAGACGCGAAGTCGTACAATTGCCCCTGACTGTGGGTGTCTGAGGTCAATGTCAAAATCATGACGGGGGCATCGGACGGATTAACTTTGCGATAAGTCGGGCGGCTGGACATACCGGAGGGTAGCAGGTTCTGCGCCGCGTTGATCGCCGCCTGTACATCCCGCGCCGCGCCGTTGATATCCCTGTTGAGGTTAAACACCAGAATGACGCGCGTACTGCCGAGCGAACTGGTGGAGGTCATCTCGCTGACGCCCGCGATCCGACCCAGCGCCCGTTCCAGCGGTGTCGCGACGGCGGAAGCCATGGTTTCCGGTGACGCGCCGGGCAGCGACGCGCTGACCGAAATCACCGGGAAATCTACCTGCGGCAGCGGTGATACGGGCAACAGGCGGAACCCTAAAACGCCGCACAGGGCGATGGCCAGCGTCAGCAGCAGAGTGGCGACGGGGCGGTGGATGAACAGGGCGAAGAACTTCACTCGGTTTCTTCCTCTTGACGTGGCGTAGGGCGGAAACGCGTCGCCAAACGGTCAAATAGCAGGTAAATCACCGGTGTGGTAAATAGCGTCAGAACCTGGCTCATGATCAGGCCGCCTACCATACAGATCCCCAGCGGCTGACGCAGTTCCGCGCCGACGCCGGTACTCAGCATCAGCGGTAGCGCACTCAGCAGTGCCGCCATGGTGGTCATCAGAATCGGTCGGAAACGCAGCAGACACGCCTGATAAATCGCGTCATACGGTTTCATCCCCTGCTCTCGCTCCGCCGCCAGCGCGAAGTCGATCATCATGATGGCGTTCTTCTTGACGATCCCAATGAGCAAAATGATCCCGATAATGGCAATCACATCCAGTTCATTCCCCGCCATCATCAGCGCCAGTAGCGCGCCGACCCCGGCGGTAGGTAGCGTAGACAAGATGGTGATGGGGTGAATAAAGCTCTCGTACAGCACGCCAAGCACAATGTACATGGCGACAATCGCCGCGACGATCAGCCACACGGTACTGCTCAGTGCCGACTGGAACGCCAGCGTGCTGCCCTGAAAACGGGTAGTGATATCCGCTGGCAGATTCATCTGCTGCTCGGCCTGCGTGATGGCCTCAACCGCTTCACCCAGCGCATAGCCTTTAGCGACGTTGAAGGAGATGGTTGTCGATGGGAACTGGTCGATATGGTTGATCGCCAGCGGCCCCTGACGCTCTTCAATGGTGGCAATGCTGCTGAGCGGGATCGTCCCGCCGTCGCTGCTGATGAGGCGCACGTCGTTCAGCGCGTCCAGACCCGTGTTGTTGCTCGTATCGTGCTCCAGCACCACGCGGTACTGGCTGGCCTGCGTATAAATAGTGGAAACCAACCGCTGACCAAAAGCGTTGTACAGCGCGCTATCAACCTGCGACATCGTGATACCCAGACGGCTGGCGCTGTCGCGATTCACATTGACGTAGGCGACGGCGGCGCCATCCTGCCAGTCGCTGCTGACATCCTCTAGCTGTGGCAGCTTTTTCAATTCGGTCATCAACGTCGGCACCCACTCGCTTAGCTCGTCCAGTGACATCGCCTGCAACGTAAACTGGTATTGGGTACGGCTAATTTGGGTGTCGATAGTGAGATCCTGCACCGGTTGCAGATAGAGTTGGATGCCGGGGATCTGTGCGGTTTGTTGCTGAAGTCGATGGATGATCTCGGGAATGCGCTCGCTGCGTTCACTAAGCGGTTTCAGGTTGATTTGCAGTCGGCCACTGTTTAGTGCGGCGTTGGTGCCGTCAACGCCGATGAAGGAGGAGACGCTTTCCACCGCCGGATCTTTCATGATAATCGAGGCGACGCGCTGTTGGCGATCGGCCATATTGCTGAACGAGACCGTCTGCGGAGCCTGCACGGTGCCCTGAATGATGCCGTTATCCTGTATCGGGAAGAACCCTTTCGGGATCCAGATGTAGAGTAGGATGGTCAGCAGCAGCGTACCGAGTGCGACGCTGAGCGTCAGCCACGGATGGTTCAGCACCTTGCGCAACCAAACGCCGTAGGCATCAATCAGGCGTGTGAAGAAACGTTCGCTGGCGCGGGTAAAACGATTCTGTTTGCGCAACGCCTGGTGGCTTAGCATCCGGGCGCACATCATCGGGGTGAGCGTGAGCGACACGACGGCGGAAATCAGGATAGATACCGCCAGCGTCACGGCAAACTCGCGGAACAGCCGTCCGACGATATCGCCCATAAACAGCAGCGGGATCAGCACGGCGATGAGGGAGAAGGTGAGGGAAATAATGGTGAAGCCAATTTCTCCCGCGCCTTTCAGCGCCGCGTGAAGCGGTTTTTCCCCTTTTTCTATATAGCGGGCGATGTTCTCGATCACCACAATGGCATCATCCACCACGAAACCGGTGGCGATAGTGAGTGCCATCAGCGTCAGGTTATTGATGGAAAAACCGAGGAAATACATGGCGGCAAAGGTGCCGATCAGCGACAGCGGCACGGCGATGCTCGGGATCAGTGTGGCGACGGCGTTACGCAAGAACAGGTAAATCACCATGACGACCAGCGCGATAGCCAGCAATAGCTCAAACTGGACGTCTTTCACCGAGGCGCGAATGCTGGTGGTGCGGTCGGTCAGCGTGGTGACGTCGACAGCATTCGGCAGGCTGGCTTTTAACGCAGGCAGCATCTTGCTAATGCTATCCGTTGTGGTGATGACGTTAGCACCCGGCTGACGCTGAACGTTGATAATGATCGCCTGCTGCCGGTTCGCCCAGGCACCGAGATGAATATTCTCGGCGGCCTGTTCAATGGTGGCGACATCCTGAAGCCGCACCGGTGCGCCATTCTTCCAGGCGACAATCAGCTTGCGGTAATCATCAACGGATTTCATCTGATCGTTGGCGGAGAGCGTGACCGAGCGCGTCGGGCCATCCAGACTTCCTTTGGCGGAATTCACGTTGGCGGCGGTAATCGCGGTACGGATCGTTTCGCTGGTCAAGCCATAGGCCGCCAGCGCGGGCGCATTCAGCCTCACCCGCACCGCCGGACGCTGGCCACCCGCTAACGACACCAGCCCGACGCCCGCCACCTGTGAGATTTTCTGCGCGATGCGGTTGTCCACGATATCCTGTACCTGCGTCATCGACATGGCGCTGGAGGTGACGGCCAGTGTCATAATTGGCGGGTCTGCCGGATTCACTTTGCTATAGGTCGGCGGGTAGGGCAGATCGTTTGGCAGCAGATTGCTTGCTGCATTGATGGCGGCCTGCACGTCCTGCTCGGCGACGTCCAGCGATAGCTCAAGCTGGAATTGAAGCGTGATGACGGAGGCGCCGCCCGCGCTTTGCGTCGACATCTGTTTTAGCCCAGACATCTGCCCGAACTGCCGCTCCAGCGGCGCGGTAATCGCCGAGGTCACCACATCGGGACTGGCACCGGGATACAGGGTAATGACCTGAATCGTTGGGTAATCGACTTCCGGCAGTGCGGAAACCGGCAGCGCCCGATAGCCGATAATACCGGCCAGCAAAATCGCGATCATCAGCAGCGTGGTCGCGACCGGACGCAGAATAAACAGGCGCGACGGCCCGCCGCCGCTGGCTGGAACGCTCTCCTGCATCAGGATTTCTCCCCGTGGGTGATCGGCGTTTTCTCAATCAGCGTTGAAGACACGACTTCCACTTGAGCGCCTTCGGTTAAACGGTCGATACCGTCAGTCACCACTCTCACATCCGCATCCAGCCCTGCCGTCACCACCACCCACTGACCATACTGAATACTGGTCGTGACCTGACGTTTACTGACTTCGTTCTTATCATTCAGGATCCAGACAAAACGGCCTTCATTCCCCATTTGTACAGCGGCGGAAGGCGCGACGACGGCGTTTTGTAGCGTATCGACCTTCATGCGGATATTCACGAACTGGTTCGGAAACAGGGCATCGTCCAGGTTGTCAAAACGCGCCTTGAGCTTGATTGTGCCTGTCGTGGTGTCGATCTGGTTATCCATACTCAGCAAGGTGCCCTGCGAAAGTTTCTTCTGGTTGGCGCGATCCCAGGCCTCGACGACAGGTGGTTGACCGGATTTTTGTGCGCTCAGGATCGTGGAAATTTCTGCTTCTGGTACGGTAAAGACCACATCAATCGGGTAGGTCTGCGTAATCACGACGATGCCATTGGTATCGCCACTGGTGATGTAATTCCCGACATCGACCTGCTTTAAGCCGATCCGACCGCTGATAGGTGCGGTGATCTTGCTGTAATCCAACTGGAGTTGGGCGCTGGCGACGGCACCTTCATCGGCTTTCAGCGTGCCTTCCGCCTGACGAACCGCGGCGGTCTGCGTATCCAGTTCCTGACGGGAGATCAGATTGGTTTTCACCAGTTGCTGATAGCGTGCCAAATCCTGTTGAGCATTCGCCAGCACGGCACGATCTTTTGCCAATTGCCCCTGTGCCTGCGTCAGTTCAACCTGAAAAGGGCGAGGGTCGATTTCCGCCAGCAGATCGCCAGCCTTAACCTGCTGTCCTTCCTGAAAGTGCAGCGCCATCAACTGCCCATTCACCCGACTGCGCAGCGTCACGGTATTGGCCGCCGTGACGGTGCCTAAACCAGATAGATAGTAGGGTACGGAAGCGGATTGCGTCAGCGCAGCCTGTACGGGTGCCAATGTGCGCATGGCACCACGGCGTCCACCACCGCTGCCGCTGTTTCCCGAATGTGATGTACGGGCGGTGCGCTGTTCACTGGTGCCGGAGGTGGCCGGCGGCGTCTGGGTAAAATGGCGCCAGACCAGTACAGCAATAGCGATAACGGCGGCAAATATCAGCAGGCCTCGGATACGTTTGGCATTCATAGTGATGGATTATTCTCCAGGTTGCGCGGGAAGTACGATCTATCCGTCATACTTCACGCGGCATGTGCGTTGGCTGTCATACTCAGCGCGTGATGAAATCAATGGCCTAATTTTACTAGTTTAAACAAGGGATGCCGGACAAAAATGAAGGAAATATGGAAGATGTGTCAGGGTTTGTAGGAAAAAATTCCGGCAGCGCGAGGCTGCCGGATAGAGATAAAAATTTTATAACGCGATAAAGAGTTACAGCACCAGACCGGCGATAGCGGCGGAAAGGATGCTCACCAGCGTGGAACCGTAAACCAGTTTCAGACCGAAACGGGAAACCACGTTGCCCTGTTGCTCGTTCAGGCCTTTAATTGCGCCCGCAATAATGCCGATGGACGAGAAGTTGGCGAAGGACACCAGGAACACAGACAGGATGCCTACGCTGCGTGGAGACAGTTCACCGGCCACTTTTTGCAGTTCCAGCATCGCGACAAATTCGTTGGAAACCAGTTTGGTCGCCATGATGCTGCCCACCTGAAGCGCTTCATGAGCAGGGATACCCATGATCCAGGCGAACGGATAGAACGCGTAACCGAGCACTTCCTGGAAACTGATACCAAAAATGGCGCTGAAAATCGCGTTGACCGCGGCAATCAGTGCGATGAAACCGATCAACATGGCCGCCACGATAACGGCGACTTTGAAACCTGCCAGAATGTATTCGCCCAGCATTTCAAAGAAGCTCTGATTTTCATGCAGAGTACCCAACTGCAATTCTTGCTCTTCACCGACTTTGTAGGGGTTAATCAGCGACAGCACAATGAAGGTACTGAACATGTTCAGAATCAGCGCGGCAACGACGAATTTGGCATCCAGCATCGACATATACGCCCCGACGATGGACATCGAGACGGTGGACATAGCCGTCGCTGACATGGTGTACATGCGTTTTTCGGACATCTTGCCCAGAATGTCTTTATAGGCAATGAAGTTTTCGGACTGACCGAGAATCAATGAACTGACCGCGTTAAAGGATTCCAGTTTGCCCATGCCGTTTACTTTGGACAGGAGCGTACCAATGGCGCGGATGATGATCGGCAGCACTTTAATGTGTTGCAGGATACCGATCAGCGCGGAAATGAAGACGATAGGGCATAGCACTTTGAAGAAGAAAGAAATCAGGTTCTTCTCACTGTTCACCATGTCACCGAATACGAAGTCCGTCCCTTGGCCTGCGAATCCGAGTAATTTGTCAAAGACTGCGGCGAACCCTTTGACGACACCTAACCCAATGTTTGAGTACAGGAAGAAGTAAGCAAGCAGAATTTCGATGACGAGTAACTGAATAATAAAACGAATACGAATGCTTTTACGATCGCGGCAGACAAGCAGCGCCAGCGCTGCAACAACAACCAGCGCCAGAATAAATTGCGCGATATGGGACAAGGACATGTGTGCTCCAAATATGAGGCAGGCCAGATTTTCCACGTCATTTTATGTAACGCGTGCGCTAAAAATGAGATGAAGAACGCAAAAAAACAATTATACCTTGGGATTTTATCGAAACTAAATGCCATGTCTCGTTATTCGCGTTTTTCTGTTCATTCATTATTCTTATCTCACGCCAAAAACGATACCGCGATACGCTGAGTGCCAGCTTGGCGGTATTTTGCATGGTGTTTTTACATGATTTAAACGGGAGAGTGTTGATGTCAGTCGCGGATCGCAATATGAGCCCGCCGCCTCAGCATGATTTTTATGCCAGATAACGGCAAAGCCCCTTGATAGTCGTAAAATCGTTAATGTGCTTCTGCGCCATCATCCTCGAACCAGGCGGCCAGTTCGCGGCGCAGATTATCTGACTGCGTACCGAAAATGGCCTGCACCTGATGACCGACGATGATCACCCCAATCGCGCCCAGTTTTTGCAGATTGTCGCTGTTGACTAATCGCAGGCTGTGTACCTCGACCCGCAGGCGGGTGATGCAGGCATCCAGACTGACGATATTCTCTTTGCCGCCAAAGGCGTTCACCAACTGCTGTAAATTCTCTTTGTCTAGCGGTGAAGCGATTTCAATCTCGGTAATTTGCTTACCCAGCATTGACGCGAACAATTTCCGAAAATTGTGAATCTTGCCCATCGTAGTCACCTCTTCATTTGTTGATCAGCATGCGTATGATAATGCCGTTCATGTAGGATTACTGTTAGGCGAAACACGGTGATGCGTTTCCGTTGGCGCGCTCCACTCCGTGTTCGCCCGACAACCATCAGCCGTTACGGCAGCGCACGGCGTAGGATCCGGCAACTGTAGCCTGACAGCGTGATCGATCCTGACAGCATCCTGCCAGTCGTCATTTCTTCGTAGGCGACAGGCAGCGTAACCTGCTGTGGTGTTGCCGTGTAATTCTGCACGAAGATAAACTCGCTTTCCCCATCATTGCGGCGGTGGGCGACAATGCCATAAGGCAGATCGGTTAGCAGCGCACGCGATAAATTCAGCGCCTGTATCATCGTGGTGAAGAAATCCCGCTGGAAGGTAAGGTCGTTGCGTGATGCGATGTAATAGGCCTGGCCCTTGCCGTAATCATTGACCGTAACGGCCGGGCGTCCGGCATAGAAATCGCTGTCATAGGTCGCCAGCGCTCGTGCGCCTTCCAGATGAATCAGTTCACACAGGTGCGTGACCTGATACGGGCCGGTCAGACGATGCTCATTACCGTCCAGACCGCTGATGCTGTTGCTTTCATGATCGTACAGCCCGTCGATCTCCTCCGCCCAGATGCCCATGATTGGACGCAGCGGGCCGGGGAAGCCGTTCAGATGGCACAGATCGGTTTCGTTAACGACGCCAGACCAGTAGGTAGTGACGAAACGGCCGCCGTGTTTGACGAAGGCATCGACGCGTTCGGCAAAGCCCTCGCGAACCATATAGAGCATCGGTGCAATCACGAGCTGATAACCGCTGAGATCGACATCGGCGTTGATGATATCGACCGCCACCCCTTGTTCCCAGAAGGTACGATAATGTTCGGTGACGGTTTTCTCGTAGAACAGCCCCGCGTTGCGCGGCCCTTGGGCGTTATCCATCGCCCAGCGGCTTTCCCAATCGAAGATAATGGCGACCTTGGCGTCTACCCGGCTACCGGTCACGGGGGCGAGCTTGTGGAGTATGTCACCCAATTCCTGTACTTCACGCCCGACGCGGGTATCAATATGTCCGACATGATCGACCACCGCACCGTGGAATTTCTCGACGGAACCACGGCTCTTACGCCACTGGAAATACTGCACGGAGTCTGACCCATGCGCGACGGCCTGAAGTGACGAGAGGATGTGCATGCCCGGCTTTTTCAGCTTGCTGATCGGTTGCCAGTTGGTCAGGCTTGGTGTGGATTCCATCAGGTAGAAAGGCTTCCCACCTTTCAGCGTTCGCATCAGATCGTGATACATCGCGGTGTAGGCACCCAGCGTGCAGTCATCTTCCGCGTTATGCCACAGCGGGTAGCTATCCCAGGAGATAAAATCGATCACTTTCGCCAACTGCCAGTAGTCGTAGTCATAGAAGTATTCCATGAAGTTCGTCGTAGTGGGCAGAGACGGGTTTTCAGCTTTGAGTGGCGCAATTTCTGCGGCACAGAAATCGCTGACCTGTGACGTATTAAAGCGTTTCCAGTCCAGATTCAGGCCATGAATGGACATTTCTCCAAGGGGAGAGGGAGGCTCCAACTGCGACCAGTCGGTGTAGGTGTGGCTCCAGAAGGTGCTCCACCAGGCCTTATTCAGCGCCTCTATCGTGCCGTAGCGTGCTTTCAGCCAGCTCTGGAAGGTGCTACGACAGGTATCGCAGTGGCACTCGCCGCTGTATTCGTTGGAAATATGCCAGCCAATCACCGCCGGATGGTTTGCGTAGCGTTTTGCCAGTTTGGTATTGATTTGTTTAACTTTTTCGCGGTAGTTCGGCGAGCTCAGGCAGTGGTTATGGCGACCGCCGTGCAGCGCCCGCACGCGGTTGCTA
This sequence comes from Pectobacterium fontis, assembly GCF_000803215.1. Classification (GTDB taxonomy): domain Bacteria; phylum Pseudomonadota; class Gammaproteobacteria; order Enterobacterales; family Enterobacteriaceae; genus Pectobacterium; species Pectobacterium fontis. Next base: position 155,282 of record NZ_JSXC01000014.1, read on the forward strand.
CCCACGCGCAGCACGTCCGGGTATTTCTGTGATAGCCACGCCGGACGCGCCCCGCTGGGCGTGGCCAGAAAGACGAAGATACCGTTGGCATACAGCGTATCGAGGATGCGATCCAGCCAGCCAAATTCGTAGCGGCCTTCTTCCGGCTCCAGCCCGGACCAACTGAAAATGCCTACGGACATCACGTTACACTGAGTTTGTTTCATCATCTCAATGTCTTTTTCCAGTACCTCTGGATTGTCCAGCCATTGGTCAGGGTTATAGTCAGCACCGTGCAGCAGAACTGGCACCTTGCTGCTTAACGGGGGGAATTTGAACATCGTTCTCTCCTAAACGGGTTGTCACGCGCGGAATACGGTTTGCGTGTTCGAGATAGCTGGCAATGTGCTTACGCGGCGATGATGGGTAGATCGTAAAGACGCTGTGAATACATCCCTGTACGCTCGGGTTGCGCCATCCCTGGCGCAAACGCTTTACTCTTCTATCCCATTATCGCCGCTCTTGTTCAGTTAAACGGGTTGTCACGCGCTGAATACGGATTACGGTTTAAACGCTTTGATGGAAGGCAGTACGTTGCCTTTGCAGTCGAACAGCGCCTGGTTTTCTCGCGCGTTGCCTTCTTTCCAGTCGTCGTTGTTGTATTTCATGCCCGCTTTCGTGGCCCAGGTTGCGCCGGGGGTAGGCAGCCAGACGGGTTCCCAATAGAAGACGCCTTTGCCACGCTGATTGGGTACGTTGATCACGCTTTGCATCAGATCGTGCAGGTAATTCGCCTGACCCTGTACGGAAGCCGGATAGCCGCCCGCCTCCAGCTCTTTTTGCTGGAAGCTGTTTTCTGCGTTATCGCAGTTTTCCAGCGTGTAGGCATAGGCCGCCTCAACGACGATGATGTCTTTATTGTAGCGTTTGGTGACGTCGTTCATGTTGTACTGCAATGCGCTGATAGGGCCATTCCAGTAGGTGTAAAACGAGGCACCGATCACATCGAACGGCACATTGCGTTTGACGATTTCATCGAACCACCAGATGAAGGTGTCATTTTTGGTGCCTTCCGCCAGATGCAGCATGATCTTGACGTTGTTCGAACCTGGTACGTCCTTCACGCCCTGAATACCGGCTTTCAGCAATCCCGCAAGACGATCAAATTCGCCACCGCCCTGACCCCAGCTTTTCCCTTCCGGCCACAGCATCCCGCCGTTCAGTTCATTACCGATTTGCACCATATCCGGCATGACGCCCGCTCTCTGGAATTCGCTAATGGTCGCTTTGGTGTAGTCATGTACGGCGGTGGTGAGCTGTGCCACATTTAAACCAGACCAGGCTTTGGGCTTGTTTTGGTGAGCAGGATCGGTCCAGAAATCGCTGTAGTGGAAATCCAACAGCACTTTCATTCCGTTGGCTTTGGCACGTTTAGCCAGTGCCAGCGTGGTCGCCAAATCGTTGTTACCGCCGCCGTAGCCGCTGCCTGCCGCATCTTTCGGATCGTTCCAGATGCGCAGACGAATATAGTTAATTCCGTTCTCTTTCAGAATCAACATGGCATCTTTCTGTTTGCCGTGCTCGTCATAAAATTTGCCGCCGTGCTTTTCCACCTCGTTTAGCATGGAGATATCCGCGCCTTTAATGAAATCGGCAGGGACGTTGGTCAATTTATTGATTGTCACATTCTCTGCGGCATGTAGGGCTTGCGGCAGGGAGGCGGTCAGCAGGCCGGTTGCCAGCATGGCAGCCATCAGTACGCGTTTTTTCATTTTCATTTTACGTTCCTGGAGTGGGTACAGATGTTGAGTCATTATCCTTTGGTTCCGCCTGAGGTCAGGCCGGAAACAAAGTACTTTTGCAAGGACAGATAAAGAATGGCGACCGGCACGGCGATCAACACGGCACCCGCCGCGTAGGTGGTGTAACTGGCCCCCATTTTCTGCGCCACCAGGTTATAAAGCCCGATGGGCAGAGTGTATTGATCCGGCGTGCGCAGAATAGTGCTGGCGAGAATGAAGTCACCCAGCGGGCCGGTAAACGAGAACAGAGCAATCACTGCGATGATCGGTTTGGATAGCGGCATAATGATTTCAATAAAAATGCGGAAGTTACCCGCGCCGTCCATGCGTGCGGATTCGTCCAGATCTTTCGGAATCGCATCCAGATAGCCTTTCATCAGATAGGTGTTCATCGGAATCATGCCGCCGACGTAAACCAGCACCAGCGCAATATGGCTGTTCACCAGCCCCAGCATCTGCGCTAGCACGAAGATAGCGATCAGCGCGGAAAACTGTGGGATCATCTGCAACAGTAGAAATAACATCAGCCCGTTCTGGCGACCGCGAAAGCGGAAGCGGGAGAAGGAATACGCGGTGAAACTGACGCTGATGAGCGTCAAAATCATGGTCAGGAAGCTGATTTTCATCGAGTTCCAGTACCAGGCGGCGTAGTCAATCTGTCCGTTAAACAGCTCCTCATAGTGAATAAAGGAAAAGTTATCCGGGATAATCGCGGTATTGAGCAGGCTGCTGCCGGGGTTTAACGATGCGCCTACCGTCCAGATCAGCGGATAAATAATGATCACGGTCACTATCGTCAGCAACAGGTAGGTCAGGCCGAGTTTGATAAAATTCTGGCGTTTTACGCTGTGTTTTTTCATCTGCGCGCTTTCCTATGCCATGTTGTCTTGTTTGAAGGAGTTGGTTGCGCGGAACTGCCACAGCGCGATCCCCACGACAAAAATCGACAGCAGAATGGTGATGCTGGCGGCGATCGCATATTGGGAAGAAGACATGGTTAACTTATAAATCCACGACACCAGAATATCCGTTCCGCCCGCGTTGGAGCCGATCACTGCCGGTCCACCGTTGTTAAACAGATAGATAATGTTGAAATTATTAAAGTTGAAGGTGTACTGCGTGATGATGATCGGCGCAATGGAGTAGAGCACCAGCGGCAGCGTGATGGTGGTCAGCTTGTACCAACTGCTGGCGCCATCAATGGTTGCGGCTTCGTATAAATCATCTGGAATCGCCTGCAATACGCCGGTGGTCATGGCAAACACGAACGGGAAGCCCAGCCAGGTCTGCATCAGAATCAGCGCGGTCTTAGTCCAGAACGGATCGGTCATCCACGCCTTGGGCTCAATCCCCAGCGAGGCCAGAATACCGTTATTAATGACGCCAAATGTTTCGTTAAACATCCCCGCGAACACCAGAATGGTGACGAAGCCCGGAACTGCCCATGGCAGGATCAGAATGGTGCGGATCAACGGTTTGAAGCGTAGCCCCTTTTGGTTCACCACAATCGCCAGCAGAATGCCCACGGCACACTGAAGCGTGGTGGCGATGAGCGTCCAAATCACCGTCCATTGCAGTACGTCAAAAAACGTCGAACGCCAGAGATCGAGCCGGAAGATGTTGATGAAATTCTTCATTCCAACCCAGTCGACCAACTTGGCAGGCGGGGTGTGATAGAGATCGTAATTGGTAAAGGCAATGGAAAAACCGAAAATAATCGGGAATACCACGACAAACACCAGCAAGATGAAGCCTGGCGTAATCATCAGGTAGGGAAAGCCCTCGCTTAGCAGCATCTGATACTGTTTCTTCACGCTGTTCAGCGGCAGGCCTTTATCGCGTCGGGTGCCGCACAGATAGGCATCACGCAGGCTGCAATAATAAACGCCGATACCAAAGGCGGCGACAATCAGGCTGATGATGCCCTTCGCCAGCAGAAAAATAGAGTGATCGCGTGGCAGTTCGGTGCCCAGCGTAATCAGCCCCCATGTACCGTCTCGCAGGAAATCATGGAATACGCTGATAAAGCAGACCATGACGATAAAGAAAAACGCGCCTTTGACGATCTGGCGGTTATAAATCTGCCCAAATCCAGGGACGAGCGCCAGCAATAGCGCCGTTCTGGCGTGGCGACGTCCTCTCTCTTGTGGCGTAAGGCCGCTGGCGTTGACGGTCACATCTACCTCCATTTTCTTAAAAACATGGGTCCCCCACATCCCGAAAGTGTTCAGGGATAAACGAGGGGCCCCATGACCCACGGTGGTGCGGTGGTTTACTGGTTACTGTGGTTAGCTTCGATCTGCATTTTTATGACTTTCACAGCGGATTCCAGCGCCGCTTTGGTGTCCTGTTTGCCCGTCACGCTCAGTTGCAGCGCGCTGTTAGCTGGCGTCCAGACTTCCTGCATTTCCGGTACGCTCGGCATCGGGACGGCATAACCGGACTGGATCGCGACAGCACGGGATTTTTCATCGTCTTTAATCAGCGGATCGTCAGCCAGCGCAGTGATTGGCGGGATTTCACCCGTCAACTGGAAGCGAACTTTGGCGTATTCCGGCTGATTGATGAACTCAATGAATTTTTGTGCTAACGCTTTGTTTTTAGAATAGGTAGAAATACTGTAGCCCTTTACACCCAGCAGCGAACGTGGGTGCTCACCATTTGGCAGCAGCGGCAGCGGAGCCACGCCATAGTTGACGCCCGCATTTTTGTAGGGTTGGAACGCCCACGGACCGGTAATCACGGCGGCGGCTTTTTTCTCAGTAAACAGAGAATCGATCGCGTTAGCGCCGGTTTCACCGACGATGCCAGGTGGGAACAGGCCTTCAGCGTAGAATTTTTTAAGGTAGTTGACGGCATCGATGGTGGCTTTTTTATCCAGACCAACGTCTTTGACATTCGGCGAACCGTTGCTGTTCTGCCCGAAAATGTAACCGCCCATCCCAGCAATCACGCCATAGGCGTAATAAATTTCATCAAACTTGGCCAGCAGGCCGTAACGGCCTTCCGCGCGCTGCTGTTTGGAGAACGCGAACAAATCGTCGAATTTTTCCGGCGGTTGTGGCATCAGATCTTTGTTGTAGACCAGCACGGTGGTTTCCACGGCTTTCGGCACGCCGTATAGCTTACCGTTGTAAGTCTGTGCGTCCAGCGACGGCTTGGTAAAACTCGACAGGAACGTGTTATCCAGCTTCAGTTCGCTAATCAATCCTTGTACCACGGCCGTACCCACCTGATCGTGCGGCATGACAATCACATCGGGGCCGATGCCTGCGGGGCCATCAAGACGAAGTTTCTCAATTTGCTGAGCGTAAGGCGTTTCCAGCACGTTGATTTTGACATTATTCTGTTTCTCAAAGGCTTTAATGGCATCGGCAATGCCGTCGGATTTCTTGATATCTTCCCATACCAGTAGTTCTTTGTCGGCTGCCAGCGCTGATTTGCTGAGCACACCGGTAATGCCCAGTGAAACCATAATGACGGTGGTCAGTGTTTTCATTTTCATCATTCGTCCTCAAAGCCCTGATGGGCCCATCATGGTTGGAAATCGTCGCGTACTTTCCACTTTCACCGTTTTGCTGTTCCTGTGTGCTGTTGGTGTAACGTTACATCGCACGGCAGTACAAAACAGGATATGAGGGCATTTAACGGTACACGTTGTTTGGTCATCGTCTCTGTGTGGCGGTTGGCGCTTTATTGCGCGGTTTCCACAATGTAGGGTAACGGTTACACCCGTTGCGATTACATTAAGCAGAGTGCGCCACGTCTGCCAGCGAAACATGTAAAGGCTGTGATCTCATGCACAAAAGTAACCCCCTGTTTGTGCAAACGGTTACACCATGCTGTTATATTGGAATTATGACCCGCGTGCAGGTAAGCCTGACCAGAGGCTAATACGTTTGAAAGGGCTGCCGAGTCATTTTGAGTCGACGCATTTCAGGCCATCACGACTCAGCGCTTATATTCTGAAAAGTAAAATTATCAAGAGGTTACTGTTATGGCGTCTATCCAACTGGATAAAGTGAGTAAGCATTTTGGCAAGACGATCACGCTTCACGATGTGAATCTGACGATTGCAGATGGAGAGTTCGCCGTTTTTGTCGGGCCATCTGGCTGTGGTAAGTCGACGCTGCTGAGAATGATCGCCGGGCTGGAAGAGGTCACTGGTGGTGACATCATGATTGATAATGCGGTGGTGAATGACGTTGCTCCCGCTCAGCGTGGCGTTGCTATGGTATTTCAATCTTATGCGCTGTATCCGCATATGACCGTTGCTGAGAATATGGGTTACGGCCTGCGCGTGAACGGTGTGCCGAAAGATCAGATTAAGCACCAGATTGAGATGGTGGCGAAAACGCTGCAACTGTCTCATCTGCTGGAGCGTAAGCCGAAAGAGCTGTCCGGCGGTCAGCGTCAGCGCGTGGCGATAGGGCGTGCCATCGTGCGTAACCCGAAAGTGTTCCTGTTTGATGAGCCGCTGTCGAATCTGGACGCAGAACTGCGTGTGGATATGCGACTGCACATTGCCAAGCTGCATCAGGAATTGAAAACGACGATGATCTACGTGACGCACGATCAGGTCGAAGCGATGACGCTGGCCGATAAAATCGTGGTGATGAATTACGGGAAAGTCGAGCAGGTCGGATCGCCGATGGAACTGTATTATCATCCGGTTAACCAGTTTGTGGCGGGTTTTATCGGTTCGCCAAAGATGAACTTCCTGCCTGCACAGGTGATCGATTGGACGCCGGAGAGCCTGACGGTGAATATTGCCGAACAGCTACAGCTTGAGCTGCCAATCCGTACTGGCGAACTGCTCGTTGGCAGCATGGTTACGCTGGGGCTGCGGCCGGAACATGTTTCGCCGGAAGGTGAGGGGATTCGCCTGTCATTCGGCTGTGAAGTGGTTGAGCGTTTAGGTAACAGTACTTATTTGTTCGGCCAATGTTGCGGCATTGATAACTTCAAACTACTGCTGGCGGGTGACAGCGCCTTTAAACCCTATGAGCACATTGAGGTGTTCTTTTCGCCTACTAACTGTCTGGTGTTCAACGCCGATGGTCTGCGAATCAGCGCGTAGTAAGCCGCTGAATCTAAATAGCAAAACTCCTACTAATTAGCGCCCTTAGCGGGCGCTAATTCTGTCGATGATAAAATCTTCTGTCTCTCAATATTCCGCTGTTTTGGGTTTCTCTGGCGTAAAAAATTGCGCTGAGGTGGGCGTGACTGCCGGGTGAGCGGCATGGACGCCGCGAAAGGCAGTGCCGCGTCTGGAGCGCGTCACTGGCGGCCCGAATAGCAGTCACGAACGCCGAAGGTATCGCGTAGCGACGTAATTAGCGCCAAATAGCCAC
>NZ_JSXC01000015.1 GCF_000803215.1 Pectobacterium fontis
GCTTCAGCTCATCTTCCGGCTTGAACTCATCCATTTAACATCTCCCCACTAAAAAACGTGGATTCGCCGCGTACTCGACAAAGCGAATCATTGAATCGTAACGCATTGTATTTTATTAACCATAACCCATCAGGGCTTTTCTGTCGTTAATACTTATTTGCATAACGGGTCGTCTTTCATCACCCGATAGCATTACGCATCAGGCAAGGCAATCTGCTATTGAGGCCAACACCATGTCATGCGCTACGCCGCCACGGACTTCCGATTGACCAATTGCCGTTGGCAGCACCAGACGTAGCTCACCCGCCAGCACTTTCTTGTCACGCATCATGTGAGGAAGATAGGATTCAGGCGTCATTTGCGTCGGGCCGTTTACTGGCAGACCTGCACGAATCAGAAGAGACGTGACGCGTTCGACGTCCACAGCGGAAAACTGTCCGAGGCGACGAGCCGTATGCGCAGCCATCACCATACCTGCCGCAACGGCTTCGCCGTGAAGCCAGTTACCGTAGCCCATTTCCGCTTCAATGGCATGCCCATAAGTATGGCCCAAATTGAGCAACGCACGCATGCCGCTTTCACGTTCATCTGCTGCGACCACTGCCGCTTTGATTTCACAGCAGCGCCGAATGCAGTAAGCCAGTGCGTCATGCTGTAGATCACGCACTGCTTCAATGTTTTCTTCGAGCCAAACAAAGAATTCGCGATCCAGAATAATGCCGTACTTGATGACTTCTGCCAGCCCGGATGACAACTCCCGTGCAGGTAGAGACTTCAAGCAGTCCAGATCGATCACAACCGATACGGGCTGATAGAACGCCCCGATCATGTTTTTACCCAACGGGTGATTGACGGCGGTTTTACCACCAACGGAAGAATCAACCTGCGATAACAGCGTTGTCGGCACCTGAATGAATCGGACACCACGCTGATAACTGGCTGCGGCAAAACCGGCTAAATCGCCGATGACACCACCACCCAAGGCGACAATCGTCGTATCACGACCATGCGGCTTCGCTAGCAGTGCGGTAAAAACCTGATCCAAAACGGCCAGCGATTTATACTGCTCACCATCAGGTAAAATGACCTGATCGACATGAACACCATTGTTTTCCAACACGCCACGAACACGGTCAAGATACAGAGGAGCCAACGTCTGGTTCGTCACCAGCATGGCCTGCTCCCCCGCTTTCAACGGCATAAAAGAAGCCGAATCATCAAATAATCCGGCGGCTATCGTAATGGGATAACTACGTTCCCCGAGTGTTACGGTAATTCTTTCCATGCTCGCTAAACAACCCGTTCAGGATCCGCTCAACGCGGATAAGGTATGCGCTTAGTTACTTTCCAGCATATTGATAATCTGGTTAGCAACAACCTTGGCACTTTGCTCGTCAGTCCGAATGGTCACATCAGCGATTTCTTCATAAAGCGGGTTCCGCTCTTTCGCCAACGCTTCCAATACTTCACGTGGAGGGGTTTCAACCTGAAGTAACGGACGCTTCTTGTCACGCTGCGTGCGAGCCAGTTGTTTCTCGATTGTCGTTTCCAAATAAACGACAACGCCGCGCGCGGAAAGACGATTGCGCGTCTCGCGTGATTTGACTGAACCACCGCCTGTCGCCAGCACGATGCCTTGCTTTTCCGTCAATTCATTAATGACTTTCTCTTCACGATCGCGGAAGCCTTCTTCGCCTTCCACATCGAATACCCAGCCCACATCAGCCCCAGTGCGGCGCTCAATTTCTTGATCGGAGTCGAAAAACTCCATATTGAGTTGCTGAGCTAACTGACGGCCAATAGTGCTTTTGCCGGCACCCATAGGCCCAACCAGAAAGATATTGCGTTTCTCTGCCATGTTTTTTGGTATTACTAAGACAATTCGTTAATGATAACCCGCCCCGCCAATCAACCCAGCGGCGGGACCTAAACTGAAACCTCATGAGCGATAGTGCGAGAATCAGACAAAAAATTATCTCAAGACTCAGGGTAGTTTGGCAACCGAATAAAATGTCACACCGACCACAGAGGGCCAATGTAGTATGTTTTCTCGACATTTTCGGTGGAACAACACTCCAGTGCTCAATTCGCTAACCCTTGTAAGCTAAATCCGCCGCAGCGTCAAACGCATAAGCATCGAACGTGACAAAATATTGCTCCTAATTCAAAAAAACCACCGTGTGACACCAGCACGAACCTACGTTTATTCAGGACGACGATGCGGATATCAGCGTCGGCGTAATGAAAATGACCAATTCTCGCCGCGTATGCTGCTGAGTATGGTTTCTAAACAGATGACCGAATACGGGAACCTCGCCTAATATTGGCACCTGCCTGTCGCTGTTCTTTTTTTGCTGTTGGAAAATGCCACCGAGTACGATGGTTTCGCCATCAGCGACCGTAACCTGAGTTTGAATTTCCTGTTTATCGATCGCTAACGCTTCACCATTGTCACCCTGCTTAATTGTCTGCCCCGGCATGTTTTGACTGATTTTCAGGTTTAACGTAATCCGTTCGGCACGCAGAATATCCGGCGTGACTTCCATTCCAAGTACCGCTTCTTTAAATTCGATAGACGTCGATCCACTGGCACCACTAGAGACCTGATACGGAATTTCCGTGCCTTGTTTAATACTGGCAGTCTGCTGGTGTGCGGTAAATAAACGGGGACTGGCAATAATCTCGACCTGGTTTTCCTGCTCCAACGCCATTAATTCCAGATCCAGCAGGCGGCCATTCAACCGGGCCAGATGAAACCCGGCATTTATCGCTGGCGCTTCCACAGGCAGGCCGATATTCACATTATTCAGCCTGAGCGCATTATTCGCCACGTCCCCTTCTCCCAATCCCCAGTTAACGCCTAGCGATTGTAAGTGCTCACTACTAATAGTGACAATATGTGCCGCCAGTTGCACCTGCGCTAACGGCAGATCGAGCTCTTTCACCCACGGTTCAATCTGCGCTAGCGCGTCTTCCGTATCGCGGATTAATAACGTATTGGTCCGTTTATCCACAGTTACGCTGCCACGCGCAGAGAGCAATGTCCCACGTTGAGCCTGAACGCTGGCCGCTACGTCCGTCGCATCGGCATACTGCAAAGCAACCGAAACATTGTGCAGAGGCAGTTTCTGCACCTGTTCTGCCATACGTTCGTCACGTTCTTTCTGCAAGGATTCAAGGTGCTCGGTTGGAAAAACCAGTAGCACATTGCCATTGCGCTCTACGCTGAGCTTTCCCATACGTAAGACGATATCTAACGCCTGTTGCCAGGGAACGTCTGCCAGCCTTACGCTAAGATTCCCCGCCACCCCAGGCGCGATCACCACATTAAGTTGCTGATGATCGGCTAACGCCTGTAGCACCCGAGAAATCGGTGAATCTTCAAACGCCATCGAGACCGTACTTTCCGCAGTGGCCTGATACGGCGCAGTGAAAAAAAGTAGCCCGCACCACATCACCACCCTGCATAACATCTTCATATCCATCACTTTCCTTGTTATTGAGATACGCTGTTTTCAACATTGTGTTCAATGAACAACTGCCCAAAAAACGGCTTTAAACCAGGTATCGCCGTCACCTATCGATCTGGCTTATTGATAAACGGAGAAGCCAGTAATAGCGCATCTGGCAGGCCGTCACAGCCCGCCTCACGCGCTGTCGGGATAAGTGTGACACCAGATTTATCCAATTGACTGACCACCCAGTTTCCTAGGGGGATCGTCTCGCCGTTTACCAGCTTTATCCATCCAACCTCGGGCTGCGTTAACCAACCCGTCCAGCGGTTATCAGAACCGATCACGCCTTTTAACTGCCACAGCGGCAACGTCGCCGCAGGCAAACAACGTGTGCTGCTCAAGGGCTGAAAAGGATCGATACGCTCTGCGGTTTTTTCTGCCTGCACGCGATGTGACACAAGCAACAGCATCAAGACGATACGGAGCATGATATGACTCATAGCACGGCCTCCGGCTCGATCAGTACGAGTTCCACCTGGAGCCGTGTTCGCGATGGCGGCTCGGCTGGAGCGGTGTCAGGCTTTACGCTTAACTGTGCAAGTCGCAGCACATAAGGTAACGTCGTCAGTTCACGCAGCACCTGCAATACGCCGGGGTAATCCGCGCTAAACGTTAATTGCCAACGTTCCTGATGAGGAGAAGCCAGATTTCGCGCAGTCGGCTGCAAGGACAACAGGGAAGCGCTTGCCCGTGACAGAGGTTCGACGATAAGTTGTGCCAGTCTGTCTGGCTGAAAGGGGGGATGCAGCGCCGTTTTCTCCGCTAATTGTGTGCGTAGCACCGACAGTAGCGGCATCGCATCAAGTTTTTGTTGGCTTTCCTGTATCCCCAGACGCGCCTGAACGGTTTGCTCTTCTATCCCCGTCACGGAGCGACGAACGTCACTAATAAGCAACCAATCAGATAGCAGCCCAACCGCAACGACAAACGCCAATTGAAGCGCCAGTTGCTGCCAGAGTGGCTGATTAATGAGTCTCGGCCGATTCAGCACAACATTAATCATCGCTGTTTGATTAATCATGGCCTTCATCCCGTAAGGAAACGCGGGTGTCACGCCAGTTTGCCTGAAAAGAAAAGCGCAGCGCAGTCTGCACGCCGCGCTCTCGGGACGTATTGAGCAATTGTACGCTTTCGACTGAAACATGGCGCGCTAACTTATTCTGTAACACAATGATATCTTGATAATTTTCACTCACACCTGAAAGCAGCAGATACGAGCCGCGGTCGGCGATTTCCGTCAACCACAGACGATCAGGCATCAAACCAGCAAGCGGTTCTAACAAATGGAGACTACGACGATTTTCATGCTGAATTACTGCTTCGGCACGCTCCTGTTCCAGATAGCGACGGAGTGTTTCCCGCGCCTGATGCGTTTGCTGATACAATTCCGTCAGTTGCTGTTGCTGGGCCAGCACTACATTGAGTTCATCTTGCGCGCGTTGCTGTCTGTGCTGCCAAAACAGATAGCTCGCGGCGATAAGGCATAGCATCAACCCCGCCTGTAGCCACAGCAGCCCTAACCAACGACGTGCCCGCTGACGCATTTGGGTTGTACGCCACGGTAAAAGGTTAACCAGCAGCATAGTCAGACATCCTCAGGACGTAGTGCCAGCCCACCGGCAATAGCAAAAGCAGAAGGGAACACTGGCAGCGGCGGCTGCATGTGGCTAAACACCGTTAACGGCGACCACGGCAGTAATCGGTCAGCCCGCTGGCTAAGTAAATCGGGTGAGACACCAGAGCAATAAGCGATGTTATCAACACTCTGATGATAGCGAGCGCTCACATTTGACAAGATATCAGCCTCACCATTCAGCTCATCAAGGTGTATCACGCCCGAGTGGAAAGCGTGGTTCAACGGGGAGGCCCACAGCCATCCATCCAACAGGCGATGCAGAAACAGACGGTTAGCCTCAAGCCCTGCCCGCTGCGCCATGGTCCGAAGTGCACAGGTTGAAACATCAAGAACATCAGGGTGTAACCCCGCGTTATTGAGGCAAGTCAGCCAATTATCGACCTCCTGCCTGCGTGCGGCCGTCACCAGCAGCGAACCCTGTCTTTGCGGATCTTCCCGATAGTCTATCGCCAGTGATTCGCTACCGATCGGCAGCTTACGCGCCGCCATCGTTTCAATGTAGAGACGACGTTCCGGCTCCCGTAAACGCGGATCAGGCATCGGTAACTGCTGCTGCAAAATCAGTTGAGCCGGAAATCCTACCCGTAGTGAAATGCGCGCAGGCAGTAAACGACGCCATATTCGCAAGGTCTCACAAAGTACTTCAACATGGTGTAGACTACCCGTGCGCAACGTATCGTCTGGTATTGGACATTGCCACCAGTGACGAAGTTGCCAGCCAGAGCGGCGATGCTGAACCGCCAGCGCGCGCATGAAGCCGTTTTGTATATCTAATCCAACCTGCCAGATGTGATAAGCCATGTTCAACCCGATTTCCTTATCCAATAAACATATCCACAATGCTGGCTTACCTTTATACTAGCGCTCAGTTGTTTATAAACTATCCAAACGCTACTGAATGGAAAATCCCAGGTGAAGTTCGTAAAGTATCTATTCATCCTTGCAGTCTCTTGCATTCTGCTGGGAGCTGCCTCGATATATGGTTTGTACCGCTATATCGAACCCCAACTGCCCGATGTCGCCACGCTGAAAGACGTTCGGCTGCAAACGCCCATGCAGGTTTACAGCGCCGATGGCGAACTGATTGCTCAGTTTGGTGAAAAACGCCGTATCCCACTCAAATTGGATCAGATTCCCCCTGAGTTGGTACATGCTTTTATCGCGACCGAAGATAGCCGCTTCTATGATCACCACGGTGTCGATCCCGTCGGGATCATCCGCGCAGCGTCTATTGCCCTCACATCGGGTCATGCTTCCCAAGGGGCGAGTACCATTACGCAACAGCTCGCCAGGAACTTCTTCCTGAGCCCGGAGCGCACCCTGATTCGTAAGATCAAGGAAGTGTTTTTGGCGATCCGTATTGAGCAATTGCTAACCAAAGATGAAATCCTTGAGCTTTATCTGAACAAGATTTACCTCGGTTATCGCGCCTATGGCGTTGGCGCGTCGGCACAGGTGTACTTTGGCCGCCCCGTTGATCAATTGACGCTGAGCGAAATGGCGATGATCGCCGGTCTGCCGAAGGCACCATCAACGTTCAACCCACTCTACTCCTATGACCGCGCCGTTGCCCGCCGCAACGTAGTGCTTGCGCGGATGAAGGATGAAAACTACATCACCCAGTCGCAGTACGATGTGGCACGCAATGAAAAACTGGTTGCGAATTACCATGCGCCAGAAATTTCATTCTCCGCTCCGTATGTCGCAGAAATGGCGCGGCAGGAGATGGTCAAACGCTACGGCGAAGATGCTTATAACGATGGTTACAAGGTCTACACGACCGTCACCAAAAAATTGCAAACTGCCGCGCAGGATGCATTGCGTAATAACATTCTCGCCTACGACATGCGTCACGGTTATCGTGGCCCGAGCAAAGTGCTGTGGAAGGTGGGTGAAAGCGCCTGGGATCAGGCGAAGATGATTGCCGCCCTGAAAGCCCTGCCGATCTACGGCCCGCTTTATCCGGCTATCGTCACCAGCACAACGGCAGACAACGCGATTGCGATCCTGTCTGACGGCAGCAATATTGCCCTGCCAATGGCAGGTATGCGCTGGGCACGAGCATACCGCTCCGATACGCAACAAGGGCCAACGCCGAAACGCGTCACGGATGTGGTACAGGCAGGGCAACAGGTTTGGGTGCGTAAAGTGAACGATGGCTGGTGGCTGGCACAGGTGCCGGATGTCAACTCCGCGATTGTCTCACTTAACCCGAAAAACGGTGCAATAGAAGCGTTGGTTGGGGGGTTTGACTTTAACCAAAGCAAATTCAACCGTGCAACGCAGGCACTGCGTCAGATTGGTTCCAACATCAAACCTTTCCTGTACACCGCCGCGATGGACAAAGGGTTAACGCTGGCAACGATCCTGAACGATGTCCCGATCACCCGTTGGGATGCGGGTGCAGGATCTGACTGGCGGCCAAAAAACTCACCAGCAACCTATGATGGCCCGATCCGTTTGCGTCAAGGGCTGGGTCAGTCCAAAAACGTCGTGATGGTACGTGCGATGCGTGCGATGGGCGTGGATTATGCGGCGGATTACCTGCAACGCTTCGGTTTCCCGGCGCAGAATATCGTCCACACCGAATCGCTGGCGCTGGGTGCCGCCTCATTTACGCCGCTACAGGTGGTGCGTGGTTATGCCGTTATGGCAAACGGCGGCTATCTGGTCGATCCCTATCTGATTAGCAAAATAGAGAGCGAAGCCGGTGGTACGGTCTTTACTGCCACACCGAAAGTTGTCTGTGATAACTGTAACCTGCCGTTGGTTTATGGTGAAACGCCACGCTCTTCGGTGTTAGCAACCACTAACGTTGAAGACGTTGCCACATCAAACGAAGCGCCGCCGCCAGGTCTGCCACAGCCAGAACTAGAGCCTGTCACACCAGAAGCGGCACAGCAGAATACTGCACAGCCTTACGCCCCGCATGTCATCAGCACACCCTTGGCGTTCCTGATTAAAGACGCGCTGAACAGTAACGTCTTTGGTGAACCGGGCTGGATGGGAACGGGCTGGCGCGCAGGTCGTGAATTGAAACGTCGTGATATCGGCGGAAAGACCGGGACAACGAACAGTTCCAAAGACGCCTGGTTCTCCGGTTATGGCCCCAATCTGGTGACTTCAGTCTGGATCGGCTTCGACGATCACCGCCGCGATCTGGGGGCCAGCAGCGCATCTGGCGTCATCAAAGATCAGATCTCCGGCTATGAAGGCGGGGCGAAATCCGCGCAGCCCGCCTGGGATGATTTTATGAAAGCCGCACTGGATGGCGTACCGGAACAGCCCCTCACACCACCGCCAGGCGTCGTCAGCGTGGTCATTGACCGCAGCAGCGGCAAGCTGTCCAGCGGTGGCGGAAACAGCCGTTCCGAATACTTCATTGACGGTACGCAGCCGAAAGAATATGAAGTTCACGAAGTCGGCACCACGCTGATGGATAACGGACAAAGCGAAGAGCTTTTCTAGTCTGCACGATAGTGTCAGGTAGCCCAAAGAAGGTGCAAGAAACGGCACCTTCTTTCTTTTGTTGATGATTTCGGTGGGTTAAAACTTAGCGAGGTGTGCGACGGAGCCAGTCATGGGCCAGAAATAGAGCACTGACATTACGTGCCTCACGGAAATCAGGCTCTTGCAGCAGGGACATCATGTCGTCTACCGGCCAGCGCACTTGCGGCAAAGGCTCCGGCTCATCGCCTGCCAGACTCTGCGGGTACAGCCCGCGCGCCACCATAATATTCATCTGGCTGGAAAAATAGGAAGGTGCCATGGTTAACGTCGCCAGCAATTCCAGCTTTTCCGCTCCAAAACCCACTTCTTCCATCAGTTCGCGGTTAGCGGCTTCAAAGACCGTTTCACCGGGATCGATCAGCCCTTTCGGGAAGCCCAATTCATATTCCTCGATACCGACGGCATATTCACGGATCAACAACAGTTCATCATCAATAATCGGGACAACCATCACCGCCTGCCGACCGCTTGAACGCATCCGTTCATAAACCCGGCGCACCCCGTTACTAAATTCAAGAGCGACGGATTCCACATTGAACAAGCGCGAACGCGCTATCGTTTCTACCTTGAGGATTTTAGGTTTTTGCAGGTTATGACTCATTGATGCCCCCAGAGCGTTACGACCAGAACGGCACCTTAGCCCAACGCACATAAGCGATTACGTTTACCGTGACCTGAATACGGTATATCGTTGAAATAAGAAGAGATCGTAAATATTCTTTTTTTGATTCTGCCCACATTGTGCGTTAACAGTCACCTTCGCTGCAACTATCGTGGCGATGAATTTACCTGAGGGTAACATGAAGGACACAATCTGTATGAGAAATCACCACTAAAAGTCAATAACTTAAAAAATAGGATTATCCTCATTCAAGAAGTTTTTTTGGCTTGTTACTATCATCACCTTGTGCGATTAATTCCACTAAGAATTACGTTATTAATCATAAGAAAACAATACCATACGGGTTATCATCGATTGTATAATTTTGTTAAACTCCGACAAAGACAAGGAGCATTGCATTTTGGAATGGAGGCGAGATGAGCACAATATTTATCCTATTGGCGATATTGTTTGCCTGTCTGATCGTCATTGGATGTCTTGTCAGCTACCGTATGCGCCGTCGTTTCCTGCCCACTCCACCGTTACCTGTTTCACATTCTCTGCACCGTCGGCTAACCGAAGATGAACGGATCGCCGTCGAGCGTTATCTGGCTCAGGAACACAGCCAGCAGACTACGCCACTTGACATCCCTAATTCACAGCCAAAACTGCCGCGATCTCTGCAAAGTAATCGGGTTTATCCCATCACCCACACGATTACCCGCTACGGCCTGAGCAACGATGTTCAGAACAAGTGGCGCTACTTTATTGACACCCAAGAAATCCATCTTCCCCCCAGTTGGGAAGCGTTTATTACCGAAAACAACACGGTCGAACTGATTAAAACACGCTCGATCCCACTGGTTATTTCTCTGAACGGGCACTCACTCATAGAATGCCTCGATGATGATCGTCCACTGACTCCGCTACCACCAGAGGCGCTCGTCCCCAATGCATCAATCCGTCAGGAAGGCAGTGAACATGCAGAGCTAGTCACCATCCGTAAGGAAACGCGTGAAGAGCACACGATACACCATGCCAGAGGATTGAAAGAAACGGCCGTGCTCTGCCTGTCTTTTCTGCTCCTGTTCATCAGTCTGAATAGCCCTGTCGCCTTACTTCCCTGGCTGATTGGCACGGCGTCGCTATTAGCAGGTTGGAGCCTGTGGCAGCTTTTCCGATCGCCGTCGACTCAGGAACTGAGAGATGTGCATTGCCTGCACGGTACGCCGCAAGGCTTAGGTCTATTTGGCGAATCCAACCAGGGGCCGCTCGGCAATATTTCACTCGGTAATATTGATCTTATTTACCCGCCACACTGGCAGCCCTATATCACACAGGATTTAGGGCGCAAAACGGATGTGGATATCTACCTCAATCGGCAGGTGATCCGTCAGGGTGAACACCTTTCGCTGCACGATGAAGTGAAAAATTTTCCGCTACAGCGCTGGGGCAGGAATCTACTGCTGGCGGCAGGTTCATTACTCAGCCTGATTTTACTTGTCACTAACGTGCAGCTTGAACTACCGCTAAAACTCAGTCTGGCCTGGCTTCAGGGGGCACAACGTATTCAGGTCACACAGGTCAGCGACCTGGAAAACGCTCAACTCGGCATTGGTGACAAGCTGACTGTTCGCGGTAGCGGCATGTGCTATGTGCCCGCAGGGATTCGCCCAGTATCCGCACCATCATCCTACGCTTTCAGCCCTTTCGATTGTTCTGCCATTTACTGGAACAAAGCTGCGCCGTTGCCATTGCCGGAATCCGAGACCATTGAGAAAGCCTCGGCCCTGCTTAAATCGGTTAATAGCCAACTCCATTCTCAGACAGACAAAGAAGGTGAGACCAACTCTCAACTCGCATCCAGCATCCAGAAGTCAGGGCTGATTCTGATGAAGAATTTCGCTGATGTCGTTCTAAGAACACAAGAATTGTGTAAGCAGGAAAACGATTGCTCACGCTTAAAAAATGCGCTGGTGAATTTGAGTGACGTAAAAAACTGGAATACGCTGGTAAAAGATGCGAACTCCGGCGCATTAAAAGGCATGAATGTGGTGCTACCCGCGACCAGTGCAGAAACGCTGGAGTCATTAGTCAACCATTCCACCGATCAATTTTTCCATCAGGAAATCAATAACGCCGCAGACTCACTGAACAGCCCACCGCCTGGCGGGTTCCTGATTCGCAGCGACGAAGGTCGGCAATTCGTCAGCCACCCGCTCCCCCTGATGCCACTTAATGAATACAATCCGTCGGATCAATGGCAGGAACTCCAACGGCTTTCCGCCATGCTATTGCATACGCCGTTTAACGCCACTGGCGTTATCACACAGCTCAGCACCGATGCCAACGGCACGCAGCACATCAGCCTGCACAGCGAACCCGATGTCATTACCATTTGGCGCTATCTCGGCAGTTGCCTGCTGTTACTGCTCTTTTCTGCAACGTTTATGGTTAATACCATTCTGGCTGGCATTAAAATGCGTAAAAGCCAGAAGCGGATTACCGATATTCAGCGTTATTACGCCTTCCGGTTCAACATGATGACGGAGTCGTTCGCGAATAGCCGTCCTCAGCTCCCTCGCTAACCGCATCGTGCCCGTTCTGTGGTTATGTTAACCTAACGGGCTTGGTTTCCCGTTACTATTGGTTTGTCACTATTGTACTGCGCGCCTCCGGCTTCATCATCCTTATGGTACGGCGCAACATCTGGAGTTGTTATGCATCCCTACGTTAACTGGCACGACATCGATACTGTGATACTGGATATGGATGGCACGCTGCTCGATCTGGCGTTTGACAGCTATTTCTGGCTACAACTGGTGCCGCAGTCGCTCAGTGAAAAACGTCGTATCAGCCTTGAACAGGCACACCAGCTTATCGCACAGGAGTATCAGGCCGTGCAGCATACGCTAAACTGGTACTGTTTCGATTACTGGTCAGAGCGTCTGGATCTGGATATCTATCAAATGACGACGGATATCGGCACGCGTGCCCGCTTGCGCGAGGACACCACGCCATTTTTGGTGGCGCTGCGCGAATGCGGCAAAGAGACGATTCTGCTGACCAATGCCCATCCGCACAGTCTGGCGGTAAAAATCGAACACACGGGGCTGGATCAGCACCTTGATTTATTACTTTCCACCCATACTTATGGGTATCCGAAAGAAAATCAGCGCTTGTGGCAGGCCGTACAGCAACAAACCGGTTTCGATCCTGCCAGAACGCTATTCGTGGATGACAGCGAGCCGATTCTGGATGCGGCGAAAACCTTCGGCATACAGTACTGTCTGGGGGTACGTAATCCCGATTCCAGCCAGCAGGAAAAGGTGTTCCTGCAACATCCGTCAATGAACGACTATCTTGCGCTGCTGCCCGCCTTACGTCACTCCGTTAACGCCGGATAATGCAGTGGCCTCAGGGGAAAACACGGCAATGAGGTTGCCACAAGGATGCCTCGCGCCGTGGTCGTCCCCAGTATCTCGATCCTTACACGATCGGCATTAGGGTAATCAGGAGGATTGATGGCGAAAACGACCGAGCAGGCTGACGAGGCCGTTCGTCTGGATAAGTGGCTCTGGGCCGCCCGTTTCTACAAAACCCGGGCCATCGCCCGTGAAATGATCGACGGCGGCAAAGTGCACTATAACGGGCAACGCGGTAAGCCTAGCAAACAGGTTGAACTGCATGCTGAGATTAAACTGCGTCAGGGAAATGATGAACGTACCGTGATCGTTTTGGCGGTCAGCGGCCAGCGCAGAAGTGCGACAGAGGCGCAGGCGCTGTATCAGGAAACGACGGCAAGCATCGAGAAACGAGAAAAGCTGACACTGGCGCGGAAGCTCAATGCGCTAACGATGCCACACCCCGATCGCCGCCCTGATAAAAAAGAGCGACGCGATCTGATTAAATTTAAATACAGCGATCAGGAATAACGCGCCGCCCTTCAGAGAAGGCTCAGCGATCGCCGCCCCATCGCCGCACCACTCATCTTCGCACAACGACGAGAAAATATTATGGCTCACGACCAACTACATCGTTATCTGTTTGAGAATTATGCCGTTCGTGGCGAATTAGTGACAGTTAACGAGACGTATCAACGTATTCTGACGAATCACGACTACCCGTCTGCGGTACAAACGCTGCTGGGTGAAATGCTGGTGGCCACCAGCCTGCTGACGGCCACATTAAAATTCAGTGGTGATATCACCGTTCAGCTTCAGGGCGATGGCCCGCTGAAGATGGCGGTGATCAACGGCAACCACCAGCAGCAGATGCGCGGCGTTGCCCGTCTGCAAGGAGAAATCGCACCGGAGAGTTCGCTGAAAGAGATGGTCGGCAATGGCTATCTGGTCATTACGATTACGCCGACGGAAGGTGAACGCTATCAGGGCGTCGTCGGTTTAGAAGGTGAAACCGTTGCCGAATGTCTGGAGAGCTATTTCCAGCAGTCCGAACAGTTGCCGACGCGGTTGTTTATCCGTACCGGACAACACGAGGGCAATCCGGCTGCTGCTGGCATGCTGCTCCAGGTGCTGCCCGCACAGGACGCCGATCGTAATGATTTCGATCATCTGGCACAGCTCACCACGACGGTCAAAGCCGAAGAGCTATTCTCCCTGCCTGCCACCGAGGTGCTGTACCGCCTTTACCATCAGGAAGAGGTGACCGTGTATGAGCCACAGGGTGTTGAATTCCAATGTCACTGTTCGCGCGATCGTTGCGCAGATGCATTAATGACGCTGTCCGATCAGGAAATAAATGAGATGATCGAACAGGATGGCGAAATCGATATGCACTGTGATTATTGCGGTACACACTACCTGTTTAATTCGCTGGACATCCGCGCGATACGGCACGATTCATCAGGAAATCTATTGCATTAATCGTTTTAACGGGTACGAAAAGTACCCGTTTTACTTTGCTTATTTTCCCATCTGTAAACTGCCGTGATTATTTTTCAAACACGCTAAATAAGCAAAGTTATTAATGAATTTATTTAATTTTATGATTGCTATCGCGGTTAAAATAAGCTTACTCCCTACAATGTTTAGTAGTATGACAATAACTTGAGGAGTAGCAACATGCAGATCAACGGTATTACCCCACAAGCCCTGACGGCTTATGGAATCCATGATGTTCGCGAGATTGTCTACAATCCCAGCTATGAACTGCTTTTTGAAGAAGAATGCTCCCCTACCCTACAAGGCTATGAACGCGGTATCGAAACCCAGTTGGGTGCCGTCGCCGTTGATACCGGCATCTTTACTGGTCGCTCTCCGAAAGACAAATACATCGTTCGCGATGACATTACCCGCGACACCGTGTGGTGGTCCGATCAAGGCAAAGGTAAGAACGATAACCACCCACTCAGTCAGGAAACCTGGACGCACCTGAAGCAGCTCGTCACCACACAGCTTTCAGGCAAACGATTGTTCATCGTCGATGCCTTCTGCGGCGCGAATCCAGACAGTCGCCTTAGCGTGCGCTTCGTGACGGAAGTGGCCTGGCAGGCACATTTCGTCAAAAATATGTTTATCCGTCCGAGCGATGAAGAGCTGGAAGGCTTTGAGCCGGATTTCATCGTGATGAACGGCGCAAAATGTACCAACCCGAACTGGCAGGAACAGGGGCTGAACTCCGAGAACTTTGTCGCTTTCAACCTCACAGAACGTATCCAACTGATTGGCGGCACCTGGTACGGCGGTGAAATGAAGAAAGGGATGTTCTCCATTATGAACTACCTGCTGCCGCTGAAAGGCATCGCATCAATGCACTGTTCGGCAAACGTCGGAGAAAAAGGCGATGTAGCCGTCTTCTTCGGGCTGTCCGGTACGGGAAAAACCACGCTGTCCACCGATCCGAAACGCCAGTTAATTGGCGATGATGAACACGGCTGGGACGATGACGGCGTCTTCAACTTTGAAGGCGGCTGCTACGCTAAAACCATCAAGCTCTCCAAAGAGGCCGAGCCGGATATCTTTGGCGCCATCACACGCGATGCGCTGCTGGAAAACGTGACGGTGCTGGCAGACGGCAGCGTAGACTTCAACGACGGCTCCAAAACCGAGAACACCCGCGTCTCTTACCCGATTTATCACATTCAGAATATCGTAAAACCGGTATCCAAAGCGGGTCATGCGACTAAAGTGATCTTCCTGACGGCGGATGCGTTCGGTGTGCTGCCGCCCGTTTCTCGCCTGACGTCCGATCAGACGCAGTATCACTTCCTGTCTGGCTTTACGGCCAAACTGGCAGGAACCGAGCGCGGCGTGACGGAACCGACACCGACGTTCTCCGCCTGTTTCGGCGCGGCCTTCCTGATGCTGCACCCAACACAGTACGCTGAAGTGCTGGTAAAACGCATGCAAGCCGCAGGCGCACAGGCCTATCTGGTCAACACCGGCTGGAACGGGAGCGGTAAACGTATCTCGATTAAGGATACGCGCGGGATCATTGATGCCATTCTGAATGGCAGTATTGATGATGCCGAGATGCAGACGCTACCGGTCTTCGATTTGGCCATCCCAACCTCGTTGCCTGGCGTTAACCCTGACATTCTTGATCCGCGTGATACCTACGCGAGCGTCGAACAGTGGCAGGAAAAAGCCGACGATCTGGCACAACGTTTTATCACCAACTTCGATAAATACACCGATGCTCCGGCAGGTGCGGCGCTGGTGAAAGCCGGGCCGAAACGGTAAATGCATTCCCCTCCTCTGAACAGAGGAGGGGACATTTATTCCATCTATACGTTAACGACTCACCCAGCATCGGTTTTTTCTTTTCCGGCGTAAAAAATTATGCTGAGGAGATAGCAGGCTTAGGATGAGCCGCAGGACGCGGCGAAAGCTTGCGCCACGTCTGGAACGTGTCGCAAGCGGTCCGTTAAGCCTGATGGCGACGAAGGTATCGCGAAGCGGCATAATTTGCGCCGAAAGCCTGGGGGTCACGGGGCGAGCGGCGTGTGAGCCGTCCCGTGTCGGGCGCGTGCTACACGGGTAGCATGAAAATAACGGCATTATCGCGCACGAAACCCTCTCCTCATCAGCATAAAAACTGTGGCTAAGAGACAGAGGGAAGTCGGGTGGGTCATTCTTTCACTGTACTGATTTCAGGCACATATGCCTCTGCGATAAGCGGCAGATACGCACGAACACACAGCCCACCGCGTTCGCTGCTGCCGACATCCAGCACGCCGTTGTGCGCATCGATAATACGCTGCACAATCGCCAGCCCCAGTCCTGTCCCGCTGGTGGTTCGCGCACTGTCGCCACGAACGAACGGCTGAAACAGGTGCTTGAGTTGATCGGGTGCGATACCTTCGCCATCATCTTCTACCTGAAACCACACGCGCTGTAGCTCACGTCCGGTACTGACTTTTATCCAGCCGTTACCGTAACGCGCCGCATTCACCACCAAATTCAGCGCTGCCCGTTTTATCGACAGTGGGCTGATGCGCACCAGTAAGTCACCACTCGCAAAGTCGCTGTCGATCTGGCGTTCATAACCGCTCTCCGATGCCACGACTTCGCCCATAATGCCGTTCAGGTCGGCCACTTCCGTCTGCATTTCCTGACCGGTGCGCAAATAGTCGAGGAACTGCTCAATAATCGCATTACACTCTTCAATGTCCTTATTGATTGATTCCGCCAGATAGTCATCTTCCTTACCCATCATTTCAGTCGCCAGACGAATTCGCGTCAGCGGCGTACGCAGGTCATGGCTGACACCCGCCATTAACAGCGTGCGATCGTCTGCCAGCAGTTTCACACCGGAGGCCATCTGGTTAAAGGCACGGGTCACGGAACGGACTTCGGAAGCGCCATACTCACGCAGCGGCGGCGGAATAATGCCTTTACCGACCTGCAATGCCGCGTGTTCCAGCTCAACCAAGGGTCGGTTTTGTACCCGAATAAATAGCCAGGCACCGCCAATCACCAGCAACATAATCGCCAGCGTATAGCGGAAGAGCGGCGAGAAATCGCCCTGATGAATTTCAGTAAGAGGAACGCGCACCCAGATATCCGGCGACAGCCAGGTTTTCAGCCATACCACCGGCGTGTTCTTGCTGACTTCAACCCGCACATCGGTCGGGCCGCCCAGTTGCTGCGCCATCTGGTCACTTAAAAACTTGTAGTGCTGCGCCCAACGCAGGCCGCTTTCCTCCGCCGCCGCATTGGTGTACAGCGATATACCCAATTCGCGGTAAATCTCACGCCGGAACGCAGGTGGCACCTCAAGCGTGGAGCCATCTTCCAGTTGCAGACTGTCCGTCATTAGCATTCTAACTTCGTATGCCAGCACCTTATTAAACTGCTGCAAACTCGGCAAAATCGCAAAGTTGAGCACCACCAGATAGGTGGTGACCAAACTGACAAACAACAACGTGACAATCAGTAACAACGTCCGTGCAAATGAGCTGCGCGGAGAAAAGCGCCATTGCATCATGCCTTACTGCCGTCCGGTACAAACACGTAGCCAAGACCCCATACGGTCTGGATATAGCGCGGGTGCGCGGGATCTTCTTCCACCATGCGACGCAGACGAGAAATCTGAACATCGATGGAACGCTCCATCGCACTGTATTCACGGCCACGCGCCAGATTCATCAGCTTATCGCGAGACAGCGGCTCACGCGGATGGCTGACCAGCGCCTTCAGCACGGCGAATTCGCCGCTGGTTAACGGCATCGGTTCATCATCGCGGAACATTTCACGCGTGCCCAGATTCAGCTTGAATTTGCCAAACGCGATAATGGCTTCTTCCTGCGACGGCGCGCCCGGCAGTTCATTCGCCTGACGACGCAGCACCGCACGGATGCGCGCCAGCAGTTCGCGCGGATTGAAAGGTTTAGGAATATAGTCGTCTGCGCCGATTTCCAGCCCGACGATACGATCCACTTCTTCCCCTTTCGCCGTCACCATAATGATCGGCATCGGGTTACTCTGGCTGCGCAAACGACGGCAGATGGACAAGCCATCTTCGCCCGGCAGCATCAAGTCCAGCACCATCAGGTGAAAGGATTCACGGGTGAGTAAACGATCCATCTGTTCCGCATTGGCTACGCTACGTACCTGAAAACCCTGCTCGGTCAGATAACGCTCTAACAGCGCGCGCAAACGCATGTCGTCATCGACAACCAGAATTTTATAGTTTTCTTGCATTCTCTTTCTCCAAAGGCGTAATAGCGCCGACGCTGCTATTGTTCAGAAACACACGAATTACTGACAGTCGTTTCTGGTATACATTCTAGGCAAAATTGTTACAAAGCATATTAAAATTCGTGTAATCAATCATTTCCTGTGCTGTCAGTCATAAACAATCGGCGATCGATGAAGCATGCGGCGAGCAAAAAGCGCAGTTTACCAAGATGATTGCTTACTGATTATAGTAACGTTACCGCGAATAAAAGCTGGCGGAAGGTGTCATCCGCGTTGAGATCGCGGAACTGGTCGGAGTGAAACCACTTCGCCAGTTGCTGAATCGCGATGAAATCATAAGGGCCATTGTAAAACTGGTGCCAGATAGCATGGAACACACGCTGCTGTTTTGCGACGGTGTTGGTATAGGCAGGCCGTCCGAGAAACCACTCAAGCCGCTTGCGCCCTTCCGTCATGTCCTGCCCCGGCCCAATTCAGCGCCCGCCGGGTACGAAGGCTTCAACGTTGCCGCTGGTAATCACCACTATTTCACATAGTCAATCGCATTGACGAACCACTCACGCGGGCCATCTGGCGTGTTCACGGTGAACTCCTCATCGATCGTTTTTTTCAGCATGGCGCGCGCCATCGGGGAGTCGATCGAGATGTAATCTTTATTATCGCCGTAGATCTCGTCCGGGCCGACAATCCTAAAGCGCTTTGTCTCCCCCTGTTCATTTTCGATCTCAACCCAGGCGCCAAAGAAGACGCAACCATCCTGTTGCGGCGAGTAATCGACGATTTTCAATTCCGTCAGGCATTTTCTCAGGTAGCGCACACGCCTATCAATTTGGCGTAATAGGCGCTTGTTGTAGGTGTAATCCGCATTTTCTGAGCGATCCCCCAGGCTCGCAGCCCAGGAGACAATCTTGGTAATCTCCGGGCGCTTTACATTCCAGAGATGGTCATGCTCTGCCCGCAGTTTGTCATACCCTTCGCGGGTAATCAGATTGGTTTTCACGTCATTAACCCCGTTAGACCCTTAGTGCGCAAAACACACTTCACTATTCCCACATGCAAAAATCACCTGTTCATTACACAGATTGACCGTTTTGGCTAATAATCTATCAACAGACATAAATATGTCATTTCTATCCCGTACTTTTAGCCACGGAGAGCTACGGAGAACGATTTATGTTTAGCTTAGATGCCATTCTGCAAGATCTTGCCCCGCATCGCCATACACCCCCTTGGCAGAAAACGGTTCTGCGTTCTCTGCTATTCGAAAATGAAATGCAGCAATTTGCCCGGCGTTATCCACACTTGAAAGGTTTGGATCTGGTGGAACAGATTCTTGATTACTTCAACTTCAATTGTGAAATGGTCGAAGGGGATTTAGAGAATATCCCCAGCCAGGGGCCGGTGGTGCTGGTGGCTAACCACCCGATTGGTTCACTCGATGGTCTGGCATTGCTGCGTACCGTCGCCAGCGTCAGGCCCGATGTTCGCATTGTCGCCAGCCAGCTACTCGCTTATGTCGCCCCGCTCAAAAATCTGTTTTTTTCCGTCGATAATTTCAATAACCGCACCAAACGCCAGCAAATCAGCGCCATCCAGCAACATCTGGACGGCGACGGTGCCATCATCGTCTTCCCGGCAGGCGAAGTGTCTCGCGCCAGCCTACATGGGATCCGCGATGGTCACTGGCACAGCGGGTTTATTCGTATGGCAAGCAAAGCCCGCGCGCCCGTCGTCCCGATTCATATCGGCGGCCGCAATAGCGCCCTGTTCTATCTCTCCTCGATGATTTATCGCCCGCTGTCGACCCTACTGCTGGTAAGAGAGATGTTCGGTCAGCGTGGGCAGACCCTCAAGCTGCGGATCGGTGCCAGAATTCCTTATACCTCCTGGAGTCAGGGCGAGTGGAACGCCAACGATCTGGCGGCACGCTTCCGTCGCCATGTTTATCGATTAGGACAAGGGAAGCCCGGCTGCTTTTCCGGTGAAAAACCCATTGCGCTGGCCGAAGATCGCGTGCTGCTGAAGCGCGCGCTGTCAGAATGCGAAACGCTGGGCACCACGCCGGATGGCAAGGTTGTCTATCTGTATCGTCGCGGAGAAGAAGATTATGTGCCGCTGCTGCGAGAGCTTGGGCGCCTGCGCGAAATCGCCTTCCGCGCCGTGGGAGAAGGCTCCGGCCAGCGTCGCGATCTCGACAGCTACGACGATGATTATCTGCATCTAATCCTGTGGGACGAGCGCGAACTGGAGATTGTCGGCGCGTATCGCTTCGTCTCAACGGCACGCCTGATCGCCGAAAAAGGTAAAAATGGCCTCTACAGCCACAGCCTGTTCCAGTACGGCGACGAGATGGATCCGATTCTGGCGTCAGGTATTGAACTGGGGCGCAGTTTTATTCAACCCAAATACTGGGGTAAACGCGGGCTGGATTATCTCTGGTTAGGCATCGGTGCCTATCTGGCACGTTACCCAGAACATCGCTATCTGTTCGGCCCTGTCTCACTTTCCGGCACCTTGCCGCCCCATGCACGCGATTTGCTGGTGGCCTTCTACCGCCTGTATTTCACGCCCGATCAGCCGCTGGCCACCTCACGACGCCCTTATCCGGCTTCGCTGCCTGACGTGCTGAAACAGTTTGAAGGCACGAACTATCAGCAGGATCTTACGCGCCTGAAAAGCATGCTCAATAACATGGGTTGCGCGATCCCCACGCTCTACAAGCAGTATTCGGAGCTATGTGAACCGGGAGGCGTGCGCTTCATCGACTTTGGTATCGATCCCGATTTCAATAACTGTATCGATGGTCTGGTGCTGGTCGACCTGAAACAGTTGAAAGCATCCCGCTATCAGCGCTATATCGGCTCTTTTATTCGAGACAGCGCTTCTTGATTGCCTCACGCGTTAGCCTCTCTACTGGCTAACGCGCGCATTTTGTTTTTCCGATCACACATTTAATACGAAATCCCATCGACCGTAATTTACGTGATCAACCAAACACGTTCCCTGCCGATATTAAAGATATTCTTATCAATATATTTCTGCATACGGGAGCCACCAATGTATCCCGAAAATGAGAAGAGTCGTTATAATAGCTTGTCATTACTTGCATCGATTACGATAGCAATCCCCCTCCTTTATGCCTTCATAGCATGTCAAAGAAATTAAGGATGTTTATGAATATGCTGAACAGAATCAAACTCGGCAAGATGCTGGGTCTGGGATTTTCACTGGTGATCGTCATCAGCCTGATGGTGGCATTCTTCGGACGATTCCAACTGGTTGGGCTAGGTAACGACATCAATCGGCTTTCCGGCACCACGTTAGCAAATATGTTATTGATTCAGGAAGTGAAAGCCGGTTTCGACGCCAATGCCCGTCTGATCCGTAACATTGCAATCAGTACCGACCCTGTGCAAATCAAGCAGGAAAAACAGTTCGTCGATGAGCAAATCGCCCGCAACACCGCTAACCTGAAAAAACTGGGGCAGCAGTTAGATACCGAAGGAACCCGCGCACTGCTGAAGCAATTTCAGGATACCCGCCCGCCGTATCTTGCCGCTTTTCTGAAAGCGATAGAGCTGGTGCAATCCACCGATCCACAGCAGCGTTTGCAGGGTAACGCCATTATTCTCAATGAGATGCAGACGGCACAGAACGCGCTGTTCAAGGTGCTGGACGCAATGATGGCTTCACAGCAGCAGGATACCAACGAGATTGTCAGCCACGCCCAACATGATGCGCAATCCGGCAGCGTCATCATGCTAATTCTTGCGCTCTCCGCCGCAGCGATGGCCGCCGTCGTAGCCTGGCTGATTACCCGTACGCTGAAAAACCAACTGGGTGGTGAACCGATCTACGCCACCCACGTTGCCCGCAAGGTGGCCGATGGCGATCTGGCTGTCGATATTGTCATCAAACCAAACGACCACAGCAGCCTGTTAGCCACCATGCGTCACATGAGTCACAATCTGGGGAATATCGTCGAACAGGTACGAGAGTGTAGCGAAGCCATTGCTTCCGGCTCCAGCCAAATCGCCGCCGGTAGCGAGAACCTGAGCCAGCGCACGGAAGAGCAGGCCGCCAGTCTACAACAGACCGCCGCGTCGATGGAGCAGATGAGTCAGGCGATTCGTCAGAATGCGGATACCGTGCGTAATGCCACCCGGCTTGCCAGCCAAACCAGCGAAACGGCCACCAAGGGCGGCGAGGCCGTCAGCGACATGGTGATTACGATGAAGGAGATCTCCGCCAGCTCGCACAAAATCCGCGACATCATCAGCGTCATTGATGGCATCGCCTTCCAGACTAACATTCTGGCGCTGAATGCCGCGGTCGAGGCCGCACGCGCAGGTGAGCAGGGACGCGGTTTTGCCGTGGTGGCTGGAGAAGTGCGTTCACTGGCACAGCGCTCCGCCTCCGCCGCCAAAGAGATCGCCGTACTGATCAATACCAGCGTCGAAAAAGTCGAAGCGGGGAACCGTCTGGTCGAAGACACTGGCAGCACCATTGATGAGCTGGTGCGTCAGGCACGTAGCGTCGCGGATCTCATCAACGAGATCGGCACCACCACGCAGGAGCAGGAATCCGGTATTTCGCAAATTCATGACGCGGTAAACCAGCTCGATCAGGTCACCCAGCAAAACGCGACGCTGGTGGAAGAGTCAGCCAATGCGGCAACCAGCCTGCGCGAACAGTCATCCCATCTGGTCGCGCTCATGCACCATTTCCACCTGCGGGGAACGCCAGCGGCACGTCCAGCGCCAGTGGCAAAAACGGCGCCCCCCACCCGTTTAGCCCTCGCGCCCGTTGGAAACGCACAGGATAACTGGGAAAAATTCTAATACGGCCTGGCACTCACCACGATGCCATCCTTAGCATCGTGGTGATTATCACGTTAACCTTGCCATTTGGAAACTTTTTGGAAACCCACATCAGGAGCAAGCGCTTATCTTTTTGGCGCAACACGGGTCTGATCGCTCCCGCATTCCAGAGGGTGACGGCTGGCATTTTTCACGTTCAATCCGTATAACTGTCCCCACTTGTTTAATTCACTTGATGACGATTGATATCAGACCTATGAATGATTCATTAAGCCACCTTATCGCCAGCGAATTGCAGGCACGCACGGAGCAGGTAGACGCCGCAGTTCGCTTGCTGGACGAAGGAAATACCGTCCCTTTTATTGCCCGTTACCGTAAAGAAGTGACCGGCGGGCTGGATGACACCCAACTGCGCCAGCTCGAAACGCGCCTCAGTTATCTGCGTGAACTGGAAGACCGACGCCAGACTATTCTGAAATCCATCGATGAGCAGGGAAAGTTAACCGCGCAACTCGCCACCGCCATCAACGGCACGCTGAGCAAAACCGAGTTGGAAGATCTCTACCTGCCGTACAAACCTAAACGCCGCACGCGCGGGCAGATAGCGATTGAAGCCGGTCTGGAACCATTGGCAGAGGGTCTGTGGCAAGATCCGCATCAGGAACCGGAACTGGCTGCGCAGGCTTATGTCGATGCCGATAAAGGCGTGGCGGATGTGAAAGCCGCGCTGGATGGCGCCCGTTATATCCTGATGGAACGCTTTGCCGAAGATGCCACGCTGCTGGCAAAAGTGCGTCACTATCTGTGGAAAAACGCCCATCTGGTTTCCCGTGTTGTGGAAGGGAAAGAGGAAGAAGGTGCGAAATTCCGTGACTATTTCGATCATCACGAACCGATTTCACAGGTGCCGTCGCACCGCGCACTGGCGATGTTCCGTGGTCGTAACGAGGGTGTGCTGCAACTGGCGTTGAATGCCGATCCACAGCACGAAGAAGCGCCGCGCGAGAGCTACTGCGAACAGATTATTATCGACCACCTGAATCTGCGTTTAGGAAACGCGGCGGCCGACAGTTGGCGACGCGCGGTGATTAGCTGGACGTGGCGCATCAAAGTGCTGCTGCACCTTGAAACCGAGCTAATGGGCAGCGTGCGTGAAAAAGCCGAAGACGAAGCGATCAATGTTTTTGCCCGCAACATGCACGACCTGCTAATGGCCGCTCCGGCGGGGATGCGTGCCACCATGGGGCTTGATCCAGGCCTGCGTACCGGTGTCAAAGTGGCGGTGGTCGATGCTACTGGCAAGCTGGTCGCCACCGACACCATTTATCCACATACCGGTCAGGCAGCCAAAGCCGCGACGGTTGTCGCCGCGCTGTGCCTCAAACATCAGGTTGAACTGGTCGCGATTGGCAACGGCACGGCCTCACGCGAGACCGAACGTTTCTTCCTCGACACGCAGAAGCAATTTCCAGACATCAAGGCGCAGAAAGTGATCGTCAGCGAAGCAGGTGCCTCGGTGTACTCGGCCTCCGAGCTGGCTGCGCAAGAATTCCCCGATCTGGATGTGTCGTTGCGCGGTGCGGTGTCGATCGCCCGTCGTTTGCAGGATCCGCTGGCGGAGTTGGTGAAGATCGACCCGAAATCCATCGGCGTGGGTCAGTATCAGCATGATGTAAGCCAGAGCCTGCTGGCGAAAAAACTGGATGCCGTGGTC
Source organism: Pectobacterium fontis (assembly GCF_000803215.1). Classification (GTDB taxonomy): domain Bacteria; phylum Pseudomonadota; class Gammaproteobacteria; order Enterobacterales; family Enterobacteriaceae; genus Pectobacterium; species Pectobacterium fontis. The sequence goes on from NZ_JSXC01000015.1 coordinate 24,961, forward strand.
GAAGACTGCGTAAATGCCGTCGGCGTTGATCTGAATACCGCGTCCGTGGCGCTGTTAACCCGTGTCGCAGGGCTGACACGCATGATGGCGCAAAATATTGTGACCTGGCGCGACGAGAATGGCCGTTTCCACAACCGCGAACAGTTACTGAAAGTCAGCCGTCTGGGGCCAAAAGCCTTTGAACAGTGCGCGGGCTTCCTGCGCATCAACCACGGCGATAACCCGCTGGATGCTTCTACCGTTCACCCGGAAGCGTATCCGGTGGTGGAACGCATTCTGGCCGCCACCGAACAGGCGTTACAGGCGCTGATGGGGAATCCCAACGCGCTGCGTAACCTGAAGCCGGCAGATTTCACCGATGCGCGTTTCGGCGTACCGACTGTTACCGACATCATCAAAGAGCTGGAAAAACCGGGGCGCGATCCACGTCCTGAGTTCAAAACGGCCAGCTTCGCCGAGGGTGTCGAAACCTTAAACGATCTGCTGCCGGGCATGATTCTGGAAGGTTCGGTCACTAACGTCACCAACTTCGGCGCGTTTGTAGATATCGGCGTCCATCAGGACGGTTTGGTACACATTTCGTCACTGGCCGATCATTTCGTTGACGATCCGCACAAGGTCGTGAAAGCAGGCGACATCGTGAAAGTAAAAGTGATGGAAGTGGATCTGCAACGTAAACGCATCGCGCTGACTATGCGGCTGGACGAGCAGCCGGGCGAGACGGCTTCACGCCGTGGCGCTGGCAATGCACGCGGCGATAGCAACACGTCTGCACGCCCGTCAGCAGGTAAATCACGTCCCCGCCCAGTGAACGCGCCAGCCACAGGCAATAGCGCGATGGGTGATGCGCTGGCCGCCGCCTTTAAAAAGCGTTAATCACTAATGCTGAGTGTTTAAGTACAAGATCCACAGGGGGTGAAAACTCCCTGTGTTTCCCCGAATAATCGGCTTAAGTGATCCCTATTAGCGAATCACCATTCTATTATTATTTAAAAACTCCCTGACCTTATGAAAATAATATCAGGGAGTTTTATTTCCCTGCCAAAATATCGCTATTTTGTTTCCCTAATAAAACTCAACTCTATTTATATTGAAATATTCAACCATTTCTAAATTGTTTTGTGATCTGTATCTAGGTAAATAAATTACCGTTACGTTATTATTGTTCTATATAGGAAACCATAGTTTTATATATAGAACAATCATGAATATATTCCAACAACTCGAACACAGTAAAGCCCCTGCGGCGGTGCGTTTAGTGATGATTATTGATTATATCGCCAAGCGTGACGAAGCCAGCTTCACGGAGATTTGTACTGACTTATCTATCCCCAAAAGCAGTGTGCATCATCTATTAGAGGTGCTGGTGGTCACGCAACTGCTGCGCCAACGTGCAGACGGTCGTTATGTTTTGGGATTAAGACTGTTCGAGTTGGGTGGTCTGGTAATAAAGAATATCGATCTGCGTAAAGACACGATTAACTTTATGCATGAGTTAGTCAAAGAAACGGAGTTAACCTGTCATCTCGGTATTCTGGATGGCGATAATGGCTTCTTTCTGAGTAAAGTGGAATCGCCCAAGGCCATCGTAAAAACTTCCTGGGAAGGTAAGAAAATCGTCTTTAACCGTATGTCTCTGGGAAAGGTATTATTAGCCTGGCTGCCACCGGAAAGAATTGACGCGTTGATTGCCGATTGTACGTTTGAATATTTAACCCCCCGGACAATTACCAAAAAAGAAGATTTTCTACAGCACCTGAAAATCGTCAAGGAACAGGGCTGGGCCATAGATGACGGCGAAGATATAGAAGAAATTTGCTGTATGGCTGCCCCGATCTTTAACCAGAATGGTGACGTCATCGCTGCAATTGGCGTTAACGGCATGCAATCACAATACGCTAATGGGAAAAAAGAGAAACATCTGGCAAGCCTGATTAAAACCAGCAAAGCGATCACCGCGCATATTAACAGTAGGAATACGGATAGCAGATAATCTATTTCCCAAAACATACCACGATAAATTTTAATTTGTGAATACAGTCATGCATCAATCAGCGTGACGGATAAGCGACAACGTCATTACCTGTGAATGTTAATCAAACATAACGGGACGGCCATCTATCACTAAAAATAGGGAAATGGCCATAAAACTAAAAAAAGAAGAGTATTCATTCTCAATTTCATAATAAGGATAACCATCTTCATTCATTAATGAAACAGGGTAATAACACCACGGTGTTTTACTCCCCTATTTATTACTGCATTCCAATCATCCATCTGCTTTCACTGAAGGCGGCTGAGTATTTTTTTATTTTTAAATGAGGTTTTTCATGAAAATCAAACAAGCTATTGATAAAATCCCTGGGGGATTAATGCTAGTACCGCTCTTTTTGGGCGCGATTTGTAATACCTTTACGCCCGGGGCGGGGAAATATTTAGGCTCTTTCAGCAATGGGCTGATTACCGGCACGATCCCTATTTTGGCGGTCTGGTTTTTCTGCATGGGCGCGTCCATTGAATTTAAAGCAACGGGAACCATGTTGCGAAAATCAGGCGTGCTGGTGGTGACGAAAATCGCCACCGCCTGGGTGGCCGCGCTGATCGCGGGCACATTTTTGCCAGGCGACGGCATCCAAAACGGTTTGCTGGCCGGGATCTCCGTGCTGGCGCTGGTTGCAGCCATGGACATGACGAACGGCGGGCTGTATGCCGCTTTGATGAACCAATACGGTTCGAAAGAAGAAGCAGGCGCGTTCGTGTTGATGTCTCTGGAATCCGGCCCGTTGATGACCATGGTGATTCTGGGTGCCAGCGGTATCGCTACCTTTGAACCTCAGCTCTTTGTCGGTGCCGTACTCCCCTTCCTGATTGGCTTTGCGCTAGGCAACCTCGACCCTGACCTGAGAAAACTGTTCGGTAATTCCGTACAAACGCTGATTCCTTTCTTCGCTTTTGCGCTGGGTAACACGATCAATTTAGCCGTGATCCTCCAAACTGGCTTCGCCGGCATCTTCCTCGGCCTGCTGGTGATTGTGGTAACGGGCATTCCGCTGATTCTGGCGGATAAATTTATCGGCGGTGGCAATGGCACCGCAGGCGTGGCCGCCTCCAGCAGCGCAGGGGCCGCCGTCGCCACACCGCTGCTGATCGCGAATATGGCACCGGAATTCGCGCCGGTTGCTCAACAGGCGACCGCACTCGTCGCCACCAGCGTGATCGTGACATCAGTCTTGGTGCCCATCCTTACGGCATTATGGGCAAAACGCTTTTCACCTAAACACGCATAAAAAGGTAACGAAATGGACGTACGACAGAGTGTACACAGTGAACATGCGAAAACGCTTGATACCACCGAGCTGAGAAAGAAATTTCTCATTGAGCAGATATTTACGCCAAACCACTACACCATGACCTACAGCCACATCGACCGTATTGTTGTCGGTGGGATCATGCCAGTAGAGGGCGAGATCACGTTTGATGACGGTATCGGCAAGCAATTTGGCGTGAACTATTTTCTTGAGCGACGCGAACTGGGGCTGATTAATATCGGCGGCCCGGCAAAAATCGTTATCGACGGCACAGACTACGAGGTTGGCAACGAGGAAGCGCTCTACGTTGGGAAAGGCGCTAAAGCCTTAGCATTCAGCAGCCTGGACAAGGCGAAGCCAGCAAAGCTGTATTATAACAGCGCACCGGCACACGCCGTTTTTCCGACACGCCTCATTACTCAGGATGACGCAATCAAAGCCCCGCTGGGCGATGTCAACACCTGCAACAAACGAACGATTTGCAAATATCTGGTGCCGGAAGTGGTGGAAACCTGCCAGTTGAGTATGGGATTAACGCGTCTGGAGGAAGGCAGCAACTGGAACTCCATGCCGACGCATACCCATGAACGCAGAATGGAGGTTTACTTCTATTTTGACATGGCGGAAGACACCATTATCTTCCATATGATGGGTGAACCGCATGAAACGCGTCATCTGGTAATGCATAACGAGCAGGCGGTGATCTCCCCCAGTTGGTCGATTCACACTGGCGTCGGCACCAAAAACTATGCCTTTATTTGGGGGATGATCGGCGAAAATCTGACGTTTGACGACATGGACCATATTGCGATGCGGGACTTACGCTAATACGTCTGGCATTACAGCGATCGTAAAATGCAGCAGGGTGAATCTCATTCACCCTGTTTTTTTATGGAGCAGTCACATGCCGAATGCCCCCGCAGCGATCACCGCGCACTACGCTGGCATTTCCAGCACGTCTCTCCTTCCACGACACTCACCATCATGGTGCAGTTCAGCCGCCAGTGCCCCACGGCGTGCACTACGTTAACGATTATTCACAATTAATTAGCCGACTAACCTATAGATAAACATTGGTACAGAAGTTGCTTTTGTCCTTACTCTGCCATGACAACAATAAGGATCTGCAATGCAACTCTCATTTATCACACGCGCTATCGCCGCTACCTGTCTGATGATGTCATCTCATATGCTACTGGCTGATGACACGAAACCCGGCGTTACGATATACGCAACCGGCGGCACGATTGCCGGCAAAGCAGAATCCAACACAGCCACAACAGGCTATCAGGCGGGGGCTATCGGTATTCAGGAACTGCTGAACGCCGTGCCCGCTATTGGTGATGTCGCGACGGTAACAGGTGAGCAAATCGCCAACACCGCCAGTGGAAATATCGATCAGGCCATTTTGTTGAAGCTATCTAAAGCGATTAACAAACAGCTAGGCGAGGCAAACACACACGGCGTCGTCGTCACTCACGGCACCGACACCCTGGAAGAAACGGCGTTCTTTCTCGATCTGACGGTAAAAAGCGAGAAACCCGTCGTTATCGTCGGCGCAATGCGCCCTGCCACCGCTATCAGCGCAGACGGTTCAATGAACCTGCTGGAAGCCGTCACGCTAGCGACCAGTAAGAACGCGGAAAAACGCGGCGCGATGGTGCTGCTGAACGATCGTATCGGCTCCGCCTTCTACACCACCAAAACCAACGCCACATCATTGGACACCTTCAAAGCCAATGAGCAAGGCTATCTGGGTGCCTTCTACGGCGGCGTGCCGCGCTTCTTTTACCAGCCAGCCGCCCCAGAAAACAAACCGTTCTTTGACGTAAGCAATAAGGAAGCGCTGGCGAAAGTCGATATTCTGTACAGCTATCAGGATCAAGACAGCGGCCTGCTAAATGCCGCGATTGAACAGGGCGCAAAAGGCATCATTATCGCGGGTAGCGGCAACGGCTCTACGCCCACTCGTGTAAAAGAAGACATTAAGAAAGCGGTCGCAAAAGGCATTCCAGTGGTGATCAGTACGCGCACGGGCAACGGCTATGTCACCGACAAGAAGAAAGACGGCGCTATCGGCAGCGGATTCTACAACCCACAGAAAGCACGCATTCTGCTTTCGCTGGCGTTGTCTAACGGCGACGACATCGAGAAAATCCGCAGCTATTTCGAGCAATAATCGCAGGGTAAACCGTAGTACTGAGGTATCCCGCCACATTAACCTGTCGGGATACTTTTCAAAACACCGGATTATGTTCACTGTGGATGTCGATGCGCACCATCACTCGCCACGCAACGCCGTAGCAGGAGACTGGCGATAAGACAGCATTGCCGGGATGGTGAGGACAACGGCGGCAACCAATAACAGCAGCAGGACGAATTGGAGGTCTTCACCTTCCAGCGTGACAGGCAGGACAAAACCGCTTTTCTCGCTCATCACCACCGCAATCGCACGGGCGGCAAGATAGCCCAAGCCAACGCCCAGCAGCACGCCGACGCTCACCAGCGACATCAACCCGCTCCAAATCAGCGTGAAAATACCGTAGCGCGGGGCGCCAAATGCGCGCAGTGCGCCGATCTGTTTCTGCCGTTGCCTCAGGTGGATCACCGCCACCATCGCCACCGCGATACCCACTAATCCCTGCGTACCCAGCGAGATATACGTCAGCAGTTCACGAATATCCCCCAGCATCGAATACAGCTTCACCAGCACTTCACCAGGGAACACCGCCAGCGTCGTGTTGCTGCGATACAGTGACCGCAACTGATAGGCACCCGCGATTGTTTTCGGTTTTACCACGATAGCGGGCACCCCCGCCTGATGGGCGTGCCCCTGTGCTGCACCGTGCGCGTCATGGTGAGGTTCATCGGCATGAGCCTCCGCATGTGCGGTATCATCATGATGTTCCCCCTCATGCGCATGTTCACCATGTTCATCGTGCAGTGGAGAAATGCCATGCACGCGCCACACCGCGTTCACCGGCACCAGAATCGCTTTATCCCATGCGCTGCCGTCGGCAGGCAGCACGCCGACCACGGTGTAGGTGACATCATCATGCGCGTGTGCCCCTTCCGTGCCGATCTGGCCGTGAATCGGGCTAAATGTGCTCCCTACCGTCAGCCCCGTTTGCGCGCCGACCACGGCCTCAAAGCCGTCATTGAACACGCGTCCGGCGGTGAGCGGTCGTTTACCGTTATCCGTCACCAGAGGCGGCGTAGTGCCGACAATCGGCATCCCCTGATAGAAATCACCAAACGCGACCGGTGCCGTCCAGGCCACCAGCGGGTTCTTCTCCAGATCGGTTAACACCTGTGCGGGAATCAGCGTCAGCGCAGACGGTTGCAGAAACACGGACGACAACACCAGTTGCGTTTCGCTCCCCGGCGCGCCAATCACCAGATCGAAACGGTCAGCCGCTTTGGCGCTCCCCATACGTAGCGCCCTTTCCTGCAAGCTGACTGAAATACTTAACGCTGTCGCTACTGCGATCAGCAACACCACGACCAGCACACCCGGCCAGAGTCGACGCCAGTCAACCCAGATAAGACGCCATGGAATCATGCCCGACCCTCCTGAGACCGCGTATCCGCCACGAGGCGTCCTTTTTCCAGTTGAATACAGCGCGACATCTGCGAGGCCAGACGCGCATCGTGCGTAATCGCGATCAGCGTGGCGCGACTCTCACGCGCCAGCGTCACCAGCAGATCGGCAATCTGCTCGCCGCTCTGCGCGTCCAGACTGGCCGTGGGCTCATCGGCGACGATAATATCTGGCTCCCTGAGCAACGCTCTCGCTACCGCGACCCGTTGCTTCTCGCCGCGTGATAACACGTCAACCGGATGTTGCGCGGTATCCAGCCCCACCTGCGCCAGCAAATCCGCCGCCCGTTGCCTGAGCGACGCGGGTATCCGCCAGTGATGAAACTGCGCAGGCAGTAATACGTTCTCCAACGCATTCAAACCGGGGAACAGATGGAAATCCTGCATCACCAGCCCGATATGCTCTGCCCGCCAGCGGTCGCGCTCCGCTTCGTTCATCTGCCAGATATCCTGCTGTTCCCACTGCACACAGCCCGTTCCGCTGTGATCGAGGCCAGTGATGGCATTCACCAGCGTGGTCTTGCCGGAGCCGGACGGCCCCATCACCGCGACCCGCTCGCCGGAACACATCGACAGCGCGGGGATCTCCAGCACGGCCTCAGACGTATCGGGGAAGATCACACTCAGGTGTTGAATCAATAACTCCGCCATCAGTGCTCCTAAAGGGTATCGAACGTGGCTTCACGCAGGCGCAGCAGGCTGACAAACCCCGTTTCGGGATCGGTCCACGATCCGTGCTCCAGCACGCCTTCCACCTCAATCATGGTGTTGTTCTGTACGAAGGTCTGACGTTTGGCGAGGTAGACGACAACAATATCCTCAGGCCAATCCGCATCAGATGAACAGAAAGGGCACAGCGCCATCGGCATCTTGGTTAAGACAAAAAATTGTGATTCCGCCTTGAGCGGCGGTGCCATAAAGCCGCGCATTTTTACCCGTTTACCGGAGAGCGCTTTAACATCACTGGAGAATTCCAGACCCAGCACGCCGTAAGAGGCGTACAGTTTATCGAAGGAAAGTTCAGACTGCGCGGCGTTTACCGGAGCGATCCCGCCGAGGAGGACCGCTACCAGCACGACACGCAGCCAACAGAATAAAAGCGGAGTCGCCCCCGCTTGGTTACCTATCGCAGTATTCATTGCGTCGCCGAATTACTTCTTGTCCTGCGGTTTCACCGCCAGTGCATCAACAATCACCCGAAACAGATCGGTGTTTTCCATATAGCCACGAATGCGCTCTGCACCGGGGCCGCTGGCCTGAATCACCATATCGTCCACGGCATGCACTCCCGTATCGGACGAGCGTGGCAGGATCCCTTCACGGAATACCGCGCCCTGTACGTTCTCGTAGGCTTTGTTGGCAACGTATTCATCTTTTTCGTTCTTGATAGCCGGAACGAACTGGCCATCCAGCTTCGGACGGAACGTTTCGTAATAATCAGGGAAGTTGTTGAAGAACACCGCCAGACGTTTAGAAACGTTCAGGTCATCCGGGTAGCCGTCTTTGTTGGCATCCTGATAGTTCGGGTAACCCGCCTCTTCATACACGCCCACTTTCTCACGCATCTCGGTGCCCGGCTTGTTATCATCCACTGTGCCGATGATCGACAGGCCGTGCGTGTGGTCGCCCGTCACGATGATCATCGTATCTGGGTGTTTCTCGGCGAATTGCCTGGCGATGGCTACCGACTGATCCAGCATGATGGTGCTGGTGAAAGCACGTTCCCAATCCAGCGGGTGCGAGGCTTTGTCGATCAGTGCGGATTCCACCATCAGGAAGAAGCCGTCTTGGTTTTTGGACAGCACATCCAACGCGGCCTGCGTCATGTCCGTCAGGTCTGGTTGATTCGGGAATTTTTTGGCGACATCGTTTTTCAGGAAACGACGATCCATCACACCGTCCATATTGCCGGTGTGAAACAGACCCAGCAGCTTCGTCGCCTGTGCGGCGTTTTTCTTCAGTGAATCCGCATCCGTTACCAGCGAGTAGCCAGCCTGTTGGAACTTCTCAACGTAGTTGGTTTCGTCTTTACGCTTCGAACCTGGCGTGCTTTTCGGCAGAAAATAGGCTGAACCGCCGCCCAACATCACGCTTGGCTGCACGTTGTAGAACATCTCAACGATTTCGGCCTTATCCGCACGACGGCGCGTATGGGAGACGACCGCTGCTGGCGTGGCATCCTGAAGTTCCGCATCGCTGACGACACCGACAGACATCTTGGTCGAACGGGTCAGCAGTTCACCCAGCGTTTCCTGCTTCGGGTGTTCCAGTGAATTTTTGCTCCGGCTGACGTACACACCCAGCGCGTTCACGCCGGATTTGTGACCGGTCATGTAGGCGCTCATGGTGTTGGCGCTATCGGCTGCAATCGAATCGGTACTGGAGGTGCCGGCAAATGCCATATATTGCAGGTCATCAATCGCCAGACGACCATCAGCTTTCCCTTCCGTCACGCCTTTGGACAGAATGCGCGCGCCAGTGCGGTGTGCAACGGACAGGCCATCGCCGATGAACAGAATCACGTTTTTGGCTTTCCGCGTACCGGACGTCTGATACACCTCCCAGTTCACCTGCGTCTTCTTGCCTTTGGCTTCTGCCTCTACCACATACTTGCCCGCTTCCGGCAGGCTGACGTCGCGCAGCCAGACAGTCGAGGCATTTTCACCGTCTTCACGCTCGACAAACGATGCCGTTTTGCCCAGCACCTGTTGGTAATCTTTGCCGTTAATCAGAATGCGGATATCTTCCGGCTTAAGCACTTGATCAAACTCGACTTTAAAATCGAATTTCCCGCCTGCCAGCATGGTGGCGCGGTCAATGGGATAAATAGCCTGAGCCTGCACCATCCCCGGTAAGGCAGCAGAAATCAGTAAAGGCAGTAACCAGCGAGCTTTCATTGTTATGTCCTTGGTTGCGTCATTAAGCAGGACATAACGTAGTTACCTTTTTTTACAGTTTGATGACTAAAACGCAAAATTTGTAATGAGACATATTCGCGGCAGGAAGGAGCATGTATTGAATACGGTAATGATAAGAAAAACTATCCGTTTTTATAGACGAGAAAAGCGTGGATATAAGTAAATTTCGCTGGATGCTCAACAGAGCGATTAGCTTGTTAAATCAGGGAGCTACAGACTTTGGCGGCAGTCTATAGATAAAGAATTGGAGCGGGAAACGAGACTCGAACTCGCGACCCCGACCTTGGCAAGGTCGTGCTCTACCAACTGAGCTATTCCCGCATATCGGACAGACAATAACTGGCGTTACGTCTTATTACTGCACACGATTTGTATGGTGACAAGCCGTGATGAAAATTGGAGCGGGAAACGAGACTCGAACTCGCGACCCCGACCTTGGCAAGGTCGTGCTCTACCAACTGAGCTATTCCCGCTCGGGAAATCTTCATACGATGTTGAAGTTCTTTAATTGAAATTCTTCATCACTATGGGGTGCGCATTATACGAGGAATTCTTTTAACCGCAAGCCCCAAAAATGAAAAATCATTCAACTGCTGATAAAAAAAACAATTCGCTGACAAAACAGTCATCATGGCGCAAATAGCAGCAGATCGCCACACATCACGCCTTACTTCATCGACTACAGTCGCAGAAAGTTCTCACGATAATAGACCAGTTCCGCGAGCGATTCGCGAATGTCATCCATCGCCTGATGTGTGCCCTGCTTCTTAAAGCCCGCCAGAATTTCCGGCTTCCAGCGCCGCGCCAGTTCTTTAAGCGTGCTGACATCCAAATAGCGGTAGTGGAAGTAAGCTTCCAGCTCAGGCATGTAGCGGAACAGGAAGCGGCGATCCTGACCGATGCTGTTGCCACAAATCGGCGATTTACCAGCAGGCACCCATTTTTGTAAAAATGCCAGCGTTTCCAGTTCAGCAGTACGTTCATCTCTGGTGCTGGCCTTAACGCGATCGGTAAGCCCGCTGGCGCCGTGCGTGCGCACATTCCAGTCATCCATCAACGCCAGTTGGCTATCCGATTGGTGCACCGCCAGCACCGGCCCTTCAGCCAACACGTTCAGATTTGCATCCGTTACCAGTGTCGCGATCTCAATGATGCGATCGTGATCCGGGTTCAGTCCTGTCATTTCAAGATCGATCCAGATCAGGTTATTTTCATTTACCATCGTGGGATTTCCTGTTCCAGTGTGCCCTGTAGTCGATACCAAGATATCAGTATCATTCTCAGTGCAGATACCAACAAAGTGGCATCAGTTAATTAAAATCAAATAGGGTGTATTATAGTCTGTTGAAACGCGGCGAGCGACAACCCGCTGCCGCGAACGATAAATCGTCTTAAGTGAGGCTCAGTGAGCAAAAAAAAACTGTCGAAAGGTCAGCAGCGTCGGGTTAGCGCCAACCACCAGCGCCGCCTGAAAAACACGGAAAGCAAAATCGAATGGGAAGATAGTCAACTAGGTGATGCGCAGGAAGGCATTATCATCAGCCGATTCGGTATGCACGCCGATGTGGAAGCCACCGATAGCGTGGTGCACCGCTGCAACATTCGTCGGACTATTTCATCGCTGGTTACGGGCGACCGCGTCGTCTGGCGGCCCGGCCATGAATCGCTCGCGGGCATCAGCGGGATCGTGGAAGCCGTTCACCCGCGCCAATCAGTCCTGACACGCCCTGACTATTACGATGGCATTAAACCTATCGCCGCCAATATCGATCAGATCGTGATCGTCTCGGCCATATTGCCCGAACTGTCGCTAAACATTATCGATCGCTATCTGGTCGCCTGCGAAACGCTGGAGATCGAGCCGCTGATCGTGCTGAACAAAATTGATCTGTTGGATGATCAGTCCCGCCAATTTGTTGATAAATCGATGGATATCTACCGTGCGCTCAACTATCGCGTGCTGATGGTGTCCAGCCATACTCAGCAAGGCATTCCTGAGTTAGAACAGGCTCTCACTGACCGCATCAGTATTTTCGCCGGACAATCAGGCGTAGGGAAATCCAGTCTGCTTAACGCGCTACTTGCACTGGGTGAAGAGCGCATTCTGGTGAATGAGGTTTCCGATAATTCCGGGCTGGGGCAACACACCACTACCGCTTCCCGGCTGTACCACTTCCCGCACGGCGGCGACGTGATCGACTCACCGGGCGTACGCGAATTTGGTCTGTGGCATCTGGAACCCGAACAGGTTACGCGTGGTTTCATTGAATTACGGGAATACATCGGCTCCTGTAAGTTCCGTGATTGTAAACATGAAAACGATCCGGGCTGCGCCATTAACGCTGCACTTGAGCGCGGTGATATTGCCACAGAGCGCTTTGATAACTATCACCGCATTCTGGAAAGCATGGCGCAAGTAAAAACGCGTAAAGGCTTTTCGGATACGGATAACTGACATTTATCATGACCCTCGTTACAATGCGCCCCCTTTGAGAGTCAGCGAACTCGCTGATTCGCTTTCTGGGCTACCGCTGGCAGCGCAAAGCGTATATCCCAGACAGCATGTTTTATGAAGCATCGTTTTATGGCGCACAATTAATCCAAGAGGCTCACTGTGCTGGATACTATCAAAATCAAATTACAGTATTGGCTTCCCAAGATCTGGCTGACCCGCTTAGCGGGCTGGGGAGCAAATAAGCGTGCGGGAAAACTCACCAAGCTGGTGATCGATCTGTTTGTCCGTCAATACAACGTCAATATGCAGGAAGCGTTCCAGCCGGATACCGCGTCCTATCGCACGTTTAACGAATTTTTTGCTCGCCCGCTGCGCCCTGGCGTCCGTCCTGTCGATCCTCATGCGCACCGTCTGGTGCAGCCCGCAGACGGCGTGCTATCGCAGTTTGGCCCGATTACTGACGGTAAGCTGATTCAGGCAAAAAATCACGATTACACACTGGAAGCCCTGCTGGCTGGCAACTATGTGATGGCCGACCTGTTCCGCGATGGTCTGTTTGCCACGATTTATCTTTCACCGCGTGACTATCATCGCCTCCACATGCCGTGCGACGGCGTGCTGCGCGAGATGATTTATGTACCGGGCGACCTGTTCTCCGTTAACTTGCTGACGGCGGATAACGTGCCGAATCTGTTTGCTCGTAACGAGCGTGTCATTTGCCTGTTTGATACTGAATTCGGCCCATTGGCACAGATTCTGGTGGGCGCGACCATTGTCGGCAGCATCGAAACCGTCTGGTCAGGCGTGGTAACGCCACCACGCGAAGGCATCATCAAGCGGTGGACCTATCCTCAAGCGGGTGAAGAAGGCGCGGTCGTGCTGGCGAAAGGTGAGGAAATGGGGCGCTTCAAGCTAGGCTCAACCGTGATTAACCTGTTTGCCGCTGGCCATAATCTCCAGTTTGCCGCACATCTGAATACCCTGAGTGTGACTCGCATGGGTGAACCGTTTGCCGAAGTTCGCCAGGATGAGCAAACGCCCGTTGTCTTCCCGGAAGGAACCGAGCTGGAAGCAAGCGACGCCGTACCACCTGTCGCTGCCGCATCGGAATCTGTTCAGGCTGAGGAGCACGCGCCTGTGGCAGATGCATCCGGCCAGACGGGCCACAAACCCGATGCGCCATAAATAACGCTGGTTTTTCTATTTATGTAAGGTAGCTAACGTGCGTCTGATTCTGACTTTTCTTTTGGGATGTTTATTATCAACCGCCGCGTTGGCTGCCACGGCGCCCAATGAGGCACAGTTACGCCAGCAGCTACAGCAGGCGGAAGCCAACAAAGGTGCAGCCGATCAGGCGAAAATTGTTGAGGAATATCAGGCAGCGCTGAATACCTTGCAGGATCGCAAAGAGGCGCAGGAACGTGCCACACAATATCAGCGCGTTATCGATGATTTCCCCAAGCTGGTTCAGGAACTGCGTCGCCAGCTTAATGCCGAAGACGGAAAGCCAGCGCCGATTTCTGAGAGTCTCTCCAGCAACGATCTCGAACAGCAGTTACTGCAAACCAGCAGCCAACTGCTGGAACAGGCTCGTCAGCTCCAGCAGGAACAGGATCGACTGCGTGAAATCAGCGATTCACTGAGTCAGCTTCCGCAGCAGCAAACGGAAGCCAGCCGCATGCAAAGCGATGCGGAACGGCGAATTCAATCGCTCGGTACGCCCGCCACCCCGCTGGGACAAGCGCAGCTCGTTGCGCTTCAGGCTGAATCCGCCCTGCGTAAAAGCCGAGTGGATGAACTGGAACTCGCGCAGCTTTCGGCCAGCAACCGTCAGGAACTGTCTCGTTTACGCGTCGAACTGTATAAGAAGCGTCACGACAGGCTGGATCTACTGCAACAGGATTTGCGCGGCCGACTCAACAGCCTGCGTCAGCGTGAAGCCGAGCAGGCATTAGAACGCACCGAGCTTCTCGCGGAACAAAGCGGTGATTTACCCGCTGCCATCAGCAAACAGTTACAGGTTAACCGCGAGCTTTCCGTCGCGCTGAATCAGCAAGCGCAGCGGATGGATCTGATTGCCTCTCAGCAACGTCAGGCAGCCACACATACCATTCAGGTTCGCCAGGCGCTGAGTACGATTCGCGAACAGGCACAGTGGCTCGGCGTTTCCCCGATATTGGGCGAAACATTACGCGCGCAGATCGCCCGCCTGCCGGACATGCCCAAACCTCAGTTGCTGGATAGCGACATGGCGCAGTTGCGTGTACAACGCCTGCATTTCGAAGATCTGATCAACAAACCGCAAGAGATTGATCAGATGAAACAAGACAATGGCGATCCGCTGACCGCTTCACAGCAGCGCATTCTGACCGATCAGATGCGTACCCAACGCGACCTGCTGACGTCACTGATTTCCGGCTGTGATTCACAGATTCTCGAACTCACCAAACTCAAAGTCGCCAATAATCAACTGGCGGATGCGTTAACCGAGACGCGCGAAGCCGCGCATCGCGATCTATTTTGGGTCGCGGATGTCGACCCCGTGACGTTCGCCTATCCGATCAAGCTGTTACAGGATTTAACACGTCTGCTGTCTCTGGATACGCTGACGCAGTTGGGTAGCGCGCTGGTGATGATGGTAACCAGTCAAGAAACCATACTGCCACTGCTGGGCGCGTTGCTGCTGGTGGGCTTCAGTATCAGCTCCCGCCGTCACTATCATGCCTTTATGGAACGCGCCAGCAGCCGTGTCGGCAAGGTCACGCTCGACCACTTTATGCTAACGTTGCGCACGGTGTTCTGGTCAATCCTTACCGCCCTGCCGCTCCCGGTTCTCTGGGCTGCGCTGGGCTATGGCCTGCAAAACGCCTGGCCTTACCCAATTGCCGTCGCCGTCGGTGATAGTGTCACCGCGACGGTGCCGCTGATGTGGCTAGTGATGATTAGCGCCTCATTCGCACATCCTCAGGGGCTGTTCATTGTCCACTTCCGCTGGTCACCGGAGCATGTCGCCAGAGCGATGCGCTACTATCGCCTGTCCATCGCCTTTATCGTGCCGCTGATTATGGCGCTGATTACCTTCGATAAACTCAACGATCGCGAGTTTTCCAGCACGCTGGGGCGACTGTGCTTCATCCTTCTGTGCATGGCGTTGAGTTTGGTTACGGCGGGGTTAAAGCGTGCCGGTATCCCGCTGTATCTGGATAAAGAAGGGTCAGGGGAAAATTCCGTCAACCGGGCGATGTGGAACATCCTGATCGCCATGCCGCTTATTGCTGCACTGGCCTCCTGCATCGGTTATCTGGCCACCGCACAGGCGCTGCTGGCACGCCTCGAAACCTCTGTTTCTATCTGGTTCTTCCTGCTGGTGGTTTACCACATTATTCGCCGTTGGATGCTGATTCAGCGGCGTCGCATCGCTTTCGACCGCGCCAAGCAACGACGTTCAGAAATTCTGGCGCAGCGTGCCAAAGGCGAAGAGGACGTATCATCCGCGTCATCCCATGAAAGCAGTTCAGAAGCGCTGGAAGAGCCTGTCGTCGATCTGGACGCCATTAGTGCGAAATCCTTGCAACTGGTGCGATCGATTCTGACGCTGATCGCACTGGTTTCCGTTATCGTTCTGTGGTCGGAAATTCATTCCGCCTTCGCCTTCCTGGAAAATATCAGCCTGTGGGATGTTTCCAGCACGGTCAAAGGGGTGGAAAGCGTACAGGCGATTACGCTGGGATCGGTGCTGATCGCGATTCTGATCTTCATTATTACCGCGCAACTGGTGCGTAATCTCCCTGCGCTGTTGGAATTAGCAATCCTACAGCATCTGGATTTGTCACCGGGCAGCGGCTATGCCATTACCACCATCAGCAAATATATTCTGATGCTGATCGGCTGCCTGATGGGGTTCTCGCTGATTGGGATCGAATGGTCGAAACTGCAATGGCTGGTTGCCGCACTGGGTGTGGGACTCGGCTTCGGTTTACAGGAGATCTTCGCTAACTTTATCTCCGGCCTGATCATCCTGTTCGAGAAACCGATCCGTATCGGCGATACCGTCACGATCCGCGATCTCACTGGTAGCGTCATGCGGATTAATACCCGCGCTACCACCATTTCCGACTGGGATCGTAAAGAGATTATCGTGCCGAACAAGGCGTTCATCACCGAGCAGTTCATTAACTGGTCGCTGTCCGACTCGGTTACGCGTGTTGTAATGACGGTGCCCGCTCCCGCGAATGCTAACAGCCAGGAAGTCACAGAACTGCTGATGGATGCGGTGAAGCGTTGTTCGCTGATTCTGGATACGCCGGAACCGGAAGTGTTTTTGGTCGACCTGCAACAGGGGATTCAGATTTTCGAACTGCGTATTTTTGCCGCCGAAATGGGGCACCGTATGCCGCTGCGCCACGAACTGCATCAGTTGATTCTGGAAAACTACCGCAAGCACAATCTGGAACTGCCTTTCCCGCCGTTCCAGGTGAAAATGGATAATCTGTCACGCAGTGGAAGAATGCTGACGCCACGGCAGCGAACGCCAGGCAGTTTATAAAAGAGGAAAATGGGCGGCGGCCGGATGTGACGCCGCCCGGTATTGATTTGCTACGCGCGCTCTACGGAGAATGCAATGACATCACTCAGTTGCTCAGCATTCAGCGCCAGCATAATCAAACGATCCACGCCCAACGCGACACCGGCACACTCCGGCAGGCCATGTTTCAGCGCTGCCAGCAGATTTTCATCAATCGGCTGCTGCGGCAAATCACGCACGGCGCGCTTGCGGTTATCCTGCTCGAAACGCTGACGTTGCTCATCCGCATCGGTCAATTCACGGAAGCCGTTCGCCAACTCAATCCCTTTGAAATAAACTTCAAAACGCTCGGCAACGCGATGGTCTTCTGAACTGATCTCCGCCAGTGAGGCCTGCGTGGCGGGGAAATGGTAGACAAACGCGGGTTTATCGCAGCCAATATTTGGTTCAACACCGAAGGTGAACAGCATCTGTACCAGCGAATCGCGATCGTCTTCGCGGCAGGCGATATCGCCCAGCCCGAGCTTTTCTGCCACTTCACGCAGTTGCGCTTTATCGACAGACAGCGGGTCGATCTCCAGATGGCGTAAAAATGCCTGCTGATAAGAGAGCATCTCTGCGCTTTCACAGTCCAACACCTGCTGCAACAGGTCATCGACCTCATTCATCAGGCGGTACATATCATAGTGAGGGCGATACCATTCCAGCATGGTGAATTCAGGGTTGTGATGTCGCCCTGATTCTTCATTGCGGAAACTGCGGCACAGTTGAAAGATCGGACCACTGCCAGCCGCCAACAGGCGCTTCATGTGGTATTCCGGGCTGGTCATCAAATACAGCGTCATGCCATCCGCTGCGCCGGGGCCAACGAAACGAGTCTGAAACGGGTACAAGAAAACATCCGTTACCGTCGCCTGGCTCATCGCAGGCGTTTCGACTTCCAGCACACCACGATCGGTGAAGAAACGTCGGATAGCTGCAATGATCGACGCTCGTTTCAACAAATTAGCGACAGAAGCAGTAGGTTGCCAACTTGTCGTCTCGCTCATGGTTCTTACTCCAAAGTCAAAATAGGGGATGCAGTCTACCCGCATCAGCCCAAATTTCCAGCGGAAAAAAGCCAACGCCACCTTTCAGCCGGACAACATCTCCCCTTTCGGCGGGGGCGGCCAGAATAGCAGCCATCAATGATATCTAGCGGATCATTTTCTTATATCGTGCAGTAAGGGATTATTAAACAAACAAAGGCATTATTTCTCCGTAAATAAGTCTTTCGATCACGTTTTTATCAATAAATACCAGCCCTGCCGAAAAAGCCACAAAATGCAGGATTACATCAAATTTCACCTACCTATAATTCGGTATAATTATTCCCATACAAAAATTATAGGTTTATCTGTTCTTTATACCTCTATCACATAATTTTCAGCGGGTTTGATATTAAGCTCGGATATAAAGATAGAAACGAATAGATATTATTTTTTTATTTTAATTTAATTAACTTAAGTAACTGGAGGAATGCATTGCAAACCTTTAATGCAGATTTGGCCATTATCGGGGCCGGGGGAGCTGGCCTACGCGCGGCAATTGCTGCCGCAGAAGCTAACCCCCAACTGAAAATCGCTCTGATCTCAAAAGTCTACCCAATGCGTAGCCATACCGTGGCGGCAGAAGGTGGGTCAGCAGCGGTGACTCAGGAACATGATAGCTTCGATTATCACTTCAACGACACCGTATCCGGTGGCGACTGGCTGTGTGAACAGGACGTAGTTGAGCACTTCGTCAAGCACTGCCCGGAAGAGATGATTCAACTGGAACAGTGGGGCTGCCCCTGGAGCCGTAAACCGGATGGTTCTGTCAACGTTCGCCGCTTTGGCGGGATGAAGATCGAGCGCACCTGGTTTGCTGCCGATAAAACCGGCTTCCACATGCTGCACACGCTGTTTCAAACCTCCCTTAAATATCCGCAAATTCAACGTTTTGACGAGCACTTTGTCCTCGATGTTCTGGTCGATGACGGTCAGGCGCGTGGTCTTGTTGCCATCAATATGATGGAAGGTTCGCTGATTCAGATCCGTGCTAACGCCGTCGTGCTGGCGACCGGCGGCGCGGGTCGCGTGTACCGTTACAACACTAACGGCGGCATCGTCACCGGTGATGGCATGGGCATGGCGTTCCGCCACGGCGTTCCGTTGCGTGATATGGAATTCGTTCAATATCACCCGACTGGTTTACCCGGCTCTGGTATCCTGATGACAGAAGGCTGCCGCGGTGAAGGCGGCATCATGGTCAATAAAGACGGTTATCGTTACCTGCAAGACTACGGTATGGGCCCGGAAACACCGCTCGGCCAGCCGAAAAACAAATACATGGAGTTGGGGCCACGCGATAAAGTGTCGCAGGCGTTCTGGCACGAATGGCGCGCAGGCCGCACCGTCTCTACGCCATTAGGCGACGTGGTTTACCTCGATCTGCGCCACCTCGGCGAGAAGAAGCTGCTGGAACGTCTCCCGTTCATCTGCGAGCTGGCAAAAGCCTATGTCGGCGTCGATCCGGTGAAAGAGCCGATTCCTATCCGTCCTACCGCACACTACACGATGGGCGGCATTGAAACCGATCAGAACTGTGAAACCCGCATCAAGGGTCTGTTTGCCGTCGGCGAATGCTCCTCTGTTGGCTTGCACGGCGCGAACCGTCTGGGTTCCAACTCGCTGGCTGAACTGGTGGTCTTTGGGCGCGTCGCGGGTGAGCACGCCGTACAGCGCGCACAGGCAGCCGCCCCCGCCAATGGCGCGGCGCTGGAGGCACAAACGCGCGACATCGAGCAGCGCCTGCATGACCTGATGAATCAGGAAGGCACCGAAAGCTGGGCGAAAATCCGTGACGAAATGGGTATGTCGATGGAAGAAGGCTGCGGTATTTATCGCACCACCGACCTGATGCAAAAAACCGTCGATAAGATGGCGGAGCTGAAAGAACGCTTCAAACGTGTGAAAATCACCGACCGCTCCAGCGTATTCAACACCGATCTGCTATACACCGTTGAATTGGGACACAGCCTGGATGTAGCGGAATGCATGGCGCACTCGGCCATCAACCGTAAAGAGTCTCGCGGCGCGCACCAGCGTCTGGATGAAGGTTGCACCGAGCGTGATGACGTTAATTTCCTGAAGCATACGCTGGCGTTCTATAACCCGGAAGGCGCACCTCGTCTGGAATACAGCGATGTGAAGATTACCAAACTGCCACCAGCTAAACGCGTATACGGTGCAGAAGGTGATACGCAGGAAGGCAGCAAGAAGGAGCAGGCGAATGGCTGAGATGATCAAAACCCTGAAAATGGACGTCATGCGCTATAACCCTGAACAGGACAGCGAACCGCATTTTGAGACGTTCGACGTTCCGTACAATACACAGACTTCCCTGCTGGATGCGCTGGGTTATATCAAAGATAATCTGGCGCCGGATCTCTCCTACCGCTGGTCCTGCCGTATGGCTATCTGTGGCTCCTGCGGCATGATGGTCAACAACGTCCCCAAACTGGCCTGTAAAACCTTTTTGCGTGACTACACCAACGGTCTGAAGGTTGAAGCGCTGGGCAATTTCCCTATCGAGCGCGATCTGGTGGTCGATATGACCCACTTCATCGAAAGTCTGGAAGCCATCAAGCCCTATATTATCGGCAACGATCGTAAACCGGCTGACGGCCCGAACAAACAGACGCCGGCGCAAATGGCGAAATATCACCAGTTCTCCGGCTGTATTAACTGCGGTCTGTGCTATGCGGCATGCCCACAGTTTGGCCTGAACCCGGAGTTCATCGGTCCGGCGGCGATTACGCTGGCGCACCGTTATAACCTGGACAACCGCGACCACGGCAAGAAAGCACGTATGCCGCAGTTGAACGGGAGTAACGGCGTTTGGAGCTGTACGTTTGTGGGCTACTGCTCAGAGGTGTGTCCGAAACATGTTGACCCTGCCGCCGCCATCCAGCAAGGCAAAGTCGAAAGTGCGAAAGACTTCATGATCGCCATGCTGAAACCACAATAAGGGAGGGACAATGATGACATCTAAACGTAAAGCGTATGTTCGCGACATGTCGCCGACCTGGTGGAAAAAGCTGGGGTTCTACCGCTTTTATATGTTGCGTGAGGGAACGGCCGTTCCTGCCGTCTGGTTCAGCATCGTACTGATGTGCGGCGTCTTCGCACTGAAGAACGGGCCGGAAGGTTGGGCAAACTTCGTCAGCTTCCTGCAAAATCCGCTGGTGCTGCTGATCAATATCGTTGCGCTACTGGCTGCCGCGCTGCACACCAAAACCTGGTTTGAACTCGCGCCGAAAGCCAGCATCATCATCGTCAAAGATGAAAAAATGGGGCCAGAGCCAATCATTAAAGGGCTTTGGGCTGTCACCGTGCTGGTAACCGTAGCCGTTCTGGCGATCGCCTTACTATTCTGAACAGGAGAACTAACGTGATTAACCCAACGCCAAAACGTGCCGACGAACCGCCTTTCTGGGGCTTGTTCGGCGCAGGTGGGATGTGGAGCGCGTTCTTCGCGCCGGTGATCATCCTGCTGGTCGGTGTGATGCTGCCTCTGGGCCTGTTCCCGGATGCATTAACCTATGAGCGCATCGCCGCGTTCAGCCAGAGCTTTATCGGCCGCGTATTCTTACTGTTAATGATTGTGCTGCCGATTTGGTGTGGTTTGCACCGTATCCACCATGCCATGCATGACCTGAAAATCCATGTTCCTGCCGGAAAATGGGTGTTCTACGGCCTGGCGGCCATCCTGACTGTAGTTACCGTCATCGGTGTCGTCACACTGTAAATGCAACATAAAAAACGGCCTGCACCATAGCGCGCAGGCCGTTTTATTTCCCGCCTGACCATGCCCATCGTCTACACTGGAACAGAGATGAAAACGATGAGACGTCAATATGATACATTTTAACGGTATTCGCTTTAACGCCACTTTCCTCAGGCTTTTTTTCTTCAAAATCAGACAATGCGGGAAGGCATGTATTGCCGCGCTGGTGGCGCTCTTTTCTGTCGCCTGTAGCGTAACGCCGCCCGCTAACGTTACCGTAGTGGAAAATTTTGATGTCAATCGTTACCTCGGTACGTGGTATGAGATCGCCCGCCTCGACCACCGCTTCGAACGTAATCTGGAGCGCGTAACGGCAACCTACAGCCCGCGAGATGATGGTGGCATCAAGGTGATCAATCGTGGCTTTAACGTCGAAAAACAAGAGTGGAAAGAGAGCACCGGGAAGGCGTATTTCACGGGGTCCCCCCAGCGTGGCGCGCTGAAAGTGTCATTCTTCGGGCCGTTCTATGGCGGTTACAACATTATCGAACTGGATGACGAGTACCGCTACGCCCTAATTTGCGGGCCGAACCGCGACTATCTGTGGATTCTCGCGCGCACGCCGACGCTGGATGCAGCGACACGCGACAAACTGGTTGCCACAGCTAAACGTTATGGCTTCCCGACAGAGGCGCTGATGTGGGTTAATCAGTAATCCGATCATATTGACCGCCCGATCATATTGACCGCAACAATGGGGTAAAGCAGCTATACCCTAAATAATTCGAACTGCGTGAGGGCGGCCAACGCACCAGCAGCTTGAAGTATGACGGATATGCGTTATCCCATAATCTTATCGCGAAACATAAAGAAAACTGCGCCCAACAGGCACAGCCCTGCCCAAATATAATCCGTGCGGAAGGGTTCTTTTAAAATAATCATCGAGAAAGGGATAAATACGGAAAGGCTGATCACTTCCTGCAATATTTTCAATTGACCAGCAGAGGCAACCTGATAACCGATTCGATTAGCTGGCACCTGTAAGAGGTATTCAAATAATGCGATCCCCCAACTGACCAACGCAGCAATTATCCAGGTACGACCACTGAAATAGCGCAAATGCCCGTACCACGCGAACGTCATAAATATATTGCTCAACGTCAACATGCCGACAGTAATGAAAAGAGGCGACATAATTACTTCTCCGAGTGATCCACTTTCACATTATCTCGCCGCGGGGAAGAAAACACCATCACGGCATTTTCTTCCACCCGGAAAAGTTATTACGACTTATTTCCCACTTGGGATTACTGAGCGCTGCGCTGAATGGCCTTACCACCCGCTTCAACATCTTGTCCAACACCGCGGGTGGTATTACACCCAACAACGGCGGAAAGAATAACCAGAGAGAAAATGGCAACAAAAGCTTTCTTCAACATACTCGGTTCCTTCTTTATGAGAATAGGATTTCAACGGTACGAAAGTGACTGCTTTTTAAGCGTAGCTAATTTTGATTGTTGTGGAGGATTTTTCGAATCAGGAACAAAAAAGAGAGGTAATCGTGAGGAAAAACGTGAATAAATGGATGAAAAAGGCCACCTTCCTAGAAAGCTACTGCTGTTCACTTAAGCGTGGATTTAGGGGGCAACACGGTGATGAGGTTCCCGTAGGGCTACCTCGCACCGTGGTCGCCCCCGGTATCTCGATTCTTAAACGATCGACATTAACCTTCCTGAAAAGCAGCCTTTTTTACAGGCATTACTTAACGCGTGATACGTATTCGCCAGAACGGGTGTCAACCTTGACCACTTCGCCGATCTGTACGAACAATGGCACTTTAACCACGGCGCCGGTGCTCAGCGTTGCCGGCTTACCACCCGTACCAGCAGTGTCGCCTTTCAGGCCCGGATCGGTATCGGTGATTTCAGCTTCAATGAAATTCGGTGGCAGAACAGTGATCGGGCGACCATCCCACAGCGTAACGATACATTCTGCATTATCCTGTAGCCATTTTGCAGCATCACCCACCGTCTTCCCTTCAACCTGATGCTGTTCAAATGTCTCAGGGTGCATGAAGTGGTAGAACTCGCCGTCGTTATACAGGTAGTTCATGTTGGTATCGACTACGTCTGCGCCTTCTGCGGAATCGGTAGATTTGAAGGTTTTCTCAACGCGAGAGCCGGTCAACAGGCGACGCATTTTTACACGAGCAAAAGCCTGGCCTTTACCCGGCTTCACAAATTCACTGGATTCGATGGCATACGGTTCGCCTTCGAACATGATTTTAAGACCGGAACGGAAATCGTTGCTAGAATAAGTCGCCATAAAGGCCCTCTACAATTTAATACTGGTACGAAGCCAAAAAAATGGCACACATTGTAACCCTAAATATACCTTCCAGAGAAGATTGGTTGCAGCAACTTGCAGACGTAATTACCGATCCTGATGAATTACTGCAACTTTTGGCACTGAACGATCACGCTAAACTCCGGCAAGGCAACGATGCACGCAGGCTTTTTGCGCTACGTGTACCGCGCGCCTTCGCCGCACGGATGCAAAAAGGTAATCCTGACGATCCGTTGCTGCAACAGGTATTGACCGCGCGCGAGGAGTTTATAGCCACGCCAGGCTTCACCCATGACCCGCTTGATGAACAACACAGCGTCGTTCCGGGGCTACTGCACAAATATCACAACCGCGCTCTGCTACTGGTTAAAGGCGGCTGTGCGGTAAATTGCCGCTACTGCTTCCGCCGCCATTTTCCGTATCAGGATAATCAGGGCAATAAAACAAACTGGCGTCAGGCGCTGGATTATATCCGTCAACATCCTGAACTGGATGAAATCATTTTTTCCGGCGGCGACCCGCTAATGGCCAAAGACCACGAGCTGGATTGGCTGATCACCGAGTTGGAACATATCCCGCATCTGAAACGCCTGCGTATTCACAGCCGCTTGCCGGTGGTGATCCCTGCCCGCATCACTGACGCACTGTGCGATCGCCTGTCCCGCAGTTCACTTCAGGTGCTGCTGGTGACGCATATTAACCACCCGCAGGAAATCGATCCTGATTTAACACAAAGTATGGCACGTTTGCGCCGCGCAGGCGTGACACTACTCAACCAAAGTGTACTGCTGCGCGGGGTGAATGACAGTGCAGAGACGCTCGCCCAACTAAGTAATGCGTTATTTGACGCTGGTATTCTGCCTTACTACCTGCACGTACTCGATAAAGTTCAGGGTGCCGCACATTTTCTGGTGGATGACAACGAGGCGCGCGTGCTGGTTCAAGCACTGCTCAAGAAAGTATCCGGCTATCTGGTGCCACGTCTGGCACGGGAAATCGGGGGAGAAGCCAGCAAGACACCGCTGGATTTAGGGATGAAACAGCATCAGGACGACGCCGAACCACTACGGTGAGTAATCTATTGGGAAAACAATCAGGTGAGAGCAGGTTTCCCCACTCTCACCCCGTTTTTCTTTAGCTTAAGGACACTTATACACGCTGCCGTTCATCTTGCTGTCTAGCGGCGCAAAACTTGACCAGAACGTTTCACTCGGGCTGGTCGCGCCATAGATGGTATTGCCTCCCATCGCCGCCGCGTTATTACGCAGATCGTTCGCTGCACCGCGCATAGAACTGCCGTCGCCATGGTTGCCCGCCAGCCAGTTAGACTGGCTACCGCTGGCTTGTCCTAGTAACTGACATTCGCTTCCTGGCTTAGTATCCGTGAACGTGACAGCCTGCCCGGCGGCGCTGAGTTGGCTGGTGCTGCTGCACCCTGCCAGCAAAACGGCCGCGGATAGCCCCAACACAATACGAACCTGCATGTCTTCCTCCTTGCGATTGAAAAACCAAAGGGCACAGGCCCGATTAGTTACGCCACGCCTTGAAGCGGTTGATCAGCCCATTAGTGGAACTGTCATGGCTGTCGATCGTGCTGTCATTTTCCAGCTCTGGCAGAATACGATTCGCCAGTTGTTTCCCTAACTCCACGCCCCACTGATCGAACGTGAAGATGTTCAGGATTGCGCCTTGAGTAAAGATCTTGTGCTCATACAGTGCGATCAGCGCCCCCAGACTGTACGGCGTGATTTCGCGCAGCAGGATCGAGTTGGTCGGACGGTTGCCTTCAAACACCTTAAACGGTGCCACATGCTCCACGTCTTGCGCACGTTTGCCTGCGGCCGCAAATTCAGCTTCCACGACATCGCGGCTCTTGCCGAACGCCAGCGCTTCCGTCTGTGCAAAAAAGTTCGACAGCAGCTTGCTATGGTGATCGCTCAATGGGTTATGGCTGACAGCCGGCGCAATGAAATCACACGGAACCAGTTTGGTGCCCTGATGAATCAACTGATAGAACGCATGCTGACCGTTCGTACCCGGTTCCCCCCAGATAATCGGCCCGGTCTGGTAATCCACTGGATTGCCGTTGCGATCGACATATTTTCCGTTAGATTCCATATTCCCTTGCTGGAAATAGGCCGCGAAACGGTGCATGTATTGGTCATACGGCAGAATCGCTTCGGTTTCAGCACCAAAGAAATTGTTGTACCAAATACCGATCAGCGCCAGCAGCACAGGCAGGTTTTTCTCCGCTGGCGTGGAAGCAAAGTGCTTATCCATCGCGTGCGCACCGCTGAGCAATTTTTCAAAGTTCTCAAACCCTAAAGAGAGGATGATGGACAGCCCAATCGCCGACCACAGCGAGTAGCGCCCCCCCACCCAGTCCCAGAATTCGAACATGTTGTTGGTGTCGATGCCAAATTCGCCGACGGCTTTCGCGTTGGTGGACAGCGCGGCAAAATGCTTGGCGACATGTTTCTCGTCCTGCGCCGTTTTCAGGAACCAGTCGCGTGCGCTGTGCGCATTGGTCATGGTTTCCTGCGTGGTGAAGGTTTTTGACGCCACGAGGAACAGCGTAGTTTCCGGGTCCAGTGGCTTCAACGTTTCAGCAATATGGGTGCCGTCAACGTTGGAGACAAAATGCATGTTGAGGTGATTTTTATAAGGCTTCAGCGCTTCCGTCACCATGAACGGGCCGAGGTCGGAACCGCCGATACCGATGTTAACCACGTCCGTGATCGTTTTTCCGGTATAGCCTTTCCACTCGCCACCGATCACGCGCTCGCTGAAATCTTTCATCTTCGCCAGCACCGCGTTGACTTCCGGCATCACGTCCTTGCCATCCACCAGAATCGGCGTATTGCTGCGGTTACGCAGAGCAACGTGCAGCACCGCGCGGTCTTCTGTGCGGTTAATCTTCTCGCCCGCAAACATGGACTGAATCGCCGCAGACAGGTCGGTTTCCCGCGCCAGCGCGTGCAGTTTATCCATCGTTTCAGCCGTAATGCGGTTTTTGGCGTAATCCACCAGCATCAGATCGTCGAACGTGGCGGAAAAATGCGCGAAACGATCGCTATCCTGTGCAAACAGTTCGCTGATTTGCACGTCTTTCATCGCGTCAAAATGGGTTTGTAATGCCTGCCAGGCGGCAGTTTGGCGTGGATTGATATTTTTCATAATGCGACTTTCTCTCTAAGCATGAGTTCAAAGTGACTGAATCGATTGTATCCCTTAAAATCCCGATTGAGATCCCTTTTCTTGCTAAAAGCGGTTTATGACCCGTGGTTTACTGACAGCTTGTCGTTGACTGACAGATTGTTTATTGACAGAAACCGCATAACCCGTTATTTGTAACACCGTACTTGCACACTCGGTGTGCAAGCCAGAAGAGGCGCGTCGCCCAGGTAAGATATCGGAGGAACCGTAATCCGCTGATGATATCCGAGGGGGAGCGACGCCGAGATGGCGTGAAATACGGCTTTCACGCTATCGACCACAGAGGCTGAATCCTCTGGGTTGTCACCGGATTCGTCCTGATGGACGTTCAGCAAGGTGGAGCGCTTCTGGGTGTATCGTAGCGAATTTTCTACGCCTGCCCCCTACTTCTGCTCTCCCCCTGTGCCAAGGCTGATGAATGGAATGCTGTTGACAACAAACAGCTTACCCCCTGACACGAGGTTTTTAGATATGTCTGCAACTGAAGTATCCGCACACGCGAACCCTACCGTTATTGCCAAATTCGGCGGCACCAGCGTCGCGGATTTTGACGCCATGAATCGCAGCGCCGATGTGGTGTTATCTAATCCCAATGTACGCGTTGTGGTGCTGTCGGCCTCCGCGGGGATCACCAATTTACTGGTCGCACTCGCCGAAGGTCAGACGCCGGAAGCGCGTGCTGACAAGCTGGCGAAAATCCGCCAGATTCAATATGCCATCATCGACAAGCTCACCAATCAAAGCGTGATTCGCGATGAGATTGACCGCATGCTGGACAATGTTACCACGCTGTCTGAAGCCGCCGCGCTCGCCACATCGAACGCATTGACCGATGAATTGGTCAGCCACGGCGAGCTGATGTCTACCCTGCTGTTTGTCGAAATTCTGCGTCAGCGCGATGTGGTGGCAGAGTGGTTTGATGTGCGCAAAATCATGCGTACCGATGATAATTTTGGCCGCGCACAGCCGGACTGCGACATACTGGGTGAACTGACGCGCAGCCAGTTGCTGCCGCGCCTTGAACAAGGTCTGGTGATCACGCAGGGCTTTATTGGCAGTGAAGCGAAAGGCCGCACGACTACCTTGGGTCGCGGTGGTAGCGACTATACGGCGGCGCTGCTGGGCGAAGCGCTCAACGTCAGCCGCATTGACATCTGGACCGATGTTCCCGGCATCTACACCACCGACCCACGCGTGGTGCCGACGGCAAAACGCATCGATCAAATCATGTTTGAAGAAGCCGCCGAAATGGCGACATTCGGGGCGAAAGTCCTGCACCCTGCCACGCTGCTGCCGGCAGTGCGTAGCGATATTCCGGTGTTCGTCGGCTCTAGCAAAGATCCCGCCGCTGGCGGTACGCTGGTGTGCAATAAAACGGAAAACCCGCCGCTGTTCCGCGCTCTGGCGTTGCGTCGTAAACAAACGCTGCTCACCCTGTATAGCCTGAACATGCTGCACGCGCGCGGCTTTCTGGCTGAGGTGTTCAGTATTCTGGCACGTCACAACATCTCCGTTGACCTGATCACTACATCAGAAGTCAACGTGGCCCTGACGCTCGACACCACTGGCTCCACCTCAACAGGCGACAGCCTGCTGTCGAGCGCCCTGCTGACCGAGTTGTCATCGCTGTGTCGCGTTGAAGTGGAAGAGAATCTGTCTTTGGTCGCGCTGATCGGCAATAAGCTGTCTCAGGCCTGTGGCGTTGGGAAAGAAGTATTTGGCGTGCTGGAACCGTTCCGTATTCGCCTGATCTGCTACGGCGCCAGCAGCAACAACCTGTGCTTCCTGGTGCCAGGTGATGACGCCGAGCGGGTGGTACAGACGCTACACCGCAGCCTGTTCGAGTAAGTTCTCGCTCTGCACGCTGCCTCTTATACACAAATGCAGAAGCATCGTGGGTTTTGCGATTATCCGGCGTAAAAAATTATGCAGCGGTGGGCTTGACCGCCGAGTGAGCGACAGGACGTCGCGAAAGCCAGTGCCGCGTAGGGAACGCGTCACTGGCGGCTCGACTAGCGGTCAGGTACACCGCTGGAACCGCGCCAGCGGCATAATTTCCGCCAAAAGCCTTGGGGTCATGGGGCGAGCGGCGCCTGAGCCGCCCCATGTCGGGCGCGTGCTACGACGTAGCATGAAAATAACGATGTTATCGCGCACGAAACTATCTCTCAGTCAGCATAAAAGTAGACTGCTATATCCAGTGAAACCCCACAAAGGGAATCATAGCGTCAGCGGTGATTCTTCGCGTTCTTCATCCCCATCTTGCTGCACAATCAAGACGTTATATGCCACCGCGCAGAACAGGGAATTCAGTCGGTTCATATCACCAAGCAGACCCAGATGAAGCGAACTGGTTTCCAGACTCTGCACATTATGTTGATGTAAGCGGTCGACATGCGCATGTGCATAACGGCGGTTCATAATGCGGAAGCGATGTTTGGCACGACGCAGACGTTTCGCGCTGGTGACATCTTCCGACAGGAAAACCGACAGCCCCAGACGCAGATTCGCCAGCAGTTGTTCATGCAGGTGATTCAACTCTTCCAGCCCCTGAGCGGAAAATGCCATACGTACGCCGGAGGAATGATTAGCAATGTCATCGGCCATACGTTCGATAATATCTCCCGCCTGTTCCAGATTCAGCGCCACTTCAATCACTTCCGCCCAGCGCCGGGAATCCCGCTCATCCAGGCCGTCTTTCTGAATCTGCGCCAGATAGAGCTTAATCGCGGTATACAGAATATCGACATCATCATCCAGCCGCCGAATTTCCCGCCGCTGCATATGGTCGCCCTGCAAGACCTCGCGGTACAAACGCAGCATCTGCTCCAACACATCGCCAATGCGCAGCGTTTCCCGTGCGGCATTGGTTAATGCCAGCGCTGGCGTATCCAGCGAACTGCTATCCAGATGACGCGGTTTCATCTGGAGATCAACCTGCGGTGAATCCGCGATCATCGCACAGGACAGGCGTGCCACCACGCCGGTAAGCGGAATCAGCAGCAGACAACGAATCAGGTTATAGAACAGGTGGAAATAAATCACCAGCTCTTCGTCCTCCAGCGGAATGTGTGTCAGCCAGCGCGATAGTGGTTCAACCATTGGCAGCACCGCCAAACAGCCTATCAGCTTGAACAGCATACTGCCGAGTGCAACGCGTCGGCCTGCCGCATTCTGCGTCGAGGTACTCATCATCGTCAGCAATCCACTGCCCAGATTGGCGCCAATGACCAGACACATCGCCACCTCCAGCGAGATCACGCCGCTTGCCGTCAGCGTTGCCGTCAGCAACACCGCCGCCAGACTGGAATAAGTGATCACCGCGAACAGCGCGCCCGCCAGCGCATCCAGCATGACGTCGCCCGTCAATGAAGAGAACAGTACCTTCACGCCCGACGTTTGCGTAATCGGCGCGGCGGCGATGACGATCATTTCCAGCGCCAGCAAAATCAGCCCTAGCCCAATCGCCACACGGCCAATCTGGCCCACCCGCGTCTGCTTACGGCTGAGGAAAAATATCACGCCCAGGAAAATCAATAGCGGAGAGAGCCAGGAGAGATCGAACGTCAGGATACGCACCATCAGTGCCGTACCCACATCCGCGCCGAGAATAATCACCAGCGCAGGAGTTAATGCCACCAGCCCCTGAGCAACAAAAGAGGTCGTCAGTAAGGCGGTCGCATTGCTGCTCTGCACCAGCGCAGTGACGCCAATGCCAGCCATAAAAGCCAACGGTTTTTTCTCAACGCTATCGCTGAGCACCCGCCGTAGCTGGGTGCCATAAACCCGCATGATACCAGTGCGAACAATGTGAGTGCCCCACACCAGTAACGCAATCGCAGAGAGGAGATTTAGCAGTGTTAACAAAAAGTCCGGCCTCCGGTTAAACAGTATAATGATGAGATAACGAACAGTTATCTTACCAGAGGTAGTACCATTTTATTAGGTGCCCCAAATGGGTCATCTTCGACTTAATCCGCATCATAGCCGAGGTTTGGCGCTAACCAGCGCTCCACTTCACTCACATCCATGCCTTTGCGTAGTGCGTAATCCTCCGCCTGATCGCGCTGGATTTGTGCGACGGCGAAATATTTGCTGTCGGGGTGGCTAAAGTACCAGCCGGATACCGATGCGCCCGGCCACATGGCGTAAGATTCCGTGAGCTTCATGCCGGTATGTTTTTCCACATCCAGCAGTTGCCAGATTTGCGCTTTCTCGGTGTGATCCGGGCAGGCCGGATAACCCGGCGCAGGACGAATCCCCTGATAATTTTCGCGGATCAGCAGTTCATTACTCAGGTTTTCATTCGGCGCATAGCCCCAGTACACCTTACGCACGCGTTCATGCAGATATTCCGCAAAGGCTTCCGCCAGGCGATCCGAGATCGCCTTCACCATGATCTTGTTATAATCATCATGTTGAGCTTCCCACAGATCGGCCAGCGTATCCTCTTCCAGCCCGCCAGTGACCGCGAAAGCACCGAGATAATCCGGCTTACCACAGGATTTCGGTGCCACAAAATCGGACAAACAGTAGTTCGGAAAATCGGTTTTTTCCGTCTGTTGGCGCAGGTGATGACTGACAGCCAGCACCGTTTCGCGCCGTTCATCGGTATACATCACCACGTCATCCCCCACGCGGTTCGCCGGGAATAAGCCCACCACGCCACGAGGATTCAGCGCACCGCGCGCGGATAAGTCATCCAACATCGCGTTGGCATCGGCAAACAGACGTTTAGCCTCTTCTCCCACGACCTCATCTTCCAGAATACGGGGATATTTCCCCGCCAGCGACCAGGTCATAAAGAACGGTGTCCAGTCGATGTAGTTGCGCAACGTTTCAATACTGACCGTCACGGCCTGCACGCCCAGACGATGCGCCACCGGCGGCGTGTAGTTTTCCCAATCCAGATCCGAGGCGTTAGCGCGCGCCGCTTCCAACGTCACGGGCGGCGTTCGCGGTTTTTTACGTGCATGCTGAATACGCACGGTTTCGTACTCTTTGCGGGTACGCGCAACGAAGTCGTCATATTGTGCGCCGGACAAGAGCGCCGACACCACGCCAACAGAGCGTGAGGCGTTCTGCACGTAAACCGTCGGGCCGCTGTAGTTCTGCTCAATCTTCACGGCGGTGTGCGCTTTAGAGGTCGTCGCGCCACCAATCAGCAGCGGCAGCGTAAAGCCCTGACGCTCCATCTCTTTCGCCACGTTGACCATTTCATCCAGCGACGGCGTAATCAGCCCAGACAGCCCGATGATGTCAACATTCTCTTCACGCGCGGTCTTCAGGATCTTATCCGTCGGCACCATCA
The DNA here is from genome assembly GCF_000803215.1 of Pectobacterium fontis. Taxonomy (GTDB): domain Bacteria; phylum Pseudomonadota; class Gammaproteobacteria; order Enterobacterales; family Enterobacteriaceae; genus Pectobacterium; species Pectobacterium fontis. The sequence continues at coordinate 57,449 of NZ_JSXC01000015.1, forward strand.
CGCCCAGATCGATAATTTCGTAGTTATTACATTGCAGCACCACACCGACGATATTCTTGCCGATATCGTGGACGTCACCTTTTACCGTCGCCAGTAGGATTTTCCCAGCGGATGAGCCTTTGGCTTTGCTGGCTTCAATGTAGGGCTGAAGATAGGCCACCGCCTGTTTCATCACGCGGGCCGATTTCACCACCTGCGGCAAAAACATTTTCCCTGCGCCAAACAGATCGCCAACCACGTTCATGCCGTCCATCAGCGGGCCTTCGATCACCTCAATAGGTCGCGCTGCCTGCTGGCGCGCTTCTTCGGTGTCCAGCTCGATAAATTCGGTAATACCTTTAACCAGCGAATACTCCAGACGCTTCTTCACATCCCAGCCACGCCACTCCGCCTGCGTTTTGCTGCCTTCCTCTTCCGTTTTAGTGCCGCGATATTTTTCCGCCAGTTCGAGCATACGTTCAGTGGCATCGCTGCGCCGGTTCAGGATCACATCCTCAACCGCCTCACGCAGCTCAGCGGGAAGATCGTCATAGATCGCCAGTTGGCTGGCATTCACGATCCCCATATCCATCCCATTGCGGATCGCGTAATACAGGAAGACGGCGTGGATCGCCTCACGCACCAGATCGTTACCACGGAATGAGAAGGACACGTTAGACACGCCGCCGGAGATCATCGCATGTGGCAACTGCGCCTTGATATCTGCACAGGCCTCGATGAAATCCACTGCGTAGTTGTTGTGCTCCTCGATCCCCGTTGCCACAGCGAAAATGTTCGGATCAAAAATGATGTCTTCCGGTGGGAAGCCGACTTCTTCTGTCAGGATGCAGTACGCCCGGCGACAAATTTCAATTTTTCGCGCACGAGTATCCGCCTGACCGACTTCATCAAACGCCATGACGACCACGGCTGCGCCATAACGCCGTACTAGTTTGGCATGGTGAACAAAGGCTTCAACGCCTTCCTTCATGGAGATCGAGTTAACAATGCCTTTGCCCTGAATGCATTTCAGCCCTTTCTCGACCACGTCCCATTTTGAGGAGTCGATCATGATCGGTACTCGGGCAATATCAGGCTCGCCCGCGATAAGATTCAGAAAGCGGATCATCGCCGCTTCCGCATCCAGCATGCCTTCATCCATGTTGATATCGATGATCTGCGCGCCGCTTTCCACCTGCTGGCGGGCGACATCCAGCGCTTCGTTGTATTTCTCTTCTTTGATCAGACGTTTAAACCGCGCCGAACCGGTAACGTTCGTCCGTTCCCCCACGTTAACAAACAGGGTATTGGCATCGATATTCAACGGTTCCAGACCAGATAAGCGGCAGGCAACCGCAATCTCAGGCAGCTTACGTGGCGGCACGCCTTCCACCACTTTCGCCATCGCGGCAATATGTGCGGGCGTCGATCCACAGCAGCCACCGACGATATTCAGAAAACCGGCGCGCGCCCATTCGCCGATATGTTGCGCCATATCAGCCGGATCCAGATCGTACTCGCCGAAAGCGTTGGGGAGACCAGCGTTCGGGTGTGCGCTCACATAGCATTCTGAAATACGCGATAGCTCGGCGACATACTGACGCAGTTCATCCGGCCCCAGCGCACAGTTCAGGCCGAAGGACAGCGGGCGGGAATGACGCAGAGCGTTGTAAAAAGCTTCCGTGGTTTGGCCGGATAATGTGCGCCCTGAGGCATCCGTGATCGTACCGGAAATCATCACCGGTAGGACGATCCCTAACGCCTCAAATTCACTTTCGACGGCGAAAATCGCCGCTTTGGCATTTAATGTATCGAAAATGGTTTCGATCATGATCAGATCGACGCCACCAGCGATCAAGGCGCGTGTCGATTCGCGATAGGCTTCCACCAGTTGATCAAAACTGACGTTACGAAACGCCGGATCGTTAACATCAGGAGAGATCGATGCGGTACGGTTCGTCGGGCCGAGCACGCCAGCAACATAGCGCGGCTTATCCGGCGTTAGCGCCGTCCATTTATCCGCACTGGCACGCGCCAACTGGGCAGCGACGGTATTGATTTCCGCCGACAGCGCTTCCATATCATAATCCGCCATCGCAATGGTGGTCGCGTTGAAGGTATTGGTTTCGAGAATGTCGGCACCGGCTTCCAGATAGGCATCGTGGATTTCACCGATCACCTGCGGTTTGGTAAGCACCAGTAGATCGTTATTGCCTTTTACATCGCTCGGCCAGTCAGCAAAGCGCTCGCCGCGATAATCTGCTTCCTGAAGGCGATACCCCTGGATCATGGTTCCCATTCCACCATCCAGTACCATAATGCGTTGCGCCAATTGACGCCGCAATTCATCTACCCGATTACTCACGCGAACCCCATCCCGGCCAATAACCATTTATATCGTTATGGCCTCTATCCTAGCATAAGTTACAGGGGCGCTAACGCAGCGTATCATGAGACTTTTTCAGATCATTTGCCGATAAAAGCGTGGAGAAAGAAGAGTTGCATTCTGTGGCAAAAAAACGAAAATTAATTCCATTATCCTAAAAAGGAATCGATGTTATGACGCCACCAGAACCAGCCAAACGCGGGAAAAAGCCCAAAGCCAGCACGGGCACCGCCGCGCAGCCGACCGGACAGGTTCAGTCGCTGACTCGTGGCCTGACGCTGCTGGAATATATCGCCAAAGCAAATGGCAGCGTGGCGCTAACCGATCTCGCTCAGCAAGCGGGTTTACCCAATTCCACCACCCACCGCCTGCTTACCACCATGCAACAGCAGGGCTTCGTACGGCAGGTCGGCGATTTGGGACTGTGGACGATTGGCTCACACGCCTTTATCGTCGGCAGTAGCTTTCTGCAAAGCCGCAACCTGCTGGCGATTGTGCATCCGATACTTCGCAAGTTGATGGAAGACTCGGGCGAAACCGTCAATCTGGCCGTGCTCGATCAGACCGACATTCAGGCGATCATCATCGATCAGGTGCAATGCACGGCGCTGATGCGCATGTCTGCCCCCATCGGCGGTAAGTTACCGATGCATGCTTCCGGTGCCGGGAAAGCGTTTCTGGCACATTTGCCCGATGTGCAGGTCACGCAACTGCTGCATAAGAAAGGGCTGCATGGCTACACGCCACATACGTTCAGCTCGCCACAAATCCTGAAGGAGAATCTGTCACTGATTCGCAAACAGGGCTATTCGTTCGATGATGAAGAACACGCGCTGGGACTGCGTTGTATCGCCGCCTGTATTCTGGATGAACACCATGAAGCCTTCGCCGCCATTTCCATCTCCGGCCCCGTGTCGCGCATCACGGACGATCGCGTCACAGAACTCGGCGCGCTGGTGATCAAAGCCGCCAAGCAGGTGATGCAGGAATACAGCGGGTTATAGCAAGATATACTCTCATCAGCTCTTTTAGGCTTATATTTATGCAAACCACGGGAAAATTTCGTGCGCGATAATACCGTCATTTTCATGCTACTCCGTAGCACGCGCCCGACACGGGACGGCTCAAACGCCGCTCGCCCCGTGACCCCAGGCTTTCGGCGGAAATTATGCCGCTGACGCGGTGCCTTCGTCGCTATCAAGCTTAACGGACCGCTTGCGACACGTTCCCTACGTGGCGCAAGCTTGAGCCGCGTCCATGCGGCTCATCCTAAGCCTGCTATCTCCTCAGCATAATTTTTTACGCCGGATCACGGCAAAGGCCAGAATCATTCTCAGTATTGATGTATAAAGGTTCGGTGCGCTGGCTAAAGCGCTTGCGCCGCCGGTAGGCATACACATCCTCAATGTGCCCTTCCCTGATGCGCTGCTGTAATGCCCGCCAGTAATCCGCGCAAAACAGATCGCCGTGCAACTCCTCAAACAGCGTACGAATATGATGGTCGCTACACAGGAAATGGGGAAACTCTTCGGGAAAGACATCATTCGGCGCAACGCTGTACCACGGTTCAGCGGCCAGTTCGTCCTCCGGGTGACGCGGCGGCGGAATCTTGCGGAAATTCACTTCGGTCATATAACAGATTTCGTCGTAGTCATAAAACACGACCCGCCCATGACGGGTGACGCCGAAATTCTTGAATAGCATGTCGCCGGGGAAAATATTTGCCGCCGCCAACTGCTTGATAGCGTTACCGTACTCCTCAATGACATCATGCAGTTGCTGTGCGTTTGCCTGTTCCAGATAGAGATTCAGCGGCGTCATCCGGCGCTCCATGTACAAATGTCGGATTACTAGTTGGTCGCCCAGATCCTCCAGCTTTTCCGGCACTTCCCGCCAAAGCTCATCCAACAGTTCCGGGCTGATGCGATGTTTATCGATAACGAAGTTTTCATATTCCTGCGTATCCGCCATGCGTCCAACGCGGTCGTGTTCTTTCACTAATTGATAGCATGCCATAACCCGATCCGCACTCACCTCTTTCTGCGGCGCAAAGCGATCCTTAATGACTTTAAATACGCGATCGAAAGAAGGCAGTGTAAACACCAGCATCACCATGCCTTTCACGCCGGGGGCGATAATGAATTGCTCTTGCGATGTCGCCATGTAATGCAGGTATTCGCGGTAATACTCGGTTTTACTGTGCTTCTGGCAGCCGATGGCCAGATAGAGTTCCGCCGTTGTCTTCCCCGGTAGAATATCTCGTAGCCAAGCGACCAGCGCAGACGGCAGCGGGGCATACACCATGAAGTAAGAGCGAGCAAAACCGAACACGATGCTGGCATCTGCCTGGCTGGTCAGGCAGGTATCAATAAATAATGCCCCGCGTTCATTGTGATGAATCGGCAACAGGAACGGAAAAATACCGTCAGGAAGCGACAGCTTGCCCACCAGCCAGGCCGCTTTGTTACGATAAAACAGCTCATTCGCCACCTGTAACGTCGCCTGCGTAAGCTGCTCTGCCGAAAATGTGCGCTGTAAATATGCCATGATATAGGCAATATCCCGTGGCAAATCCTCCCACGGTAAACGCAGCGGTACATCACCCAGCACCTTTTCCAGCATGTTCTGCCAACCGCTGTGCGCCATAAAGGTTCTGGCGATCGGTCGGGGAATTTCGCGAAAACGCTGTTCAGGCTGGGAACTGAAAACAAACAGTTTATCGGGCGTCAGTTCCCGATGATTCAACAGCCGACAATAGACGGAATTAAAGAAGCTTTCCGCAATCTCAAAACGGGGATAATCCGGTAGTAAGCGGGTGTAGATATGCTTCACTCGCGCCAGAAAATCCGCATCATCGCAGCGAATACCTGTAATACAGCGTAACTGTTCAACCACCAACCCCACATGATGATCGTATAGGTGAATACGCTGCTTCATTGCCTGCTGCACCGCGGGCCAATCAGCCTGTTCAAAGCGCTGCTGCGCCCCCGCGGTCACTTCGAGAAAACGTCCATATTGCGCATCAAATCCTTGCAGGATCGTCTGCGCCACCAGCTTTTCAAGGTCACGCGTCATCATGCTCTCCAGATGAAACCCGACCAGCCTGACGCTGGCCGGATTAGGATCAGAACTGCTGTTCTTCCGTCGATCCCGTTAGCGCCGTCACTGAAGATTCCCCCCCCTGAATGATGTTTGTCACCTTATCGAAATAGCCAGTCCCCACCTCCTGCTGATGCGAAGAGAAGGTATAACCATCTTTAATCGCTTCGAACTCAGGCTGCTGCACTTTTTCTACATAGTGCTTCATACCCTCGCCCTGTGCGTAGGCATGTGCCAGATCAAACATGTTGAACCACATGCTGTGGATGCCAGCTAACGTAATGAATTGATACTTGTAGCCCATCGCCGACAGCTCATCCTGAAAACGCGCAATCGTGCTGTCATCCAGATTCTTCTTCCAGTTAAAGGAAGGTGAACAGTTGTACGCCAGCAGCTTGCCAGGGAACTTCGCGTGGATAGCGTCGGCAAACCGACGCGCCAGCGATAGGTCTGGCGTTGAGGTTTCGCACCACACCAGATCGGCATAAGGTGCGTAGGCCAACCCGCGGCTAATCGCCTGTTCAATCCCGGCACGGGTGCGATAGAAGCCTTCCACCGTGCGTTCTCCGGTGATGAAATCACGGTCATATTCATCGCAGTCGGAAGTCAGTAAATCCGCCGCATCCGCATCGGTTCGCGCAACCAGCAAAGTGGGCACCCCCAACACATCCGCCGCCAGACGCGCCGCCACCAGCTTCTGAACCGCTTCCTGAGTGGGAACCAGTACTTTGCCCCCCATGTGTCCACATTTTTTCGCCGATGCCAGTTGATCCTCAAAGTGAACCGCCGCCGCACCCGCTTCAATCATCGATTTCATCAACTCAAACGCATTCAGCACGCCGCCAAACCCCGCCTCCGCATCTGCCACAATCGGCAGGAAGTAGTCGGTATAGCGCTTATCACCCGGTTCAATGTGGTTCGCCCACTGAATTTGATCGGCGCGCCGGAAAGTATTATTGATACGTTCGATCACCGCTGGCACTGAATTCGCCGGATAGAGCGACTGATCGGGATACATGCTGGACGCCAGATTGGCATCCGCCGCAACCTGCCAGCCGGACAGATAAATCGCTTCAATGCCGGCTTTCGCCTGCTGTAACGCCTGCCCACCGGTCAGTGCCCCCAGACAATTCACATAGCCTTTGCGGGCATCGCCATGCAGCAGGTTCCACAGTTTCGCCGCCCCTAACTGCGCGAGCGTGCATTCCGGGTTCACTGAACCCCGTAAATTAATCACATCTTCTGCGCTGTAGGGGCGCGTAATGCCTGTCCAGCGGGCAGTTTTCCACTCTTTTTCAATATGCTGGACTTGTTGGGTACGAGAGGTCGTCATAGCAAAGGTTCCTTTTTCTTATCAGCCAGAATTAATCAAGCAGCGCGTAGCCGGGTAACGTCAGGAAGTCGATCAGCTCATCTTGCGTGGTGATTTGCTCCATCAGTCGGGCAGCGTCATCAAAACGTCCTCCGCTAAAACGGGCATCACCCAACTCCTCCTGAATGACAAACATCTCTTCAGCCAGCATCTGACGGAACAACGCTTTGGTGATCACGCGACCATCGCTCAAGGTCTTGCCGTGGCGGATCCACTGCCAAATTGAAGTACGAGAGATTTCAGCCGTCGCGGCGTCTTCCATCAGCCCATAAATCGGGACACAGCCATTACCGGATATCCATGCTTCGATGTACTGCACCGCAACGCGGATATTCGCGCGCATCCCTACCTCGGTACGTTCTCCTGGGCAAGGCTCCAGCAACGCCTCAGCGCGAATGGGCGCATCGTGTTCACGGCAGATATCAAGCTGGTTTTTGCGTTCACCTAACGCCCGATCGAACACCTCCATCACGGCATCTGCCAGCCCCGGATGGGCTACCCAAGTGCCATCGTGGCCATTACTCGCCTCCAGTTCCTTGTCCTTACGAACCTTATCCAAGACCCAGTGATTACGTTCAGCATCCTTACTCGGAATGAAAGCGGCCATTCCCCCCATCGCGAATGCGCCACGACGATGGCAGGTCTTGATCAGCAGCCGTGAATAAGCACTAAGAAAAGGTTTGTCCATCGTCACCGACTGACGATCGGGCAGAACGCGATCGCTATGATCCTTTAATGTTTTGATATAGCTGAAGATATAGTCCCAGCGGCCGCAGTTTAGCCCAACAATATGATCGCGCAGGTGATAGAGGATCTCATCCATCTGGAACACGGCGGGCAGTGTTTCAATCAACACCGTAGCTTTGATCGTGCCACGCGGCAGATCAAAGCGATCCTCCGTATAGCAGAACACATCGTTCCACCACGCCGCTTCCTGCCATGATTGTGTTTTTGGCAGATAAAAATAAGGACCGCTCCCTTTTTTCAGCAACTCACGATAGTTATGGAAAAAATACAGCGCAAAATCGAACAGGCTTCCGGGAATCGCTTCCCCCTGCCAGGACACATGTTTTTCCGGCAGGTGCAAACCGCGCACGCGACAAATGAGTACGGCTGGATTAGGCTTCAACTGGTAGATTTTGCCTGTTTCATTAATGTAGGAAATCGTACCGCGCACGGCGTCACGTAAGTTGATTTGCCCGTCGATCACCTTTTCCCATCCTGGAGACAGGGAATCCTCAAAATCAGCCATGAACACCTTCACATTGGCATTCAATGCATTGATTACCATCTTGCGTTCGACCGGCCCCGTAATTTCAACGCGGCGATCTTGGAGGTCATCGGGAATACCACGTATTACCCATGATTCTTCACGAATGGAAGCTGTTTCTGAAATAAAATCAGGCAGCTTACCCTGATCGATATTACGCTGTTGTACTTGCCGTTCGGCGAGTAATTGATTACGTGCCGGGGTGAAATGTGCGACCAGTTCCGTTAAGAAATCAATCGCTTCCTCGGTAAGAATTTGCTTCTCACCTTCGCCAAAACGCTGACTAAACGCCAATTCTCTATTTATCGTCTGCTGCATCATTCGTGGTTCCTTTTCAGATTCCGCTTCATTCATCAACAACCGCCAAATCGGCAAACCAGTATGTACATTTCTTAGCCGACAGAATTAAGCCTAATACAATAAAAATTAAAATCAAAAACAATTTCCATTTTTATAAAATTTAAGTCATAACCCTATAATAAGAATGAAGATTAAAATTTAAAAGGAAGAGAAATGGATTTCACCAAAGGATGAGAATAGAAAAATTCAGCAGAAAAAAGAAAGGCACCCTTAAAAGGTGCCTAAAAAAGAAAAGAATCAGGGTTGGTTAGTCCAGCGTAGGATTCATCTGGCGTAAATCGTAAGGCGTGATCTGGTAAACATAGTAATTCAGCCAGTTGACAAAAAGTAGATGGCCATGGCTACGCCAACTCGCTTTCGGCGCCAATTCAGGATTGTCATCCGGGAAATAGTTAACCGGAACGATCGGATCCAGTCCTGCATCACAATCACGGAAAAACTCTCCCGCTAGCGTCAGAGCATCATACTCTGGGTGCCCGGTAACAAACGCCAGACGTTTATCTTTACTGGCAAACAGGTAGGCACCAGCCTGCTCCGACTCAACCAGAATATCCAAATCGGTATGCTGGCGAATCACGTCAACGGGAAAATCGGCATAGCGTGAATGTGGCGCCAGGAACGTTTCATCAAAGCCTCGGGTCAGCAACGCATGGGGTTGTAAGGTTTGATGCGAATAAACGCCAGATAGCTTCTCCTTACGGGTCATTTTGGGAATGCCGTAGAGGATATTGAGAGCCGCCTGTACAGCCCAACACACAAATAATGTGGAGGTAACATGCTCTTTTGCCCACTCAATGACACGCGCGATCTGTGGCCAATACACAACATCGCAAAAATCGACCAGTCCCAACGGCGCGCCGGTCACAATCAGGCCATCAAAATTTTCGTCCTGAATATCGTCGAAATCACAGTAGAAGTTATTCAAATGCTCGGTTGGCGTATTCTTTGATTCACGGCTATCGATACGTAGCAACTGAATATCGATCTGTAAGGGCGAATTGGATAACAGGCGCAGAAACTGGTTTTCAGTCTCGATCTTTTTAGGCATCAGGTTCAGAACCAGCACTTTAAGTGGACGAATTTCCTGAGTTTTAGCACGCGAGGACGTCATGACAAAGACGTTCTCATTACGCAGAAAATTAACGGCTGGTAACTCATCAGGAACCCGAATTGGCATAACCTTATATCCTCAAAGCATACGTTTAAACGTTTAGACATCCAGATGCCCGAAGATAGCGAGTTTTTATACTAATGTCGAGTGATCAGCGCATAAGGTGAAAATGTTTCACGAAACACACGATTCATATAATCAGGACTGCTGCTGAATACGTTTCAGCGCATCAGAATCACTCAGAGGGACAGTGCTAGAAATAACAATGAGTTTGGATTTACGACAGCTCATGACCGTGATCTCCTGAAGTATGCGTTCCTCCACCGGAGAAAGCCCACCTTCATTCATTTCCAAAGCGTGGATCAGCAAAGTCGTATTACTGAACCAGTTACGCCAATCGAAAGGAGTAACCTGACGGATAGCCCCTCGCAGCGCCTCAGAAGCAGCCATAAAATCAGCGACCAAAATCCTATTGTTGCTAAATGCACTCAGCATGGAAGCCTCACGCTGAGTGGCAAGATTGCGTGCTGTAATTTGATTTTTACGGATTTGGATATAAAGATTCACAATGAGTCTTCCTGACTGTTTTGTCTTCCTGAAAACGCACACAGCAAAAGTCCCCTGTCTTTCGACAGGGGCTTTCCACTTGTCTGGCAGTTGTATGCCGGGC
>NZ_JSXC01000016.1 GCF_000803215.1 Pectobacterium fontis
GAACTGGCTAAAGCCATAATGCAAAACGCTGGCACAAGGCCAGCGTTTCACATGTTAACTAAAGTGTTAATTCGACGATAAACGTGAATTAGGCTTCAGCAACAACAACGACATTCAGTTCAGCAAAGACATCGCTGTGTACCTGGAAGCTCACTTCGTGCTCACCCAGAGTACGCAGAACGCCGTTCGGCAGGCGAACTTCGCTCTTAGCAATATCAACACCGGCAGCCGTTACCGCATCAGCGATATCGCGAGTACCGATGGAACCGAACAGTTTACCTTCGTCGCCTGCTTTAGACGCGATAGTAACGCTACCCAGTTCTTTGATCTTAGCGGCGCGCGCTTCAGCAGCAGCCAGAACGTCAGCCAGTTTGGCTTCCAGTTCAGCACGGCGTGCTTCGAAGAACTCAACGTTTTTCTTGGTTGCCGGGACAGCTTTGCCCTGTGGCACCAGGAAGTTACGAGCGTAGCCCGCTTTAACGTTTACCTGATCACCCAGGCTGCCCAGGTTTGCTACTTTATCAAGCAGAATAACTTGCATTACTTTATCCTCTCAAAGTCTCGTTAATGGACAGTGGCCGATTACTGATGACGGTCAGTGTACGGCAACAAAGACAAGTAACGCGCACGCTTGATAGCGCGGGCCAGCTGACGCTGGTATTTTGCACGAGTACCGGTGATACGGCTCGGAACAATCTTGCCGCTTTCAGTGATATAGTTTTTCAGCGTAGCGATATCTTTATAATCAATCTCTACAACGCCTTCCGCGGTGAAACGGCAGAATTTGCGACGACGGAAATAACGTGCCATGTGGCTAGTCTCCAGAATCTATCAATTCAATCTGCTCGGCATGTAACACTATCTTGCTCAAGCCATTGCGCCCTTGATGGCAGCTAATGAACCCGTGCACGGTAAGTTGCGTGCCGACCGTTATACTGTGGGTAACTGCTTGTGACGAGAGTCCACTGACAATCACGGGCATACGACACCATGCTTGCCGACTCAATCCGGCCTCTTCCTGTGTCGAGCGGTGCTCAAGCACAAACTGACAGTGAGGAATACCTGACGGACTGACTTTACGAATGGGCGTCTTGCACACTGTGCCGGACAACACCAGACGATTCACCGTCACCACAACAATTACTCTTCAGAATCCCCTGCATCCACATCATCGCCAGCTTCAGCGAAATCTTCACGACGCTCACGGCGTTCGTCTTTCGCTTTCACCATTGGAGATGCTTCAGTTACCGCGTGCTTAACGCGCATAACCATGCTGCGGATAACGGCATCGTTAAAGCGGAAGTTTGTTTCCAGCTCATCGATCGCTTCCTGCGGTGCTTCAACGTTCAGCAGAACGTAGTGCGCTTTGTGCAGTTTGTTGATCGGGTAAGCCAACTGACGGCGGCCCCAGTCTTCCAGACGGTGGATCGTGCCCTGCGCACCAGTGATGGTAGCAGTGTAGCGCTCGATCATGCCCGGAACCTGTTCGCTCTGGTCAGGATGAACCATAAATACGATTTCGTAATGACGCATCGAATTGCTCCTTACGGATTATTCAGCCTCCTGTCTGGGTCAACCGCGGCCCGTGGAGGCAAGGAACGTGTATGTGTGCGGCTGAAAAAATGACGCGTAAGTATAGTGCCCGACATTAAAGAACACAAGAAAGAAACACAGACGTTTTCTTTCTTGTCCGATTCAAGGGAGCAACGCAGGATTACAGCGCCCGCCGAAAGAAATCGGCTCCGGCCTGTAGCGCCGTCGGCGTAATACGATGGGTCACACCCGGCTCAGTCAGATACGTCAGATTGGTCAGTTTATCGCAGGCCTGTAATGCCTGATGGAGACGCGCACTTTCTGCCGCTGGCACAACATCATCCGCGTCACCGTGCCACACCAACAGCGGCCTATCAGACAGCGCATCCAAACGTGTGCTGACATCATAATCAGCCAGTTTAGCCGCCAACGCCTGCAATATTGGCTGATTTTCTGCACAATCCGCCGGAACCGGAGGAAACAGCGTTGACGATAGCGTAGAGAAGTAGCCGGAACCCATAAACGCCGCGACAGCGGTGATCCAGGGATAGCGCGCCATGCACCCCAGCGCACTCATGCCGCCGAGCGACGCGCCGCAAACGCCAATGCGCTCCCCTTCGATCAGGCCACGTTGCCGATATTCCGCGACATAATCAGGCAGTTCCTCAATATTCGATTGCAGGATATCCCAAAAGTGGCGCAGCCGCTGTGCGTCATCCCCACTATAACGGGCACCGTGCATTGCGGCATCGGGTAGGATCACCCGAAACCCAGCCTGCGCCAGCGCATAGCCAAAATACGAGTACACCTCTTTTGACGAGGTGTAGCCATGGAAGAAAAAAATCGTCGGTAAGGGCTGTTCCCTTCTTCCCACAGGCACCGCATGAATCGCCTCAATCCCGCTACCGAGTTTATCCAGTGACATTTCGACCATGTTATCCCTCTCCAGCTAAGTCCTGTAACCCCATAAATTAATTGATATTTCATGAAGATAAAAAATTGCATTGACGTAAGTCAATTTATGCAATGGATATTTACATTCGATTATTAAATTTTTTTTCCTTACTGCCGTTAACGCTTGTGAAGTGAGACTAAAAAATAACCTTTTTATTATAAGAGACACACATATGTTGGGACTTTCTTTTAAGCACTGGGGTTTGGGTATCAAATTATCAATTATCGCCTCTCTGAGCGTGGCGATATTGTTCATTGTGTTCACCCTCACTCTTACCCGCTCCGCAGGCCATCAACTAAAATCGTTGACCCTCAACGACATGCAGAGCCAGGTGAATGGAGTCACCGACATGATCAACATGTACGATACCAGCCTACAAGCCGAAGTCAGCAACTACACGCGGCTACTGGCGAGCTTTCTGCCGACGCGGTTTTCGCTGGATACCGTTAACCGTACGCCTTTCGGCAACACATCGCAGCCAACACTGAAGGCGGGCGATACAGTATTGAACCTCAACACCGAAGTGCCGGACGATTTCCTCAGCCGAACCAGCGCGATCTCAACCATTTTTGTTCGCGACGGGGAGGACTTTACACGCGTCACCACGTCATTGAAAAAAGAAGATGGATCGCGCGCAATGGGCACCAAACTCGATCGTGAAAGCCCAGCCTATCCGCTCGTGATAAAAGGTGACACCTACAGTGGGTTAGCCACGCTGTTCGGCAAACAGTACATCACCCAGTATCAACCGATACGCGATAGTCAAAACACGATTATCGGCATTCTGTTCGTCGGCGTCGATATCACGCAGCAATTTACCAAGATGCAACAAACTATTCTGAATAAGAAAATAGGTGAGGCAGGCCATTTCTTTGTGCTTAGCACGAAAAAAGGAAAAGATGCGGGTAACTACCTTTACCATCAAAGCAATGCCAACCAACGCCCTGACTGGTCAGAAGGTGCCGTAGAGAAAGTGTTGGCAACTGGTAATGGTACGATCGAATACGACAACCACTCGATGACAGGTGAAGAGAAAACCCGGATCATGGTGTACCGCAGTATCCCGCACTGGAACTGGATTGTTGCAGGCACAGTGAGCAAAGAAAGCCTAATGGCAGAGATTAATCACACTCGTAATCTGTTTTTAGGCGGTGGCATTATTCTGGTTCTGCTCTTCGCCGCCTTCTTTGTCGTACTGACGCGTAAGTGGCTGAGCCAGCCGCTGGTTGAAATCGTTAAAGTGGCGGAACAGTTTTCTGCCGGTAACCTGACGGCAACACTTTCCAGTAACCGCACCGATGAGGTTGGTCGCTTAATTGGTGCGATAAACGGCATCGGGCAAGGGCTGACCACCATTGTGGCGCAGGTGAGAAATGCAGCCGAAGAAATCAGCGTCGCGACCGATGCGCTGGCTACCGACAGCGAAAACATTAGCGAGCAGATAGCCCGTCAGGCCAGTAGCGTCGAAGAGACGTCTGCCAGCATGGAGCAACTCTCCGCCAGCGTGCAGCAGAACGCCGATAATGTCTCTGCCGCCAAAGATCTGGCCGAGCAGAGTGCGGCAGCGGCAAGGAACGGCAGCCAGACCGTCACCGATTCCGTTTCTACCATGAGCGATATCAAGAACTCATCCCAGAGAATTGCCGATATCACCACGGTGATCGAATCGATCGCGTTCCAAACCAATATTCTGGCGCTCAATGCCGCAGTGGAAGCCGCTCGCGCGGGCGAGCACGGCAGAGGCTTCGCCGTGGTTGCTGCCGAAGTGCGGGCGTTGGCACAGCGCAGTTCTACCGCGGTGAAGGAGATCGAAAACTTGATCGATGAATCACTGGAAAAAATTGAAGCGGGTTACCATTTTTCAGAGAAAACGCAGGCGGTCATGGATGACTTGCGTAACCGCATCCTTCAGGTCAGTACCATCGTGAACGATATTGATATCGCTTCACACGAGCAATCTGCCGGTATCGGCCAAGTGAATATTGCGATTGTGCAAATTGGTCAGGCAACGCAAGAAAACACCATTCTGGTCAACAGTTCGGAAGACACCGCGCAAAGTTTGCGCCAGAAAGGGCACCATCTCAGCGAACTGGTCAGCGTCTTCCGTATTTAACATCCGTGAAATATCCGCTTTTGTGCTGCCATGTTTATTCTGTCACGCAAAAGCGGAAAACACACCGCGGCTATCGCGTTGCAGCCCATTCCTCACGCTAACCTCAACTCACAAGCGGGCATCCTATTGCCCGCCCTTTCCGCACGAATATCCTCACATTTTTTAAGAAAATGAGTAAGAATTGCGTCTGGTATGCCGACAACAAATAAGAATGCCGATCGTTTAAAGATAGAGATACTGGGGGCTACCACGGTGCGAGGTCGCCCTGCGGGGACCTCGCACCGTGTTTCCCCCTATAAAATGCAAACGCGTTTTAAATGCCACTTGTGGCAGCCCGTCAGGGCGAATAAATCCACACTACGTGAACAGCATAAACAACAGATAAGGCATTTTTTATCAGCCAAACAGGAGGGCGTCTCACACTCATCACCTACCTTTTTATGCAATACATTTTTACACACACACAACGACAGAACATCCGTTCTTGGCCTGCAATGACGGAAAATAAATAATTAATTAATGAACTAAAGGAAGAAATTTATGCTGCACTGGATGTCATTCCAAAACCTGTCTGTGACAAAAAAGTTATTGGTGGGGTTTGGTTTATTGCTCATCATAGGAGTGATTCTCTCTATGGTTGGCTTTTACGGATTATACAATAGCGACCAATCATTGAAGCGTATCAGTCGTCTTGGCGCGATTTATGACAAAACGGTTGTCGCCAGAGAAAATAACTTCGCTTATGCACTGGAACGTAAAACACAATATCTGGAACAACACGATAGTGCGATCGGTAATATCAGCGAAGAGCTGTCAGCACTATTGAAAGCGATCGACTCGAGCCATTGGCCAACGGAAGATAAAAACGCGATTCAGGAGATCAGAACGTCACTCAATGCCTATATTTCTCAGCGCCAGCAGGTTATGAGCCCCAATGTGAGCCAACAGCAGCTCAGTGAATTAAACGCCCAGATGGCGCTCTTGCAGGAAAACATCAATAAACTTTACTTTACAGAAGAAACCCGTGCAGGCCGTAACGTCATTAGCAGCGATATACAACTGGGCGTGATTACGCTTATCGCCATCATACTCGGTCTGACTACCACCATCGTTATCTCACGGCAGATCGTGCGCCCGTTACATCAGGCGTTACATGCCACCCGTGCGATTGCAGAAGGCGATCTCACCGTACAGCTTCACACCGAACGCCATGATGAATTAGGCCAGTTGGTTTCCGCCATGGGGCAGATGAACGACAACCTGCACAGTATGATTGATAAGATTCGCCTCAGTGCGAACCAGATTTCCCATGCTGCGGAGGAAATTAGCGCCGGTAACGACGATCTTTCGTCTCGCACAACGCAACAAGCCGCCGCACTGGAAGAAACAGCCGCCAGCATGGAACAGTTGACGTCAACGGTGAAACAGAACGCCGATAACGCCCATCAGGCTAACCGGCTAGTTATGGATGCCTCCGATACCGCGAACCAAGGGGGAGAACAGGTTTCTAAAGCCGTGAATACCATGCACGATATCGCGCAAAGTTCTCACCGCATTGCTGAAATTACCTCAATGATCAACAGCATCGCGTTTCAAACCAATATTCTGGCGCTCAATGCTGCGGTAGAGGCGGCGCGAGCGGGTGAACAAGGTCGCGGTTTTGCGGTGGTCGCCAGCGAAGTACGTAATCTGGCACAGCGCAGCGCTCAGGCTGCCAAAGAGATCGATACGCTCATTGCCGAGTCGGTTTCACAAATTAATAACGGTGCGGCGCTGGTTAACGGCGCGGGGAAAACCATGGAAGGGATTGTACAGTCCGTGACGCAAGTCCACACCATCATGCAAGATATCACGACGGCCTCGGACGAACAGCATCGCGGTATTTCTCAGGTCGGCCAGGCAATTATAGAAATGGATCAGAACACACAGCAAAACACCGTGCTGGTGGAGCAATCCTCTTCTGCCGCTCACTCGCTGGAGCAGCAAGCACTCATGCTGTCTGAGGCCGTTTCCGTTTTCCGGCTTTTACCGCCTTCGCAACACGATCTTCGCAGGCTGACATCGGCTGCATAATCCCAACGACAGCGGGGTGCTTCATGGCACCCCGCTGCTATCAGTAACCGTTCTGATTATGCCCTCTGACGAACGGCTTCAAACAGACATACGCCAGTGGCGACAGACACATTCAGTGAGGACACGCTGCCCGCCATCGGAATACTGATCAATTCATCACAATGCTCACGGGTCAGACGACGCATGCCCTCTCCTTCCGCCCCCATCACCAGCGCCAGCGGCCCGGTCAGTTTGCTTTGGTAGAGCGTATGATCCGCTTCACCCGCCGTGCCGACGATCCAGATATGGCGCTCTTGCAACAGGCGCATCGTGCGCGCCAGATTGGTCACACTAATAACCGGCACGGTTTCCGCTGCGCCACAGGCCACCTTCTTCACCGTTGCATTGAGTTGCGCGGAACGATCGCGCGGCACAATCACCGCATGTACGCCAGCACCATCCGCATTCCGCAGGCACGCCCCCAGATTGTGCGGATCGGTCACACCGTCCAGAATTAGCAGGAAAGGCGTTTCCAGATTATCGAGCAGCGCGGGCAGGTCGTTTTCCTGATATTTCCGTCCTTCTTTGACTTTCGCTACGATCCCCTGATGCACCGCGTCGTCAGCCTGCTTATCCAGCCACTGGCGATTCGCCATCTGAATGACGATGCCCTGCGCTTCCAGTTCTGCAATCACGGGCTGAAGACGACGATCGTCACGCCCTTTCAGAACAAAAACTTCCAGAAAACGCTGGGGATCGCGCTCAAGCAGTGCCTTCACCGCGTGGATACCGTAAATAATTTCGCTCATTGATACTCTTCAAATTAACCATAACAGGCAAGGCCCGTTCATTAGAGATAGCGGTTTTACCGTCCCCCCGTTGCAGGAAGGACGGCTAACTCACCTTACTCAGCAGACTTTTTCTTCGCGCGTTTCGCTTTAGTCGCGGCGGCGATTTTACGTGTTTTTTCCGCGTTCTTTTTCGCTTTATCGCGGTTCTTTTTCGGTTTGGCGGTGGGCTTATCCGATTTTGCGTTGCTACTGCCTTCTTTGCGGAACGCGGCATCTGGTTCAAAATTGGCCGCCGCTTTGCTGGCGCTACGACGGCGTCGGGCAGGCTTAGCCTCACGCGACTCCGGTTTTTTCGCGCGGTCACGGGCGGTTTTACCCTCGCCACGTACCTTGCGCGTGCTGGAAATCAGCGCGAAATCAATGTTGCGCTCATCCATATGCACCGCCTCAACGCGGATTTCCACTTCATCGCCCAGACGATAAACCTGCCCGCGCGACTCACCGATCAGTCGCTGACCGATATTGTCGTAACGATAATAGTCATTATCCAGCGTAGAAACGTGTACCAGACCATCGATAAATAGCTCTTTCAGACGTACGAAGAAACCAAAACCGGTCACGCTGGAGATGATGCCCGTAAAGACTTCACCGACGTGATCCTGCATAAAGTCACACTTCAGCCAGTCGGCAACATCCCGCGTGGCTTCATCCGCACGGCGCTCGGTCATCGAGCAGTGCATACCGAGCTGTAGCATCTCATTAATATCGCTATGCCAGCCGCCCGTTGACGTCCAGCGCTCATGGCGATCGCTCAGCAGATACTTAATCGCGCGGTGCAGCGACAGGTCAGGATAACGACGAATCGGCGACGTAAAGTGACCGTAAGACGTCAATGCCAGCCCGAAATGGCCCCGGTTTTCCGGGTCATAAATCGCCTGCTTCATCGAACGCAACAGCATGGTTTGCAGCATTTCCCGATCGGGACGCTCCGCCACCTCATCCATCAATTCCGCATAGTCTTTCGGCTGCGGCTTCATGCCGCCTTTCAGCGTTAGCCCCAGTTCGCCCAGTACGCTACGCAGCGCTAATACATGATCTTCACTCGGTTGATCGTGTACGCGGAACAGCGCAGGCTCTTGGTTTTTCTCCACAAATTTCGCGGCGGAGATATTCGCCAGAATCATGCACTCTTCGATCAGCTTATGCGCATCGTTACGCACCACGGCTTCCACTCGTTCAATACGGCGTTCAGCATTGAAAATGAACTTCGCTTCTTCGGTTTCAAAGGCAATGCCGCCACGCACTTCACGCGCCTGTTCCAGCGCTTTGTACATGTGGTGCAGCTCTTCCAATCCGCCCACCAGCGGCTTGTAATGCTCACGCAGTTCGGCGTCGCCTTGCAGAATGTTCCACACCTTGGTGTAGGTCAGGCGGGCATGAGAACTCATCACCGCTTCATAGAATTTGTAGGACGACAGCTTGCCCTGCGAAGAGACGGTCATTTCACAGACCATACACAAACGATCGACCTGCGGATTGAGCGAACATAGCCCGTTCGACAGCACTTCCGGCAGCATCGGCACCACTTGCGATGGGAAGTAGACCGAGGTGCCACGCGCCCGCGCTTCGTGGTCAAGCGGCGTATTCGGCCGTACGTAATAGCTCACATCCGCAATCGCCACCCACAAACGCCAGCCACCACCGCGTTTCTTCTCACAGTACACGGCGTCATCAAAATCGCGGGCATCTTCGCCGTCAATCGTGACCAGCGGCAGCTTACGCAGATCCACACGGCCTTTCTTCGCCGCTTCCGGCACCTCTTCGGAAAGATCTTTCACCTGCGCTTCCACTTGAGGTGGCCAGGTGTGTGGAATATCGTGGGTACGCAGGGCAATATCGACCGCCAGCCCAGTGCCCATGTTGTCGCCGAGGATCTCGACGATCTTACCGACCGCTTTGGTGCGGCGTGTGGCGCGTTGTGTTAACTCAACCACCACCACGAAGCCCATGCGAGCTCCGTTAATTTCTTCTTTCGGGATCAGAATATCAAAGCTCAGGCGGCTATCATCCGGGACGACGAACCCGACACCAGCATCGACAAAATAGCGACCGACAATCTGCCCGGTGCGCGGTTCCAACACGCGAACAATGCGCCCTTCACGCCGCCCTTTCCGATCCGCACCCAGCGGTTGCGCCAGCACCACATCACCGTGGATGGCCCGTTTCATCTCTTCAGCCGACAGATAGAGATCGTCTTTGCGGCCTTCCACACGCAGGAAGCCGAAACCATCGCGGTGACCGATGACCGTACCACGCAGCAGATCGAGCTTTTCCGGTAACGCATAGCATTGGCGGCGGGTAAAAATAAGCTGACCATCACGCTCCATGGCACGCAAGCGGCGACGCAGCGCTTCGAGGGGTTCTTCTCCGGTTAATTGCAGATCGGCGGCTAATTCTTCTCGGCTAATCGGGGTATCGCGCTTGGCGATGTGCGCCAAAATATATTCACGACTGGGGATGGGGGATTCGTATTTTTCTGCTTCTCGTTCCAGGAATGGATCTTGTGACATTGCGGTTCCTCCGTTGTCATCAGCAGGAGGCTGAACAAAATTCATTCAACCAACAATAATTTATAAAGCGGCGGGTTTTCTTTGACCATATCAGCCAACGTGTATTGATCCAGCTCGTGCAGGAAATTTTGTACCGCCTGTTGAAGCACCTGCTTCAAGCGGCAGGCTGGCGTAATGTGGCAGAACTCATGATTACAGTTGACCAATGTGAGCGGCTCCAGTTCGCGCACGACATCGCCAATGCGGATAGTTTCTGCCGGTTTCCCAAGACGGATACCACCATTCTTACCGCGTACGGCCATCACCAATCCTGCACGACTAAGTTGATTGATAATTTTGACCATATGATTACGGGACACGCCATACACTTCCGTGACTTCCGAAATGCTGGTCATTTTCCCGCCCGGCAGTGACGCCATGTAGATCAGCGCCCGCAAACCATAATCCGTGAAACTTGTTAACTGCACATAAACCTCGGATACCTCTGGGTATCATTGACTGGCGTATAATTAAGTACACACCTGAAAAACCAACGCTATTGACAGATAATAAACCAGGCGCAAACACTACGGCTAATTATTTATACCCTTCATGACGAGAAGCCCGTCAGCAATACCCTGCTGCCCGACGCCTTTTGTACCTGCCATATCTTTTTACTTTTATCTCGCCACCACACAGATAACGTATTCTCACAACTTACACACCACATCCAATGATGCATGGATTATCACCCACGAAGGCAGCATAAGGACAAGGGCACCATGAGATTGAAAGATATTTCTATTCGTACCAGCTTATTAACGTTATTGCTGCTCATCACGTTATTGCTGCTCATCGTCAGCGGCATGGGCGTAGTTGCGATTAAGAAGGACAGAGAAACGCTGACGGCACAGAACCAGATCCAGGGCATTGAATTGGGTAGCCTGATGAGCGGATATAATCAAACACTGCGCGCGCGTGCCTCGGCAACGCTCGCGGTAAGAAAAATCGAAATCGGCCTGCTGGACGACGGAACCAAGGAAACCGGGATCGTAGAAAAGCACCTCCGCCAGTCGCAGGAAGATATCGAACGCGTGACCAAATCAGCCAATACCGATACAAAACAGCAGGCACTGGCACAAGACGTATTGAAAACCTATCAGGCTTACTTTCAGCAGGGCATGACCCCGATGCTGAGCGCACTGCAAAAACAGTATACCGACGAATATTATGACGTACTGGAAAAGCAGCTCGGCCCACTAAGCGAAGCCTTTGATTTATCGATCCAGAATTTTCGTCAGTATGCCCAGCAGCGTTCCGAACAGGGGCTGACGCAGTCCGAACGTAGCGAACACATGATGCTGTTGCTGATTACCCTGGCCTGCCTGCTCTCTATCACGCTGGTCGCGTTAGCCTGGGTTGCACTGCGGCACATGCTGCTCAAACCGCTGGATTATGCCATTGAGCAGCTAGGGTTGGTTGCGACGGGTAATTTGACGCACCGCCTGATTCAGGGAGGGAACAACGAACTGGGTCGGCTCAACGATGCCATCGGCCGCATGCAGGGGGCGTTGCTGGAGTCAGTTAGCCAGGTGCGCGATGCCAGCACGCAAATCGACCTCGGCAGCCGCGAGCTGTTTGAAGAAAACGCCCAGCTTGCCCAACGCACCGAAGAATCCGTTGCCGCACTGGAACAAACGGCGGCGAGCATGGAGCAGTTGAGCGCCACGGTGAAGCTGAATGCCGATCACGCCGAACTCGCGCATCAGCTCGCCAATAACGTGTCGAACACCAGCAGCCGCAGCAACGAGTCTGTCTGTTACGTCATTGAGAAAATGCAGGAGATCGCCGTCAGCGCCAAGCGCATTAATGACATTCTCAGCGTCATTGACGGCATCGCATTCCAGACCAATATTTTGGCGCTCAACGCCTCCGTCGAATCCGCCCGCGCCGGCGAACAAGGCAGAGGCTTTGCCGTCGTCGCCGGAGAAGTACGTAATCTGGCGCAACATAGCTCACAGGCAGCCAAAGAGATCCGCTCACTGATTATTGATTCCCAGACACGCGTGTCCGAAGGGCTGGAACTCGCCTCCAAAGCCGGTGAAACCATGGATGAAGTGACCGAAGAGATCATCCGTATTACACAACTGATGCGAGACATTTCCACCGCTACGCAAGAACAGCATCGTGGTATCGAGCAGGTTAACGTCGCCTTCACGCAGATCGACAAAGTCTCTCAGCACAACGCACAGCTCGTCAAAGCCTCATCCGCGACCACACAGTCGCTGGAGCAACAATCGCAACAGCTCATGCGGTCGATGGCGCTATTTCAGGTAGAACCTCGTTTCTCCTGATGACTACACCGCCGATAGAAAGCCTTGCTGACTATCGGCATCTCCTCTTGATTTGAGGAAAAAACAGCTAAGAATTTAATAAATAAAGAGAAAAAAACCATTTAATTTCTTCACACCGCTTTTTATCAGTCTACTTTCAGTATGATTTGAGTATTATTTTTTTTACCGCTATTCTCTGTTTTATAAATGCGTGTATATACTCATCCTACGGGGAATTCTCTGTGTGGCAGCATGTCGCCGGACAAACTCGCACTCGCCTCCTCTCTGGCGTCGCGGTAAAGTGTGTTCACATCGCCTCCTGGAACTGCTCCCGCCACGATTTTCACCGCGGTGAATAAGGGATGCTCTTTATTAAAGATATTCGCAATATATTTTATTCCATTCATTCTTATAAATTCATTATTAATTTAATTAGCAGTGCACTATTTGGTTAACCCACCCCGCTTATGTTCCGGTTTAAGTAAAGGGCTAATAATCATCTAATAATATTATAGATGATACATAATAAACAGATTCCGCTGATGACAGCGAATCAAGGGTAAAGACAGCAAGAATATAGGCAAAGATAAACATGAATAATCAGTCAGTTGATGTTGATTTAATTGCCAGGTTTGACAGTGAAGCCAAACTACACGCGCTCGATTCCATTTATGCCATTGCCGAGTTCAACCTGGCAGGAATACTGCTTGAGGCCAATTCTCTTTTTTGCCAAATGATGGGTTATGAAAAAGAAGATATTATTAAGAAAAACCACACCTTTTTCATACCAGAAAGCCAGCGCCCAAAGCACGACCATTTCTGGCACGATGTGATTAAAGGAAACATCAACGAAGGCGAATTCCAGCGTAAAACGCAAAAAGGGGATCTTATTTGGCTCCATGCCTCTTATACGCCCATTATTGATGACAAAGGCCAACTTATCGGCATCATAAAATTGGCAACGGAGATTACTCAGGAAAAACTCCTTGAGTTAGAGCATCGTGCGCGACTGGATGCCATTGAAAAGGCTCAGGGTGTCATTGAATTTGATAAAGATGGCTATATTACCCACATCAATAAACATTACCTGACGCTGACAGGCTATGAGAAAAAAGAGTTACTCGGCCAGCATCACAGATTGTTATGCGATCCCGTTGATACGGGCAAAGCCGATTACCAGGTATTCTGGGAAACCTTACACCGTGGAAAATCCATCAGTGGACGCTTCCACCGATTAGGCAAGCACGGTCATTCATATTGGATACAAGCGACCTACAGCCCCATCATGGATAATGAAGGCAATGTGAGAAAAATCATTAAATATGCTCACAACATCACACAAAACGTTGAAACAGAAAAAAAAGCCCATCAACAAGGTGTCATTCTCGATATCCTGCTCTCAGTCCATGACAGCTTTCTGCTCGACCACAATCTGCCTTCTGCCTGCGATAAAGTGTTTGAACGCCTGCTTAACTTCACGAATAGTACATTCGGTTTTATTGCCACATTACAGGAAGATGAAAACGGCAAATCGCTCTACCTTCCCGCCGTATCCAACCTGGCCTGGGATGAGGAAATGCTGCTCTGGTACAGAAACCAACGCCGGATCCATGGCGGCCTGAAACTGCGTAAACTCGATAATCTGTTTGATGATGTGATTACCCATAATGAGGTCGTGTGCACCAATAACTTCCAGAGGCAAAAGATTAGTCTGGCGCTCCCCCCGATCCACCCTACACTGTATTCACTACTTGGGATCCCTATCACCCACAACGACAAAACGATCGGCATGATCGCTCTGGCTAACCGTCAGGAAGGCTATGATAAAACGATAATCGAGCTACTGGCGCCGCTGGTGAAAACGCTTGGCATCATTATTCACGCCCGTTCACTGGAAGATGAACGCACACAGATAGAAGCCTCTCTCCGCTTTAATGCAGGTCATGATTTTCTTACCGGTCTGCCGAATCGCAGCAGCTTCTTTGAACAGGCTAATGCTTTCTTTCTGCTCAAAAACCCGAAAGAGCACACTGAGAGAAGCTGTCTGGCGATTATTGATATCGATTTATTCAAGAATATTAACGATCAATACGGCCATCTGGCGGGTGATGCCGTTCTCAAAGAACTGGCAATACTGATGCGCATGTCACTGCGTAAGGATGATCTCGTCGCCCGGATTGGGGGGGAAGAGTTCATCATCCTGCTGAAAGATATCTCTTATAAAAACGCGATAAAGACGCTCGAAAGTATTCGCAAAGTAATTGAACAGCATACGATGGAATACGATCACAAACATCTGCATTTTACCATCAGCGCAGGTCTTGCCGCTTATCATCATGACCTCGCTTCTATTGAGGACTGGATTCAGTTAGCCGATGAAAATCTGTATGCGGCTAAACGGCAAGGACGCAACTGTGTGAGATAAGCCCATCCCGACAGCGCTGTTGGTAGCTTTGTTCGAACGTTTGCATTCCTGCGGCGGCTCCGGTCTGAATCAGGGCGGGAAGCTGGTGCGTTTTCCCTTCCCGAATCAGGTTGCTGACTGCTGCTGTCGCCGTCAGCACTTCATACAGCGCGATACGCCCACCGTGTGCCGCAGGCACAAGCGTTTGTGTCACGACCGCCTGCAAACAGGTGGCTAACTGACTGCGAACATAGGCTTTCTCTTCACCGGGAAAAACGTCAATGAGACGGTCAACCGCCTGCGATGCACTACGGGTATGCAGCGTTGACAGCACCAGATGACCGGTTTCTGCCGCCATCAGCGCCAGCCGAATCGTCTCTGTATCGCGCAGTTCCCCCAGCATAATGACATCGGGATCCTCTCTCAGTGCCGCCCGTAGCGCCTGTGCAAAGGAAGCACTGTGCGCACCAATCTCCCGCTGTTGAATCAGGCAGTGTCGGCTGACATGAATAAACTCGATCGGATCCTCCAGCGTGATCACATGCCGATCGCTGTTATCGTTTAATACCCCGAGCATTGCCGCCAGCGTCGTGGATTTACCACTGCCCGTCGCGCCGGTAATCAGGATGAGTCCGTTTGGTTTATCCAGCAGTATCGGGAGCACAGAGGGGGCACGAAGATCCACTAATGACGGCTGAACGGACGGGATAACGCGCAACGCCACAGACAGCCCTTCCCGCTGGCGAAATACATTGACCCGCAGGCGCTGCCCATCAGGCAACATTAACGCACCGTCCACCTGTCCAGCCTGTCGCAGTTGCGCTATCTGAGCGGATTCGAGCCAGACATCACACCATTGCGCCACCTGCTCCGGCGTTAAACATGATAAGGTATCTTCAGGTCGTAGCCGTCCATCCACTCGCAACACGGGAGGATGCCCGCTACAAAGGTGCAGATCCGAGGCATTATGTTTTACACTACGCACTATCCACTTATCCAATTCCATAGATTAACCTCCTGAATAACCATGACGACAATCCAGCAGAATCTACAGGACATCCGGCAGCAAATCGCCACCGCCGCTGCGCATTGCGCACGGGCACCAGAAGAAATTACGCTACTTGCAGTCAGTAAAACCAAACCTGTGAGCGCGATCGAAGAAGCCATCGCGGCGGGGCAACGTGCGTTTGGCGAGAACTACGTTCAGGAAGGCGTGGAGAAGATTCATTATTTTCAGGAAAACTATCCGGCTACCCCGCTGGAATGGCACTTTATCGGCCCGTTACAGTCCAATAAAAGTCGGTTGGTGGCAGAGCATTTTGACTGGTTTCATACCGTGGATCGCCTGCGCATCGCGCAACGTCTGAGTGAACAGCGTCCGGCCACGTTACCGCCCTTAAATGTTCTACTACAGATTAATATCAGCAACGAGCCGAGCAAATCCGGCATTATGGTAGATGAACTTGCGGAACTCGCCGCCAGCGTCGCCGCCTTGTCTAACCTGCATCTACGCGGGTTGATGGCGATTCCGGCACCAGAAACCGATCACGAACGACAGCTTGCTGTGTTCACACAAATGGCAGCATTGTTCCAAACATTGTCCGTCACTTATCCGCATATTGATACCCTCTCTATGGGGATGACGGACGACATGCGCGCGGCGATTACCGCAGGCAGCACATTGGTGCGCATCGGTACGGCAATTTTTGGCGCGCGGGACTACTCAGTAAAAAGTGCATAAATCGTAGAGACTGGCCTTGAACGGCACGTCATCTTTGATAAACAGGTGAGCAACGAGGATGCAGATGCAGCAACGTAAAATAGCGTTTATTGGTGCCGGGAATATGGCGCAGGCCATTATCGCCGGATTGGTCAACGGCGGTTATCCCGCTCAACACATCAGCGTCTGCGCGCCTTCGGATAAACACCGCGATGCGCTGGCGGCACAATATGGCGTCACCAGCAGCGCAGACAATGTACGCTGCGCGCAGGAAGCCGACGTCATTGTCTTGGCTGTCAAACCACAAATGATGGCGACGGTTTGCGGATCGTTACAGGAACAGGTCAACTTCACGGGCAAATTAGTGCTTTCGATTGCGGCGGGAATCAACATATCCCGTTTTCAGGCGCTGCTGGGTGCGCCACTGAATATCGTGCGAATTATGCCAAATACACCGTCTCTGGTCGGAAAAGGCATGAGCGGGATGTATGCCCCCGCGTCCGTCAGTCAGGCCGATAAAGACTTTACCGCACAGTTGATGCAAAGCGTCGGTAAAGTTTGCTGGGTGGATAGTGAGCAGGATATTAATGGCGTGATCGCCGCAGCAGGCAGCGCGCCCGCCTATTTCTTCCTGTTTATGGAAGCCATGCAGCAGGAAGCACTGCGTCAAGGGTTCAGCCAGGAAACGGCTCGCCTGCTGGTGCAACAGGCCGCGTCAGGTGCTGCCGCACTGGTAGAAGCCAACCCCGATACACCGCTGTCAACTCTGCGGGAAAATGTCACTTCTAAAGGCGGCACCACGGCAGAAGCGTTACGGGTGTTTAACGAACAGCAGTTGACGCAAACCGTGGCCGAAGCCATGCAGGCGGCAATTGCTCGCGCACAGGAAATGGAAACGCTTTTTTAATCAAAAGCGGGTTCACCCATTCTTTATTTTATTAAGGGAAAGAATTATTTATGCTCACCCTGACTTTTTTGGTCAAAACGCTGATCGACCTCTATGTAATGGTCCTGTTGCTACGCATCTGGATGCAGTGGTCACACAGTGATTTCTATAATCCGCTGTCACAGTTTGTCGTCAAGATCACGCAGCCGATTGTGGGGCCGCTGCGCCGTATTCTGCCGTCATTGGGGCCGATTGACAGTGCCTCATTGCTGCTGGCCTTTATTCTCACGACGATAAAATATCCGTTACTGCTGCTGATTCAATCTGGAACGCTTACCCTCAGCCCAGTAAATCTGCTGATTGGGCTGATTTCGCTACTTAAATCCGCTGGCTATATGGTCTTCTGGGTCATCATCATCCGTTCCCTCATGAGCTGGGTCAGTCAGGGACGTAGCCCGGTTGAGTACCTGCTGCATCAGTTGAGCGAACCACTAATGGCACCGATCCGCCGTATTATTCCCGCCATGGGCGGTATTGATTTCTCAGCCATGGCCGTCATTCTGATTCTGTATCTGCTCAACTATCTGGGTATGGATCTGTTTCCGGAGCTGTGGTTTCTGCTGTGAGTGCGATTACTCGCCACGGTGATGCACTGGTGATTCGGCTGTATATTCAGCCGAAAGCCAGTCGGGATCAGATCGTAGGGTTGCATGGCGACGAATTGAAAGTCGCCATCACCGCCCCACCGGTTGATGGGCAGGCCAATGCCCATCTGACCAAATTCCTCGCTAAACAGTTTCGGGTCGCCAAAAGTCTGGTCGTCATCGAAAAAGGCGAACTCGGACGGCATAAGCAGATTAGAATCAATCATCCGCAACACATCCCGGCTGACGTCGTGGACTTCATTGAATAAACAAGATTGAATAAATACGCAGGACAAAACGATGCAAAAAGTGGTTTTGGCTACCGGAAACCCCGGTAAAGTGCGCGAGCTTGCCAGCTTGCTGGCCGATTTTGGTCTGGATATTGTGGCACAGACCGAGCTGGGCGTGGATTCCGCCGAAGAAACCGGCCTGACCTTCATCGAAAATGCCATCCTGAAAGCGCGTCATGCCGCGCACATCACAGGGTTACCAGCCATTGCCGATGATTCAGGGTTGGCGGTTGATACGCTTGGCGGCGCGCCGGGCATTTACTCGGCACGCTACGCAGGCATGGATGCCAGCGACCAGCAAAATCTGGATAAGCTGCTGCTGACAGTAAAAGACGTGCCGGATGAACAACGACACGCCAGCTTCCACTGCGTGCTGGTATACCTGCGCCACGCTGAAGACCCGACGCCGATTGTCTGCCACGGTCGCTGGCAAGGCGTGCTGACGCACCAGGCTTCCGGCCGTGGCGGCTTTGGCTATGACCCGATCTTCTTCGTGCCTGAGTTGGGTAAAACGGCGGCAGAATTAACGCGAGAAGAGAAGAACGCGCACTCGCACCGTGGTCAGGCATTGCGCCAGTTGTTGGATACGTTACGTCATGCTTAAGCTGCCCCCGCTCAGCCTGTACATTCATATTCCGTGGTGCGTACAGAAATGCCCGTATTGCGACTTTAACTCACATGCGCTGAAAGGCGACGTACCACATCAGGAATATGTCGATCATCTGCTGGCGGATTTGGATACCGATTTACCGCTGGCTGGCGGGCGGGCGCTGCACTCGATCTTTATCGGCGGCGGTACGCCCAGTCTGCTGAGCGCGGAAGCGATGCAGGCGCTGCTCGACGGCGTTCGGGCGAGAATTCCGTTAACGCCAGATGCCGAAATTACGATGGAAGCCAACCCCGGAACGGTTGAAGCCGAGCGCTTCAGCGGTTATCAACGTGCGGGGATTAACCGTATCTCCATCGGCGTTCAGAGTTTCGATGCGCAAAAACTGACGCGCCTTGGACGTATTCACGGCCCGGATGAGGCCAAACGTGCCGCGCAGTTGGCGACCGGTCTGGGGTTACGTAGCTTTAATCTGGATCTGATGCACGGCTTACCGGATCAATCGTTGGACGAAGCGCTGGACGATCTGCGTCAGGCCATTGCGCTCAATCCACCGCATTTATCCTGGTATCAGTTGACCATCGAACCCAATACGCTGTTTAGCTCGCGCCCGCCGACACTGCCAGATGACGACGCACTCTGGGACATCTACGAGCAGGGGCACGCGTTACTGAGCGCAGCCGGTTACCAGCAATATGAAACCTCTGCTTATGCCAAGCCGGGCTACCAGTGCCAGCACAACCTGAACTACTGGCGTTTCGGGGACTATTTGGGGATTGGCTGTGGCGCGCATGGCAAGCTGACCTTCAGCGACGGGCGTATTCTGCGCACGGTTAAAGTTCGCCATCCGCGTGGCTATATGCAGGGCACTTATCTGGATAAACAACACGACGTTGCCAACGACGATCGGCCTTTTGAGTTTTTCATGAACCGCTTTCGCCTGCTGGAAGCCGCTCCGCGTGCGGATTTCACGGCGTATACCGGTCTGGAAGAGCACACCATCCGCCCACAGTTGGATCAGGCGCTGGCGCAAGGCTATCTGACGGAAACCGCCACGCACTGGCAAATTACCGAACACGGCAAACTGTTTCTGAATTCCCTGCTGGAGCTGTTTCTGGCGGAAGAATAGCAACATCATCTCAAACAATATCAGCCCGTTGAGATCATACACGTCTTGAATTTTTACCTGCGGTTATGACACAGTAAAACCCTATGATGTATCAACAACCTACTGGTAACGATGATGAAACGTATCACAACGATCGTAGTGGCGTTGCTGGTCACAGCAACATTAAGCGGCTGTAACACCACGCGTGGCTTTGGCCAGGATGTACAGAAACTGGGTAGTAAAATTTCCCACGCCGCCAGCTAATTTAGTTCCCAATAACAAGAAACCGGCCATACATCAGCCGGTTTTTTCTTTACGCCACAATCCCCATAACTTCCGCTACACGCTATGCTTCCCTTTCAAAACGAATGGATCTTCAGAACGCCGACAGCATATCAATATGTGGAATGCCGTCTTCGTCATACTCCTCACCGGTCGCGACAAAACCAAACGCGCCGTAGAACGCTTGCAGATGAGCCTGCGCGGATAGGAAAAGATGCTTTTGCGGCCAGTGGCGTGCGCAGGCAATCAGCGCGTGTTCCATCAGTTGATGCCCCAGATGTTGACCACGAGCGTGAGGCGCGACGATCACCCGTCCTATCGTCACCACATCGTTATTTGGATGAGGAGCGAGTAACCGGGCATAACCGACCAGTTTACCATCACGGTACGCCGCGATATGGCGATTGCCGTCCACCAGATCGCGGCCATCAATATCTAAATACGGGCAGGTTTGCTCCACCACAAACACCTGACTGCGCAGTGCCAATATGTCATGCAGTGAATACACATTAAGGTCTGCCACATTCCAGTCATGCCATATCAGACTCATTTCACCTTTCCCCATGATATCCGTCATACTTCAAACGGCTTGTGCATCGTGCAAAACGTTAATACCCTGCAACGCGAATTTATTAGGGTCTGTATTTATTCTTCACCCCTACCAAGAGCATGCGCACGGCGTTTAGCCACAATCACCCTTGCCCACAGCAGCGCAATCGACAGCGCGAACAACACGCCAAAACCAATCCCGATGGCGATGACGGAAACTCCCAGTTTTACCACCAGAGAATAAAGCCCCAGCATGACCAGCATCGCGCCATTTTCACCCAAATTTTGTACAGCAATCGCATTGCCCGCGCCGACGCTGGCCTTCCCACGCTCCTGCAACAATGCATTCAGCGGAACGATGAAAAATCCCCCGAACGCCCCCAGTAGAATCAGCAGGGAATAGGCACTCATCAGGTTATGCTGAAGCGTGAAAATCACCACCACCACGCCGATCAGGAACCCGGCAGGCAGGCAACGCCGTACGCTGTCGAGCGTCACCAGTCTGGCAGCGGCACCAGCTCCCAGCACGATCCCCACGGCGACCATCGCGTTAAGGAGCGTCGGCGTAGCATTATCGGTAATACCGAGCGCATGTGGCACCCACAGCACCAACAGAAAACGCAACGTTACGCCCGCGCCCCAGAACATACTGGTGCCAATCAGCGAGAGTCGGGCGTCATTATCGCGCCACAGCACCCGACAGGCGGAAAAGAAACTGCCCGCCATCTGCACCGGATGCCACGGTTGCCCTGGTCGTGCGGCATTGAGGTGTGGGATCAGCATATTCGCACCCAGCGCCACGCCATAAGCCACCGCACAAATCGATAGCGCGCCGTAAATATTCCAATCCGCCAGTACGCCGCCCGCCACGGAACCAGTCAGGATCGCGGCAATAGTGGAAGCCTCCATCAAGCCATTGGCTTTGACCAGTTGATCGCCACGCGTGATCTCACCCAGAATGCCGTATTTCGCGGGTGAATAGGCCGCCGCACCAATCCCCACCAGCGTATACCCCAGAAATGGATTACCGCCGATGCAAATTAGCAGTGCACCCGCCAACTTCAGGGTATTGGCAAACATCATCACCCGCCCTTTGGAGAAGCTATCCGCAACCTGACCGACAAACGGTGCCAGAATAATGTAGGCGGCAACAAACCCCATCTGCAAAAACGGCTGGCTCCAGTCGGGATACACCAGTTGTTTGATCAGCGCCAAGGTGGCAAACAGCAGCGCATTATCGCCAAATGCGGAGAAGAACTGCGCAATAATCACCGCACTCATACTGCGCGACAGCAAAGGCGTCGCGGGTTCACTCTGTTGGCTCATGTACTCTGCTCCGACGTTTCAGTAAGGGGTTGTTTTGCGCTCGATTCTTCGGCCATATGGCGTAGCGTGACAAAGTCAGGCTTGCCGCTGCCCAGTAGCGGTAACGCTTTTACATAACGAATATCACGCGGCACCGCCAGTTCCGGCACGCCACTGCTGCGAGCCTGCGCCAATAGTGCATCACGGGTTAGCTGGCTGT
Source organism: Pectobacterium fontis (assembly GCF_000803215.1). GTDB lineage: Bacteria > Pseudomonadota > Gammaproteobacteria > Enterobacterales > Enterobacteriaceae > Pectobacterium > Pectobacterium fontis. Next base: position 22,342 of record NZ_JSXC01000016.1, read on the forward strand.
CGGTGGTGAACAGCACCAGCGCTTCACCTTTGCTGCTATCGCTTTTCGCGCTGGCAGCATGCTGTGCCTCCGGCGACACTTTCACCGCCAGTTGCTCCACGCTTTCGAGCGAGACCATCTCCCCCGCCAGCTTGGCAAAGCGTTTCACGCGGCCAATGATGGTGCAGAACCCTCTCTCGTCCAGTTCAACAATATCGCCCGTGTCATACCAGCCCTGCTGCCATTCGCCCTGCGCGTTTTCTGCCGCGGGCGCTTCAAGCACGCCTGGATTTTCCACCCGCAGATAGCCTTTCATGATATTTGGCCCACGCAGTTGCAGGCGGCCACCGCGCGTAATCCCCGGCACCGTAATCAAACGGGATTCGATTTCTGGCAACAACAGGCCGACAGAGTGGATTTTCGTCGCCATCGGGACGTTGATCGCCACGACCGGCGCGCACTCGGTCACGCCGTATCCTTCCAAAATGCGGATGCCAAATTTGTCCTGCCAAACCTGACGCGTCGCTTCAGACAGCTTCTCCGCCCCGGCCACCACATAACGCAGGCGAGCAAAATCGTACGGATGGGCAAAGCGTGCATAGTTGCCTAAAAACGTAGACGTCCCGAACAGCACGGTACAGTTCTGGTCGTAAACCAGCTCCGGCACGATGCGATAATGCAGCGGGCTGGGGTAGAGGAACACGCGAGCGCCCGTTATCAGGGGCGTTAACAGCCCAACCGTCAGACCAAACGCATGGAACAGCGGTAGCGCAGACATAAAGCGGTCACGCGGGGTGAAATCCGCCACCGTACGAATTTGCTCGACGTTCGCCAGCAGACTGTCATGGGAATGCACGACGCCCTTAGGGTTCCCTTCGGAACCTGAAGTAAACAGCACGATAGCCGCATCATCAGGTTTCTGCGGTAGCATCGCACGGGCAGGAAACAGCAGATGAAACAGGATCCACAGCTTATCCGCCAGCGTCACGGTATCTTTCAAATCTTCCAGATAGACCCAGTTGGCCTCGCTGACCTGCTTCGGCAGATCCGTCAGTTTGCCCTTTTCAAGAAACTGGCGCGATGTGACGATGGTTTTGATCCCCGCCGCTTTCATCGCGCTTTGCAGCCCTTTCGCGCCTGCGGTGTAGTTCAGCATAGCCGGAATACGGTTACGCAGCGATGCGCCCAGAATAGATGCCGCAGTAATGGTCGCGTTAGGCAATAGCATGCCGACATGCTCATCGGCACGGGTGAAACGCTGCAAAATGCGCGACACACCTAACGATTTTTTCAACAATCCCTGATAGCTGTCTTCTTTGAACGAAATATCGGCAATGCTGGGAGAACGCCGTCCGTAACGGGTTCTCGCCGCCAAAAAGGCCTGATACAACGTATGCTGGGGACGCGTATCCATCCGCGCCTTCATCATAATCTGGTGTAAATGCTCACCAGCCAGCGCACGACGCTCTCTGGCACTTGCCGCTTCTGGCATTGGCAGCGTGGTGGGGGGCAAATAGGTAATGGTGATCTGTGGGAAACAACGGCGTTTAAATACGCCCGCCAGTCGGCCAAACGGCGTGAACTCGGCACCATCAATACGTACGGGGATAATCGTCGCCCCGGATTTCGCCGCGACAAATGCTGCCCCGCTGTAAATCTTCATCAGCGATCCGCTAACGCTGATACGCCCTTCAGGAAAAACCACAACAGGCTGGCCGCGTTCGATCACCTTGATCAGCGCTTTGATCGCCAGCGGTTTGGTGGGATCCAACGGCACAAAATCGACATAAGGCTCCAGCCAGCGCATAAACCAGCGATCGGTAATGGAGGAGTACACGGCAAATACGGGTTTTATCGGTAGGAACAACGCCAGCAGGACACCATCAAGGAAAGAGACGTGATTAGGGGTGATGAGCAATTTGGATTGCTGAAACTGGCTGCGATCGCCCTCGATCCGTATGCGGTACAGACGCTGGAACACCCAACGTAACAGAGTATGAATCATGCCTTCTCCCAATAGACGGATAAATAGATGGATCCCTTGGCCGCTCCTCGTGATATCCCTACATCGCGATCGGCACAGAACAAAGAGTATTATACTATTTCTTTAAATATCATAACCTGCATGTAAAAAATCATGACAAGAAAGGTTATGCTTCATCCTCTCCGAGGGACTATCCTTTCGCGTTTTTACTCTTATTTCCGGTTATTTCGTCCCTCAGTTTTACCGCGTTGACCCACCACGCCTCCCCTTCCTTTCGCTACCGCACAAAAAGACGAAAAACCGCCCCTGACTCGCATTGACAGAAACGTCAAATAAAATTAAAACTATACCGTACAGTTTATTTTTAAAAAACCTTTCCCCACAATGTCAGGAGAAAAGAAGATGAAAAATCTACTTCTACTTAGCTGCGTCGTGTCGGCATTTATGCTGAGCGGCTGTGTTTCATTATTTTAGTTCAAGCGTAAAAGAGCGTTTATATTGCGTGGAGAAAATATGAAAAATCTATTTCTTGCTAGTTGCATCGCTGCAACCTTCCTGTTGAGCGGCTGCCTTTCTATCGGTAGCCACCTCCACTGATCTTGCGCGCTATGGTGCTCCCCGTCATAGCGCGATATTCTCACCTTCCCCAGCCAGATTCTTGCCCCCTTAATCATCAACGGTAAATAACAGGCAAAAAAAAACCTACGCATCCGCGTAGGTTGGTGTAATCAAATGGTTTCAATGTACAGAGCACATCGACATATCACCAATCAATACCTCTGGGACTTGTTACTCTAAGGATCGCCACTCATCTTCTCCAGTGGTGAATCGAAAGAGTTATCCTATAAGTGCAACCAACTGTAAAATTCTCGTGAATCATGTAAGGCAGGCCCCAACCGAAAATGCCGTTTTATTTATGATTGATTGATGAGAAAACCCCACATCGGCTTACCAATGTGGGGTTTTCCTGAGTCACGATAACCGTGGATAAACCCCGGGACCAATAGGCAATCCCAACGCATACCAGATGACCAGCAAAATCAGCCAAACGGTAAAAAATACAATGGGATAGGGAATTGCCAATGAGTAGTAGGTTCCCAGCTTGGCATCCTTGATGTAACGCTGTAAAAAAGCCAAAAACAGCGGGAGGAAGGGGGATACCGGTGCCAGCGGAATCACGGACGAGTCGGCTACACGAAACACAATTTGCGCAAAAGCCGGATGAAAGCCCAGCAACATGAACATCGGTACAAAAATCGGTGCCAGTATCGACCAGATGGCAGATCCGCTGGCGATAAACATGCACAGGAACGCAGACAGGAAAATCAGGCCGACGAAAGCGGGGATCCCCGTCATACCTAATGACTCCAGCACGTCGGTGAGTCCAATGGCAATGAATTTCCCCATGTTGCTCCAGTTAAAGAAGGCAACAAACTGTGAAAGGGGAAACACCATCACGATAAAACCCGCCATCCCTTTCATCGGATCTACCATCAACTGCGGCAGATCGTTTTGCGATTTTATCTGACCGGTGACAATGCCATAAGGAATAGACACGACGAAAAAGAACAGAATAATCAAGGGAACAATCCCCTGAATAAATGGAGATGGCATCACGGTGTGTTTCACCGGATCGCGCAGCGGCCCCCATTCCGGCACCACCAGCAAGGCCACCAATGCCAGAAAGACCAGCGCCGCAATGCCACTGGCACGCAGCCCTCGGTTTTGCTCCGGCGTTAACTGCGACAGATGCTCATGACGCTCACCCTGATAAGGCGGTAAGCGCGGCTCAACAAACTTGTCAGTGACCAGTGCACCAGCGATGGTTAACACCACCACCGAGGCAGACATAAAGAACCAGTTATCCACCACGCTAACATGGATCGCCGGATTGATCGCCTTTGCCGCTTCGGTGCTGAGACCAGAGAGCAGCACATCCGTGGTGACAATCAGCATATTCGCGGTAAAACCAGAGCCAACGCCCGCAATGGCGGCCAACAACCCAGCAACCGGGTGCCTGCCCACGGCCAGAAAGATTAACGCGCCCAGCGGTGGCATCACCACCAGTGCGGCATCGGAGGAGATATGGCTAAAAAACGCGATAAACAGCACCATGTAACTGGCATAGCGCGCGCTGACACACGCCGCCATCTTGTACATCAGCGTTTGCAGCAACCCCACTCGCTCTGCCAACCCGGCACCCAGCACCAACGCCAGAATCGCCCCCAGTGGAGCAAAACTGCTAAAATTCTTGATAACGTTGGGCAATATCCATTGCAATGCGTCGACGCTGAGCAAGTTCTTGACCTGTACGATTTCACCATTGGCAGGGTTCACCGCCTTCAGTCCCATCCAGGAAAACAACGCGCTCGCGACCATCAACGCAACAATCAAGTACACAAACAACAGAAAGGGATTGGGGATCTTGTTGCCGATCCGTTCAACCCACTTAAATAATCCTCCTGGCGGCATCTGCTCGTTTTTCGCTGCAACACTCATGGTGCTTCTCCCCGTACTCGTGTGGTATGTGATGTTGTAGATAGGTGTTTTTGTTATGTCTTTTCCGTTGTGTCTGTTGCGTTGTACAGCACGGCGCGCGGCGGGAACGGCGCAGCGCAACCGGTTGCTATCCAGCACATCGAAAGCATGCTAACGCTGTAAGGGTGCGGGCTGGATACCCGCAGGGATCGGACAGTGATATGGCCTGTCCTGCCGCGCCGCCTGCCACTCCTCACGACAGGCCTGCAACAGCGAGGGATCGCAAAACAGTGCCAGCGCCGTGGCAGACATTACCTTCGCCGCCTGCACCATGCCTTTGTGCGCCAGCGATGTGCGCCCCTGAGCCACCGCTTGCCAGGTGTGCAGAGGCGTACCGATGGCGTAGCACGGGCTAAAGCATTGTGCGGTGGGAACCAGCCAACTGACGTCGCCCACATCCGTTGAGCCGGGCAATACCGCTTCGGTGGGAGCATAGGGAGCGACGCGTTCTGTCAGCGTTTTATCGCGCAACGTGCGGCTGAAGGTAGTACCCGCAACGCCGCCGGTGCGCGCGATCGTCGATAAATTGCTGGCGATATCCTCATCACTCAGCGTACGGGCAATGTCAGCGGCGTAGGCGCGCTCATCGGCATCGTATTCCGGGACGCCAAACGCCTGAACAAATCCATACATCGCCTGCTCCAGGGTGCGGTTAGGCGCATAGTTGGAGCAGGCTTTATCAAAGCGCACCGTCAGCGTGGTTTCTGTCATCAGCGCAGCACCTTGTGCTATTTTCACTACGCGCTCATAAATCGCCTGTGCGTCACCCATCTGAGGCGCACGCACCAGATAAAGTACCTCGGCATCCGCCTGAACCACGTTAGGGGCATGGCCCCCCGTATCTGTCACGGCGTAGTGCAACCGCGCTTCTGGGATAATATGTTCTCGCAGGAAATTGGCACCGGTGTTCATCAACGTCAGTGCATCCAGTGCGCTGCGACCAAGGTGGGGGGCCGCCGCCGCATGTGCGGCTTTGCCTTTAAAGCGAAATGCCGCCTGAATGTTTGCCAGCGTGGGCGTGCAGAACATGCCGCCGAAGGTTTCCGGATGCCAGGTCAGGGCGGCATCGACATCATCAAATACCCCTTCACGCGCCATAAAGGTTTTGCCTGATCCCCCCTCTTCTCCTGGGCAGCCATAAAAACGAATCGTGCCCGACTGCGGATGCTGCTCCAGCCAGGCTTTAACCGCTAGCACACCGCCCAGCCCTGCCGTTCCCAGTAAGTGGTGACCACAGCCGTGGCCGTTACCGCCTGCCACCACCGGCGATGCAACTGCGCATCCCGCCTGTTGGCTGAGCCCGGCCAGGGCATCGAACTCACCGAGCAGAGCGACAATCGGCTGACCGCTGCCAAAGCTTGCGACAAACGCGGTCTCGATATTGGCAATACCGCGCTGCACCTGAAACCCTTGCGCCTCCAACTCTCCCGCCAGACGCTCTGCGGCGTAGTGCTCGGTAAAACGGGTTTCCGGGTGATCCCAGATATCATCCGAAATCGCCGCTAATTGTGCGGTGCGCGGCGTGAGGAACTGATTGATGAAATCAACGATGGATGCCGTCATTTCAGCCTCCAAAGTCGTTAATGTTGAGGGCCAGCAGCGCCAGGGTCGTGACAGCCACCGTCATCACGCTCTCATCAAAATCAAATTTTTCGTTGTGATGCCCGGCGCTGAGATCCGTACCAAACACCGCGTAAGAGGCCAGACCGCCATGCGCTTTTACTCGCTCCATCAGGTAAGTGGCATCTTCCGATCCTGCGGCGTCGGTCTGACTATCGATGATGTGCGTCAACGCTGGCACCTGTTCAGCCTGCTGATGGATGAACGCCACCCATGCCGGGCTGGGTTTGCTGCTTTGCGCGGCCCCCATCAGAGCAACATCCACCTCAACGCCATGCATCTGGGCAGCGCCTTCAATCACTTTTAGCGCCTGTTGGTAAACGAAGTCGTTAACCTCATTGGTTGAGCCACGCGTTTCCACTTTCATCGTGGCGCGAGACGGCACCACGTTACGTCCGGTCCCCGCCTGAAGCACACCGACATTAATACGCGAACTGCCTGCACTGTGGCGCGGAATAGCGTGTAACCCAAGCGTCGCCTGCGCGGCCGCCAACAGCGCATTGCGCCCTTCTTCCGGCCGCCCGCCCGCATGTGAAGCAATGCCACGGTAGGTCACGTCCAGTTTGGTGGTCGCCATAAACGTATCGTTGCCGCACACCATATGACCACGAGGCACGCCGGTGCCAATATGAATCGCGGTAAAATAGTCAACATCATCAACCACGCCAGCATCTGCCATCGATTTCCCCCCGCGCGTGCCCTCTTCAGCGGGTTGAAACACAATCTTGATGGTGCCGCACAGTTGCTCACGCATCGCCATCAATACCTGAGCCAGCCCCAGGCCAATGGTGGTATGGCCGTCATGCCCACAGGCATGCATCATGCCAGCGTTGCACGAGGCGAAGCCTTCACGGAAAGGACGATGGTCATCCGTCAGTTGTTCGTTAAGATCCAACGCATCCATATCCACGCGATAGCCGATAACCGGCCCGGGACGACCTGTGTCCAGCGTGGCAACCAGGCCGGTAAAACCACCGGAGAAATGAGGCAACCACTGCGGCAACGCGCCTTGTTCCAGCGCGCGCTGTTCTTGTTCGCGCAATATGTTTTCCGGCGGCAATCCCATACGCGACTCGGCACGGATTGCATCACGCCCCAGCGTCAGGTGGTATCCCAGATGGTGCAACATTTCTGCAACCAGCGTGGACGTGCGAAACTCCAGCCAGCCGGATTCCGCATATTTATGCAAATCACGACGTAAGGCGCGCCACTGCGGCGCAAGCGTTTCTACATGATGTTCCAGGCTGGAATAGCGTTTTTCTGATGACATTGGCTGACCTCTGCGACTGAATTGAACATTGTGATGCGATAGTCATTGCTGAAAATGCGCATCAACAATGACTAAAAAATCATAATAAAAAATGTACACAACCCCATTGCGGTGAATAAGATGGCAAGATGTTTGCCGTGATAAACAGTAGTTATCACCAAAAAGTGGAGAACAGGCATGGCGCTGAATGTGAAATTGCATCAATTACAGTCATTTGTAGAGGTGGCGCGCCATGGGAGCATTCGCGCTGCCGCGCGTCAGTTAGCGCGGTCACAGCCTGCGCTGACCAAAGCGATTCAGGAATTAGAAAACAATCTGGGTGCGCGGTTGTTTCTGCGCCATCGGCAAGGCGTGGTATTGACGGATTGCGGCGAAGCCTATTTTCGTCATGCCAATTTGATCATGGAAGAGTTACGCGTGGCAGGAGAAGACATCCAGCAGCGGCTCGGACAAGCCTCAGGCCGTGTCAACATTGGCATTGGTGCCAGCGTTGCCCATACGGTTATGCCCGAGATCATCAAGCGCTTCCATCGCCTCTACCCTCAGGTCAAACTGCGTATCACTGAAGGCCAATTGGTTTCCATGATCAATGAGTTGCGCCAGGGAGAGCTGGATTTCACCATCAATACCTATTCTGGCTCATCCTATGATAACGAGCTGTTATATGAAAAACTGATGGAAAAAGAGTATTGCGTGGTAGTACGACGCGATCACCCGTTGGTGCGCGCCAATAGTCTGGAAGATCTGATGGAGTATGAATGGACGATGCCCACGCCACGCGGCAGTTATTACACCCAGTTGTATGAGCTGTTTGCCACCTTGCCCAAACAGCCGCGCGTCAGCGTCACCTGCGAGACACTGCTTTCGAACATCAGCCTGGTGACCCAGACTGATTTTATCAGCATTCTGTCACGCGATATTACGCGTGACCCTATTCTGGGTGAGCGGCTACGCGTGCTGGAGTTAGACCAATCGCTTCCCAAAGCAACGTTCTATTTGATACAGCGCAAAGATACCATGCTCTCCCCGATGGGGGCGCAACTGGCAAAGCTGTTTCGTCGCCACTGTCAGTAATAGTGCATGCAATGGTCGCTGGGCGTTGCTGGAGAGCACTATCACTTTCTTGTACCAAGAAAAGGATTTTTTTCTAGAGATAAATAGAGCCCATTGCGATCGATTCAGTTCTACACATTGTAATTCACAGATTTTGTAGATAAGCCTATTTATGAATTCGCCGTGTTTACGAGATGGTGGCGCAGCAACTTACAGTGCGGAGGCTATTCGTGAAGATGCAGACGGCACATCGCGCTGAGTTACGCTGTAGTGATACAGCCGAACCGCTTTATCCGGGTAGTCCAGCCCATCGCCAATGTAACGCCAGCCGTGCTTTTCGTAGTAACCGCTAAACGTAGCGTACAGGTAGAGATCGTCAAAACCTGCGCGGCGGCAGAAATCCACTACGTGTTGTTGCAGCGCAATACCCAGCCCTTTGTCGCGCTGGCTCTCTTCCACATACAGCGATGCCAGCCAGGGGGTCAGATCCTGCCGGCTGATTAAATCACAGCGCCAAAGCCCCACCGTCCCGACTAAACGCTCACCATCCAGCGCGATAAACGTCAGCGGCAGCGCCGCCGGGTTCAGGCTATTACGCACCACGCTGGCAAAGTATTCACGGCTGTTCTGGCTGCCGAACGCCTGCCATATCCAGTCGATCACCTGTTCCTGATGCTGGGGATGTTCCGCCAGATAAACAATGCTTACCGTAGAAAGACCCGCCATGGTTACACCAGTTTCCCCTGAAAGATCGGCACAGAATCAAATAAATAACCGTCAAACTCCGGCGCATCGGCGTCAGAGATTTCCATCAGCGTATTTTTGACATTTTCGAGGTGCTGCCACATCGCCTGATAAGACCCAGACACATCGCGACGCCGTAGCGCTGCCAGAATAGCCTGATGATCCGCCAGCCATTTCAGACGATAGCCTTGCGTCCCAACGTGGGTGTAAAGCTGCTGCCAGAGCGCGTTATCGTCGCGGCACGCCCAGATATTGCTGACCGTTTCCAGCAGCATCTGGTTTTGCGTCGCGCCTGCGATTTGCAGGTGGAACAACCGATCGAAATCACCACGATAGTCTTTTCCGGCAATGGCAGCCTGCTCTTGCTCTAGCGTCTTACGCAGGTTTTCGATATCCGCCCGCGTTGCCATGCGGGCGGCAAACGCGGCAATATTGCTTTCCAGCAGTTGACGAGCCTGTAGCATTTCAAACGCGCCGATATGGTTTTTTGCGCTGTTTGCCGTATCGTCTTCATCGGGAATGCGCAGGACATAAACCCCGGATCCCTGACGGATATCGACGGTGCCTTCCAGTTCAAGCATCAGTAGCGCTTCGCGCACTATCGTGCGGCTAACGCCATAGGTTTCCGCAATATTTCGTTCAGGAGGAAGGCGCGATCCGACGGGGTAATCCCCTGACTGAATCTTCTGGCGCAAATCACAGCCAATTTCCTGATATTGCTTCTTCTCTTGCAGAACCACATCCTTCGCCACGCTTTCACCCTACATGCACTGTCGACCTGAGTGCGGGATCAGACCCGCACTACATATTTCCTGCCGCGTACTGACGTCACGGTGGGGCATTAGTCTACCAAACTCAGCGCCTGATCCAGTACTTTTGCGCCATTTAATGTGCCGTAGGCGACGGGATCGATGACTGCGATAGGGATCTGATAGCTGTCGGTCAGCTTTTTATTTTCGTTAAGCTTGAAGCGCACCTGCGGCCCCAGCAGCACTGCCATAATCTCGCCGCTAAATTCCTGCAATTCATCCCGCAGATTTTGCTCGGGGATCGCGTAGATCTTCAGTGCCATCCCTCGTGATTCCGCCTCTTTCTCCATCTTGGTGACCACCAGTGAGGTCGACATTCCTGCTGAGCAGGCCAGTACGATTCTTTTCATGTTGCGTTCCTCATTTTGATTATCTGCGCCTATTTCTCTTCATCATCCAGCGTCAGTTCAAGCCGACGCGAGTCGCGTAGCTGACGAAACCAGGCGGCGGATTTTTTTGGTCGCCGCTGCCGATCCTGTTCCAGATCGATTTCGATCAATCCGTAGCGGTTTTTAAACGCGTTCATTGGCGAGACGTTGTCGGTGAACGCCCACAGCATGTAGCCACGGCAGTTTGCGCCCTCTTCTTTCGCCTTCAGCGCCCAGTAAAGGTGTTCGGCAATAAATGCGATGCGATAATCGTCCTGAATCACGCCGGTGTCGTCTTTAAAGCGCGCTTCGTTTTCAATACCCATGCCGTTTTCCGCCACAAACCACGGTACGTTGCCGTAGTCACGCTCCATACGTTTCGCCATGTCGTAAATGATTTTGGGGTTGATTTCCCAGCCGCGTGAGGTGTTCATGCGACGCCCCGGTAGCTCAAAATGCTCGTAGTAATACGCCGGATGGAACGGCGTCTCCTTGTTCCACTCACGGCTCGGCGCTTTGACCCGGTGCGGGTAATACAGGTTAATCCCCACCTCATCGACCGTATTCTCCCGAATGATCGCCAGCTCGTCTTCCGTGTAATCCCACTTCACCTGATGCTGCGCCAGAAGCGCCACCAGCTCCGCCGGGTATTCACCTTTCAACGCCGGATCGAGAAACACCCGGTTATAGAACAGATCGTACCGGTGTGCCGCTTTCACATCGTGTTCGGCACGGGATCGCGGATACGTCACTTCAGGATTGAGGATCACGCCGATCGAGCCGCCGTCGTGGTGATAGCCCCGTTGCCGAAAGCGTTGCACCACTTTTGCCGTCGCCAGATTTTTATGGTGATTCCACTGCATCCAGGTGTGCGTATTCTGTTCATAAGGGTAGCGTAAGGCGTCAAGATAAACGCGCGTCTGCACCACAATCGGCTCATTGAAGGTAAACCAGCGCTTCACTTTTCCGGCATAGCGGGCGAACACCGCATCGGCGTACAGCACAAACCACTCCACCACCTGCTTGGATGACCAGCCCTGATACTTCTCCAGTAGGTAAGCAGGCAGTTCGTAATGTTCGAGGCAGATCATCGGTTCGATCCCCTGTGCGTGCAGCTCATCCAGCAGGTTATCGATATAGGTCGCATACTCCTCATCAACGATGCCTTTCTCATAGTCCAGCATAAAGCGTGACCAGTTGATCGAGGTACGGTAGTGCGTTAGCCCCGCCAGCTTCATCAGCGCGACATCTTCCCGATAGCGGTTAAAGAAATCGGTCGCTTTCGCCGGGCCGTAGCCGTTATGCCAAACCTGACGATCCTGCTTGTACCAGAGATCGAGATAGGAATCCTGCCCCGCTTTTTTGCCGCTCCACCCTTCGGTTTGCCATGCCGATGCGGCCGCGCCCAGAATAAAATCAGATGGAATAGTCAGTGCAACTTTACTCATGCTTTACCCCTTTTCTCGCCCGTTTCAGGCTTTTTCCACCGCGGCCTGTTTTTCCGCTTCCAACTGCGCCAGCTCGGCACGGCGAGAAGCCACTTTGACAAACGGCAGATAGATCAGCGTCGCCACCATGATGCATACGATCTGCGTGGCGACGGCTCCCATGGAGCCGGCCGTTGACAGCCAGGCATTGATAATCGGTGGCGTCGTCCACGGCACCATCACCACCGCTTTACCGGCAAACCCCATACTGGTGGCGAAATAACCAATCGTCCCCGTTACTAACGGGGTGATAATGAAGGGAATGGCCAGAATCGGATTGAGCATAATCGGCATACCAAAAATCACCGGCTCATTAATATTGAACACGCAGGGGCCGAAGGAGATTTTCGCGATCTCTTTCATCTCTTTACGCTTGGAGGCAATCATCACCGCCAGCAGCAGGCCAATCGTCAGGCCAGAACCGCCGATGCTCATGTACACATCCCAGAACGGCATGGTGATAATGTTCGGGATCTCCTGCCCTTGTTCAAAGGCGGTCATGTTGACGGCAATCGCTCCTAGCAGCAGCGGTTCGCGAATCGGTTTAATCATCTGGTTGCCGTGAATCCCGATCACCCAGAACAGTTGGGCGACGAACATCAGTACCAGTAAGCCCGGCAGGCTTTGCACCACCGATTCCAGCGGCTGCTGCACCACTTTATAAACGGCGTCATACAGATACATGCCCGTCACGCGGTGAAACACAAACCCAAAGGTGGCAATCGCGACAACCGTGATGATGGAAGGAAACAGCGCAGAGAAAGAAGCTGCGACATTAGGCGGCACGCTGTCTGGCATTTTAATCCGCAGCCGATCAACCCGTTCCAGCTTGGTATACATTTCTACTGACAGGATGGCGATAAACATCCCTAAAAACAGGCTCTTGGTATCGGAGAACTGTTTCGCCAGCACGTCTTTCACCACCATCATCTGTCCGTTGACAGCCATTTCGATGGTGGTTGGTGTCACGGCAATAAAGCAAATCACCGCCAGCAGGCCGGGAAACAGCCCGCGTGAACCGTTAATTTTCCCCAGTTCAATACCAATCAGGAAGACGGCACCGATAGTCAGAAAGCTGAGCGTGGCGTAGTTAATGCCGCTCATGATCGGTTTGAGTTCCGCCAGAAATGCGAAGAAGGAAAAACTGGCCAGACCGTTTTTTGGATCCAGCACCATGTTAGAAATCAGAACAGAAAACGCCCCGACGATAATGACGGGCATCAGCGTAATAAACGATGCCTTAATCGCCATGATGTAACGCAGACTATTAAATTTATTGGCAAAGGAGCCCAATGAATCAATCAGTTGGTCCTTATATGACATAACACCACCTCTTTCATCATCATATTGTTATATCGCGTGTGACGCGCAGGGTAAATGCAGGTACGCGCTTCCGCGTTTGGCATACCAAAAATCAACCATAATGAATTATTTTTCTGTGACAGCATTCTCACAAGGCAACATTGGAATTCCAATATGATGAAAATGTGATTTTTGGCATACCATAAATTTCAGCCGCTCAGATGACGAAGGAAATGACGATGACAGACACCGTGAACGCCTCTGAATTCGATATGGAACAGACCGTAATGGAACTGCTGATCAATGCAGGTGAAGCCCGATCAAACGCCATGATGGCGATTCAGGCCGCACGTCAACGGGAATGGCAGCAGGCTGACGACCTGCTCGCTGCCTCACAGGACGCGGCGAAGGCGGCTCACCGCGTTCAAACACAACTGATCGGTTTGGATGAAGGAACAGGAAAGGTGCCCGTCAATCTGATCATGGTGCATGCGCAGGATCATCTGATGACCGCCATGCTATGCCGGGACTTGGCGGAGGAGATAGTCTTACTCAGGAGAGAAATGGCTACATCACAAAACTGACAAAAAACCCGTTGGGAAACGCGCATCGGGCGTTAAACCCAACAATATGCCTGTGGTAACATATTATATACTCTAAATAATTCGAGTTTCAGGAAGGCGGCAAGGGAAGGAATCCCGATGAGCTTACTTAAGTCAGTGATTCGGGTGAGTGAACGCAGCCAACGCACATACAACTTGAAGTATGGCGAGTATAGGGTGTTCGTAACAGGGATGGATAGGCGTTTAGCCTGCCATCATCCTCAAATAAGGTGCAGCCATGAAAACGATGCTTGAAGTGGCGAAACGTGCAGGAGTGTCTAAAGCGACCGTGTCCAGAGTGCTCAACGGCACTGGTCAGGTCAAGCAGGCTACGCGCGATGCAGTATTCAGGGCAATGGATGAATTAGGCTATCGCCCCAACTTTCTGGCACGTTCGCTGGCTCGCCGGACCTCAAACAGCATTGGTCTGGTTATCTCCAATTTCGACGGCCCTTATTTTGGCCGCCTGCTGCGCCGTGCTACGGATATCGCGGAAAGCCACGGTAAACACCTTATTGTGACCGACGGGCACGATACACCGGAAGACGAGCAGCGCGCCGTGCAGCTTCTGGCAGACAGGCAGTGCGACGCGATTATCCTCTATACCCGCTATATGTCCGAAGCGGAGCTCATGTCGTTGCTCAACACGCTGACCATTCCGATGATCGTGATGAATCGCGATCTGCCACAGGCACGGGAGCGCTGCATTTTCTTCCGCCAGCAGCAAGCCGCGTTTGAGGTGGTAAATTACCTCATCGAACAGGGTCATCGTGAAATCGCCTTTATCACCGCGCCGATACAAACGCCAACCGCACAGGCACGACTGGCGGGTTATCAGCAGGCCTTAACCGCCCATCAGATCGCATTTGATCCACAAAGGGTGGCTTACGGAAACAGTCTGGTTAGCAGTGGTTATAATGCTGCACGCGAGTTGCTGAATACGGGTGTGCGCTTTAGCGCCCTGTTTGTCAGTAACGATGAGATGGCGATTGGGGCGATGAAAGTGCTGTATGAAGCAGAGAAAAGATTACCGCAGGATGTCTCTATATTCGGCTTTGACGATGAGCCCTCTGCGACCTACCTGCACCCTTCCCTCTCCACCGTTTACATGCCGATTGAAGAGATGGCCGCCACGGCGATTACGCAAGTGCTGGATCTGATCGCAGGTAAAGACGTCAAGCCGCTGGAACCCTTCGTCGGCGAGCTGAAACTACGCGAATCGGTGCAGAAAGGACCGTACTACCCGTCGTAAACCCGCAGACGCGCCTTTTTTCCGCACAGAGATAAACCTCGCGTGGCTTACCCGCGTGAGGTTTATCTCATATCGTCACATACCACCGATTACAGCGCTTCCAGCGCCAGCAGTTCTTCCAGCGTCTGGCGGCGGCGAATCAGGCGCGACTCACCGTTTTCAAACAGCACTTCCGGCAGCAGTGGACGACTATTGTAGTTTGAGGACATAGATGCGCCGTATGCGCCGGTATCATGGAAGACCAGATAGTCGCCCACCTGCGCCTCCGGCAGCGGGAAGGTTTCCACGCCGCCGCCCGCCTGCTGGGTAAATACATCGCCGGATTCACACAGCGGCCCGGCAATCACGCTGTCGCGCAAGGTGGACGGGCGGATATCGCGGCCATCGCCCGACAACAGAGAAACGTGGTGATAGCTGCCGTACATCGCCGGACGCATCAGGTCGTTAAACCCGGCATCGACCAGCACAAAGTGGCGGCTTCCCATGGATTTTATCGCCCGGACTTCCGCCACCAGCACGCCAGATTCGGCGACCAGAAAACGTCCAGGTTCGATTTCCAGCGTCACCGGATGGCCGAGGTGCGCGGCAATTTTCTCACGCGCTGCGTTCCACAACCCATAATAGTGTTCAGTATCAATCGCTTCTTCACCGTGACGATACGGAATAGACAGCCCGCCGCCTGCGGAAATCGCCTCAATATCCTGACCCAGCTCGACCACCTGTCGCACCATCGCCTCGCACACCTGTTCCAGATGGCCGTAATCGACGCCGGAACCGATGTGCATGTGAATCCCCACCAGCTTGAGTTGATAACGCTGAATGTGCGCCAGCGCCAGCGGCAAATCACCGTACCAGATGCCGTGTTTGCTGTTCTCGCCGCCGGTATTGGTTTTCTGACTATGACCATGACCAAAGCCCGGATTCACGCGCAGCCACACCGGATGCCCCGGCGACTGCTGCCCAAGTTGTTCCAGCATATCGACCGAACCGGCATTCACCGGAATGTTCAATTCGGAGACGCGTTGCAGCGTCGGGCGATCCAACAGATCGGCGGTAAACACAATCTCATGCGCATCCGTCCCCGGCACAAATCCGGCGATCAGCGCTCGCTCAATTTCCCCCAACGAGACTGAATCGACTTTCACCCCCTGCTTACGCATCAGGCGCAAAATATGCGTATTGGAGCACGCCTTCTGCGCGAAGCGGATCGTATCGAACTGACGCAATTGAGCAATGCGGTTAACGATGGTCTGCGCGTCATAGGCCCAAACCGGGCAACCAAAGCGGGCAGGCAGTTCACGCAGGCTTTGCGCATTCAGAGCATGTGTTACGTCATTCAGATCGTGGGGCATGATAATTACCGATTTACAGGGTTAAATGGGGTTGGGAAGCACTATAAAAAGGACCATTCTGGTAAACAAATATCGTTTTAAGCAGACTCTATTCATCTATGATATGGGTAGGAGGAAACCTAATGGCAATATCCTTACGACATATCGAGATTTTCCACGCGGTCATGACGACCGGTAACCTGACGGAAGCGGCGGCGCTGCTGAACACGTCGCAACCGACCGTCAGCCGCGAGCTGGCACGTTTTGAGAAACTGATTCAGATGACGCTGTTCGAGCGACTGCGCGGCAGGCTTTACCCCACCGCGCAGGGGCTACAGCTATTTGAGGAAGTGCAACGCTCTTATTATGGGTTGGATCGGATCATCAACGCCGCCAGCGACATTCGCCGTTTTGAGCAGGCGCAGCTTTCCATTGCCTGCCTGCCCGTGTTCTCACAGTCGCTGCTGCCCGATGCCTGTAAATCACTGCTGGCACGCTACCCGCAGCTTAACCTGCACATCATTCCGCAAGAGTCGCCGCTGCTGGAAGAGTGGCTGTCGGCTCAGCGCCACGATTTAGGCTTAACGGAAAACAGCCTCACGCCAGCCGGTACAGAGCGGCAAACGCTGATGTTACTTAATGAAGTGTGCGTGCTGCCTGCCGGGCATCCGCTGGCGCAAAAAGCAGTGCTCACGCCACAGGATTTTGCCAATCACCCCTTTATCAGCCTGTCGAGCGCCGACAGCTATCGCCAACTGCTGGACACGCTGTTTCAGGAACAGGGGGTATCGCGCCGGATGGTACTGGAAACTCACAGCGCCGCCTCCGTGTGTGCAATGGTACGGGCAGGCATCGGGCTGTCCATCGTCAACCCGCTTACCGCACTGGATTATGCCGCCTCCGGCGTGGTCGTGCGGCCTTTCAGCATCGATGTCCCCTTTACGGTCAGCCTGATTCGTCCACTGCACCGCCCTGCGTCGGCGCTGGTCGATACTGTCACTGAGCAACTCAGGCAGTATGCCGCGAGCATCCCTTCCCGTCTGGATCTTGTCTTACGGCGCTAGCGTGCCGTCACTGCATTGATGGCAGTGCCAGCGCCCGCCAGCGAGGATCGTGAGCAAACCACTCCACCAGAAAATCCAGCAGGGTACGCAGCGCGGTGGGCATCTGGCGCCGCGAAGTATAGATGCCATAAATCCCCATCGCCTGCGGGCGATATTCCGGCAACAGTGCCACCAACTGTCCACTGGCGAGGTAAGGTGTCACGGAATAGCGCGGTTGCAGCGCAATCCCTGCCCCTTCCAGTGCGCCAGCCAGCAGCACTAGTGATTCATTGCCGCTCAGGTTCCCGCTGACGGGTATCGTAAACGTTTCATCATCGCGGGAAAAATGCCACAGGCTTTTGCCAAAATAGGTATAGGTCAGGCAGTTATGAATCGAGAGATCGGTGAGCTGCCGTGGAATACCGTGCTCATTCAGGTAAGAAGGAGAGGCGCACAACACCGACTCACAGCTCGCCAGTGGACGGGCGATCAAATTGGGATCCAGTTCATTGGTGATGCGCAGCGCCAGATCGATACGTTCTTCAACCAGATTCACCGCACGGTTATTCATTTGCAGATCGATAGCGACCCGAGGATGGTGGCGCAGGAAAGCCGTTATCGCCATCCCGAGCGCCCCCTGCGCCAGCGATTGCGAACAGCTCAGGCGCAGCAGGCCGCTTAATGTGGCATCGTCGGTATCGACCTCGACGCACATGTCTGCCGTCAATACCAGCATCTCCCGACAGCGCGCCAGCGTTTTTTCCCCCGCATCCGTCAGGCTCAGTTTGCGGGTGGTACGGTGCAATAATCGCGCCCCCGCCCACGCTTCCATCTCCGCCAGATAGCGCGTTACCATTGCCCGGGACATATCCAGCGTCTCTGCCGCCGCAATCATGCTACCGCGGTCTATAATAGTCACAAACACTTCGGCTGCCGTAATACGATCCATAGATTAGTCCGTTTTATGCAACAAATAATTGCCAATTTTGCGGTTTTTCGTACGATTAATGCAACATAACATACACTCACTTTCTGTCATACTTGTGGAGTATCACCATGTCTAAATCTATCGCTTTTACCGTCTCTTTGCTCGCGGCCTCAATGAGCCTGGCTTCTGCTGCTAACGCTGCCGACTTAAAAATCGATGTATTTAATCCAGGTGAAGCCAGTGTATTCGCTGTGTCCTCCGAAATTATCAGCGGCGATAAAGAAGTTGCCCTGATCGATGCGCAGTTCCAGCGTAACGATGCCCAAACGCTGGTTGATCGCATCAAAGCAACCGGAAAAAAACTGACTACCGTCTACATCAGCCATTCCGATCCTGACTACTATTTTGGTCTGGACGTGATTAAAGCGGCATTCCCTGACGCAAAAATCATTGCAACCCAAGCCACTATCGACGCCATCAACGCCAGCAAAGACGGCAAAGTGGCGCACTGGGGCCCGGTACTGAAAGAAAACGCGCCGAAAGAGATCGTGGTTCCTCAACCGCTGGAAGGCGATAGCTTTACCGTTGACGGCAAAAAACTGGAAGTGAAAGGGCTGAAAGGGCCAACGCCAGATCGCACTTTTGTATGGATCCCTTCTCTGAAAGCCGTTGTCGGTGGTATTCCGGTGTCTGCTAACGTCCACGTCTGGCTTGCAGATACCCAAACGAAGGAATCTCGCGCCCACTGGCGTGAAACGCTGAAATCCATTGAAGCGCTGAAGCCGACCACTGTCGTGCCAGGTCACTTTATTGCGCCAACCGAGTACACCCTGAAAAACGTGGTGTTCACGCTGCAATATCTGGAGACCGTGGAAAAAGAACTGACAAAAGCGAAAGATTCTGCCGAGCTGATCGCGGCAATGAAGAAACACTACCCGACGCTGAAAGAAGAGTCGAGCCTTGAGCTGGGAGCCCAAGTCCTGAAAGGTGAAGCGAAGTGGCCACAGTAAGACTGCATTACATTTACGATCCCTTGTGCGGCTGGTGCTACGGCGCCGCCCCACTCGCGCTCGCCGCGCAGGAGATTGACGGGCTGGATCTGATCCTCCATGGCGGCGGTATGATGACCGGCAGCAATAGCCGTACCATCACCCCGGAGTGGCACGATTATGTGATCCCGCACGATCACCGTATTGCGCAAATGACCGGTCAACCCTTTGGGGAAAACTATTACGAAGGGTTGTTGCGCGACACCAGCGTCGTTCTGGATTCTGCGCCGCCGACGGCTGCCGTACTGGCTGCGGAAGCGATGGATGACAAAGGTATGGCGATGCTGTATCAAATTGAGCGGGCGCACTACGTTTTCGGGCTAAAAATCGCTGACCCTGCCGTCCTGCGCCAGTGTGCGGAAGAGATTGGTCTGGATGGCAATGCCTTCTGTACAGAATTTGCCTTTATCCAGGCAGAAGCGCTGTCAAAACACATCAGCGCCAGCCGGGAATTATTGGCGAAAGTGCGTGGACAAGGTTTCCCTACTTTTGCACTGGAAGATGCCAACGGGAATGTCCAGCAAATCCCTGCGGCCAATTACCTCGGTCAGGTCGATGCATGGCGTAAGATGCTGGTGCAAATGGTTGGCCACGCTACAGCATAATCGCCCACCTCACTCTTCATGAAGGAGCAAGCCAACGCGGCCTGCTCTTTTTTTTGAATGAGTGGGTTACCCCGCTAACATGTGCTCACTCGCCGAGCGCGGCGACAGGAAAGCGGAAGCCTGATTGTCTCACAATGGTAGATTATTACATCGCTCGGTAGTTAAACGCCGAGAGCCTCAGCAACCTGTTCGCTTTCCGCTGGGGAAAATTTTGCGTGGGTCAGTGCATCGAGTAGCGCAGCACGATCGATCGTCGGATAGAGTTCTGGGTTCTGCAACAACTGGCCGATGTCGTGAGCCGCCAATGGCGGATAGATGGCATGTAATGCAGCGGCTATGCCGCGAGCCGCATAGCCCAGTTTGCGTAAAATCACCGCAATTTGCCGGGGAGTGATCGCATCCTGATACACGGTATAAAGCACATCGGCAATCAATGTCGGCGTCAAAACAGAAATACGGGACACATCACCTGCTCGTCCACCCAATGCCTGAAGGATGTGTTCGACGGCCTGCTCTGGCGTTTTCCCCTGTGTCTGTTGTGCAGCGAGAACGGAAACCAATTTATTTTTTATTTCATCATTTTCCATCGTTCGGTTCCTTTATACATTCATTACAAATGTTATTTTAGTATAAGAACGCTACCTGTCATGGCAGTAATGAGCAAACAAAATCATGCATCAGTACCTTTGAATAGGTACAAAAAGACATCAACCCGCACTGAGGTGTATAATCATGCGCATATTTAGGAAACACTGGTTTCCTTTGATGATAACCGCAGCGTGAAAAGCGATGGATATAAACATATATTGATACAACTCCGCTGACATCGTTCCACCCTCTTTTTTCCTGAAATGCGATAATCCCTCAATAAAAATCGTCGTTTCGTTTATGCCAGGTCATTTTAACCGTCCGAAAAGACCTTATAGAATGAATGGCTTAGTGAGCAAAAAGGCTATAAGTCATGATCACCACCGATGCTAATAACGCCGTCGCCTCTGTGGCGTGGCGCACCAATGAAGTCATCGCCATTTACCCGATCACCCCCAGTTCCAGCATGGCTGAACACGCTGCGGCCTGGTCGAGCGACGGCGGGGTAAATATATGGGGAGACACCCCCCGCGTGGTTGAAATGCAATCGGAAGGCGGCGCGATCGCGACCGTCCACGGTGCATTACAAACCGGCACACTCGCCACCACGTTTACCTCATCGCAGGGTCTGCTGCTGATGATCCCCACGCTGTATAAGCTGGCCGGTGAACTGACGCCATTCGTCCTACACGTCGCGGCTCGCACGGTGGCAACGCATGCGCTGTCTATCTTCTGCGATCATTCTGACGTCATGGCCGTGCGCCAGACAGGCTGCGCCATGCTGTGTGCCAGCAATGTGCAGGAAGCGCAGGACTTCGCGCTGATTTCGCAAATCGCCAGCCTGAATAGCCGCTTGCCGTTTATTCATTTCTTTGACGGTTTCCGTACCTCACACGAAATCAATAAGATTGAACCGCTGGGCGATGACACGATCCGCCAGCTTCTACCGCAGACAGCCATTGACGCACACCGTGAGCGAGCGCTCACACCGGAGCGTCCGGTTATTCGTGGGACAGCCTCCAACCCGGATACTTTCTTCCAGGCGCGTGAGGCCACCAACCGTTGGTACGACGCGGCATATGAGCACGTTGAGCAGGCGATGAACGATTTCTCCGCCGTAACAGGACGCCAGTACCAGCCATTTGAATATTACGGCCACCCGGAAGCGACCAAAATTGTCGTGCTGATGGGGTCCGGCGTCGGCACCTGCGAAGAAGTCGTTGATACGCTGTTAACGCGCGGCGAGAAAGTCGGCGTGGTGAAAATCCGCCTCTATCGTCCGTTCTCCGCGAAACATCTGCTGGCGGTGATTCCACAAACGGCGAAGAGCATTGCAGTGCTGGATCGCACGAAAGAACCGGGTGCGCTGGCAGAACCGCTGTACCTCGATGTGATGACCACGCTGGCCGAGGCATTCTCCGCAGGTGAGCGTTCACTTATGCCACGCGTAATTGGCGGTCGTTACGGACTGTCTTCCAAAGAATTTACCCCACAGTGTGTGCAAGCCATCTTTAATGAGTTAGCACTTGCCAACCCACGACCGCGCTTCACCGTGGGGATTTACGATGACGTGACTCATTTGTCGCTACCGCTGCCAGAACCGCATTTTCCCAGCAGCGCGTCGCTCGAAGCGCTGTTCTACGGTCTGGGTAGCGATGGCACCGTTTCTGCGACCAAGAACGCGATCAAAATCGTCGGTGAAACCACGCCGCTGTTTGTACAGGGCTACTTTGTCTATGACTCGAAGAAAGCCGGTAGTCTGACCGTTTCCCACATGCGAGTCGGCCCACATCCGATCAACTCCGCTTATCTGATCGATCAGGCAGATTTCGTCGCCTGCCATCAGTGGCAGTTTATCGACAAGTACAGCATGGTCGAACGGCTGAAGCCCGGCGGTATTTTCCTGATCAACTCGCCGTATAGCAGCGACGAACTCTGGCACCATTTACCACAGGAAGTGCAGGCGGGCCTGAATCAACGTCATGCCCGCGTCTACTGCATCAACGCCGCCAAGATTGCCCGCGAATGCCATCTCGGCGCGCGCATCAATACCGTCATGCAGATGGCGTTCTTCCACCTGTCACAAATTCTGCCCGCCGATGTCGCGGTGGAAAAACTGCGTGCCGCTATCGCCAAGAGCTATGGCAGTAAAGGGCAAGAGTTGGTTGAACGTAACTGGCAGGCGCTGAGCGCCACGCTGGAAGTGTTGGCAGAAGTCCCGCGTGAAGCCGTCAATCCAGACAGCCCACAGCGCCCGCCAGTGGTGTCCGACGCGGCACCCGATTTCGTCAAGACCGTCACCGCCGCCATGCTGGCGGGATTAGGCGATACGCTGCCCGTTTCCGCTCTGCCGCCCGATGGCACCTGGCCGACGGGCACCACCAAGTGGGAAAAACGCAATATTGCGGAAGAAATTCCGCTGTGGCAACCGCAGCTCTGTACACAGTGTAACCACTGCGTCGCCGCCTGCCCGCACTCGGCCATCCGCGCCAAGGTCGTCCAGCCCGATGCCATGGAAAACGCCCCCGCTTCACTGCAATCGCTGGATGTGAAAGCCCGCGATATGCGCGGTCAGAAATACGTGTTGCAGGTCGCGCCAGAAGACTGCACCGGCTGTAACCTGTGCGTGGAAGTCTGCCCTGCTAAAGATCGTCAGAACCCAGAAATCAAAGCCATCAATATGGAATCCCGTCTGGACAATCTGACGGCGGAAAAAGAGAATTTCGATTTCTTCCTGCAACTGCCGGAAATCGACAAATCCACGCTGGAACGTATCGATATCCGTACTTCTCAGTTGATTTCACCGCTGTTCGAGTACTCTGGTGCCTGTTCCGGCTGTGGCGAAACCCCGTACATCAAACTGCTGACCCAGCTCTATGGCGATCGTTTGCTGGTAGCGAATGCGACAGGTTGTTCGTCTATTTACGGCGGTAACTTGCCAACGACACCGTGGACGACCGATGCCAATGGTCGCGGTCCGGCCTGGGCTAACTCGCTATTCGAAGATAACGCCGAGTTCGGTCTGGGCTTCCGCCTGAGCGTCGATCAACACCGTCAGCGTGCCGTGCGTTTGCTCAACAAGCTGGCTCCGCAGTTGCCAGTGGATCTGGTGAGCGCGTTGCAGGAAGAGTCCATCGCACCCGACCTTCGCCGTCAGCAGATTGCACAGCTACGTGGATTACTGGCAGCCATCCCTGATTCCGACGCCAGCGTGCTGGCCAGTGAAGCCGATCACTTTGTCGATAAATCCATCTGGCTCATCGGCGGGGACGGCTGGGCGTACGATATCGGCTACGGCGGGTTGGATCACGTCATGAGCCTGAGCGAAAACGTCAACGTACTGGTGCTGGATACCCAGTGTTATTCCAACACTGGCGGTCAGCAGTCCAAAGCGACACCGCTGGGTGCGGTGACGAAATTTGGCGAGAAAGGCAAACGCAAAGCGCGTAAAGATCTGGGCATCAACGTCATGATGTACGGCCACGTTTACGTCGCACAGATCTCGCTGGGGGCGCAATTGAACCAAACGGTGAAGGCGATTCAGGAAGCCGAGGCGTGGCCCGGCCCCTCACTGATTATCGCGTACAGCCCGTGTGAAGAGCACGGCTACGATCTGGCATTCAGCCACGATCAGATGCGCCAATTAACGGCAACCGGCTTCTGGCCGCTTTACCGCTTCGACCCGCGTCGCGCCGAGGAAGGTAAAGCCGCGCTGATGACGGATTCTCGTCCTCCATCAAGCAGCCTGAGCGAAACGCTGCTGAAAGAGCAACGTTTCCGCCGCCTGAATAGCATGATGCCGGAAGAAACCGCGCAGCTCTATGAAGAGGCAGAGCTAGATCTGCGCCGCCGCTTTGACTTCCTGACCATGATGGCCGGCAAGGCAGAGAAAAACCCGCAGGAATAATATCCCTTACCAAACCGGCTTCGGCCGGTTTTTTTATGGCGTGCCATCCCTGGTCTCCCCCCTTACAGGCCGTTGCCTCTTTCCTTTATCGCAACAACGTTGAATGCCAGAGAAGCCAACGCCGATACCCCAGATTGTCAGGCAGGGTAAAGAGGGGCTGACAAGCGGCGTGTTACCTTATACTTTATGGGATTATTCGCTGATTACGATGTTACCTCGATCTCAACGTTGCAGAGGACGGAACATGAAAGGAAAGTTCGCACCATCGCAGATTGCCCTGCACTGGCTGGTTTTTATTTTGCTCGTTGTTACCTATGCCACGATAGAACTACGCGGATTCGCTGAACGAGGTTCGCTGCTGCGTACCGTGATGATCGTGACGCATTTTAGCTGTGGCGTCGCCATACTGGCTCTTATGCTGGCTCGCCTGTTCTTACGCCATCGTCATGCCTCACCCGCGATTACGCCACCGCCATCCCGTTGGCAACATGCGCTGGGTTCACTCACTCACGCGGTCATTTACCTGCTGTTTATCGCGCTGCCAATACTGGGCGTGGGGTCACGTTACTACAATGGCCGAGACTGGATGCTGTTCGGTATCGGGATGCCAACCGCGGCGACGCCAAATTTCGACCTTGCCGAAACGCTGATTGGCTGGCACGAAACGCTGGCCCCGCTGGGCTACTGGCTGATTGCTTTGCATAGCGCAGCCGCCCTGTTCCACCACTATGTGATGAAAGACAACACGCTGCTGCGCATGATGCCAGCGAAACGTGATTAATCAGGCAAAGAAGGAGCACGCATGAAAGTCGCGCTGGGACAATTCGCCGTTGACCGCGAATGGCAAAAAAACGCCACGACAATCGTTGAGTATATGTCGGCAGCACAGCAAAACGGGGCCGATCTGCTGGTTCTGCCTGAAGGCGTACTGGCGCGCGATATCACCAATCCCAACATGGTGCTCACCGCTGCTCAGCCGCTTGATGGCCCGTTTATATCGCACCTGTTGGAAGCCAGCAAAGGGAGTTCCCTGACGACCCTGCTGTGTGTGCATATCCCAAACGGAGAAGGGAAAGTCTGGAATACGCTGCTGGCGCTGCGCAACGGCGAGATCGTTGCCCAATACCGAAAGCTGCATTTGTATGATGCGTTTGCCGTACAGGAATCGGAAAACGTACTGGCAGGCGATGCGATTCCGCCGTTATTGACCATCGCCGGGCTGAATGTCGGGCTGATGACGTGCTATGACATTCGCTTCCCTGAACTTGCTCGCCGTCTGGTGCTGGATGGCGCAGACGTGCTGGTGCTTCCCTCCGCCTGGATTAAAGGGCCGCTGAAAGAGGCGCACTGGGAACTTCTGGTGCGCGCCAGAGCACTGGAAAACACCACCTATCTCGTCGCCGTTGGTGAATGCGGCGTCAAGAATATTGGCAACAGCATGGTGGTCGATCCTTTAGGCGTTGTCGTGGTTCAGGCACCGGAAACTCCAGTTCTCATCTATGCGGATATTGAACCCGAACGACTGGCCTACGCTCGTCAGGCACTACCGGTATTGGCTAATCGCCGTTTTAACAAACCCACGCTGGAAGAGGAAAATTGACTTGTCTTTCACTCGAGCGCTAAAAAGTGTGATTAGTTACACATCTTATTTCCCTCAGGGGCTATTCTGCACATATAATGCGCATCCGGTCGTCATCGACCCTAGCAGACCAGCCTCCTGATTCGGGGGGTGCATTTACCACTCAAATAAAGAAACGAAAATGAGTATTCGCGCGATCTTTACTTTAGTTCTTGCCGCCGCCGCATTTAGCCAGGCCGCTTTTGCCGTTGTTTATCCTCTGCCTGCGGCAAATAGTCGACTGGTAGGCGAAAATATCGAAATCACCGTACCGGAAGACAGCACGCAGCCGTTGGAACATTTTGCAGCACAGTTTCAAATGGGTCTGAGCAACATGATGGAAGCCAACCCGGATGCCGACGTTTACCTGCCGATCCCCGGCAGCAAAATGGTGATCCCTCATCAATTGATTCTGCCGGACGCCCCGCGTGAAGGCATTGTGATCAATAGTGCTGAAATGCGTCTGTATTACTATCCGAAAGGCTCCAAGACCGTAGTCGTACTGCCCATCGGGATTGGTGAATTAGGTAAAGATACGCCGATTAACTGGACAACCTCCGTTCAGCGCAAGAAAGCAGGCCCAACCTGGACGCCAACCGCCAAGATGCACGCAGAATACGCCGCACGCGGTGAAACACTGCAAAAAGTCTTCCCGGCAGGCCCGGATAACCCGATGGGGCTGTACGCACTGTACATCGGTAATCTGTACGCGATCCACGGCACCAACGCCAATTTCGGCATTGGCCTGCGCGTCAGCCACGGCTGCGTGCGTCTGCGTGCCGATGATATCAAATATCTGTTCAACAACGTTCCGGTCGGTACACGCGTTCAATTCATCAATGAACCCGTGAAAGCCACCGTCGAGCCAGACGGTTCACGCTATGTTGAAGTTCACAATCCGCTGTCCCGCACGGTTGAAGAATTCCATTCCGATTCCCCGGCTCCGATCAGCATGACGCCAAAAGTGAACAAGGTTCTGGCAGATGCGAGCGTGAACAGCAGCGAAGTCGATCAGGCAATCCAAAGACGTTCTGGTATGCCGACTAAAATCAACGGTCTGGCCGAACAAACCACGCCAGCTATTCCAGTTGAATCTGCTGCTGCACCAGAAGCACAGCCGCAAGACAGCCTCAATGCGGTACAAAACGCCTTACCGATTGAGTCACAGACGACTACGGCAGCGGCCGACGCCAACCGTTCGTAATCGCCATGACACGTTGGAAACCGATTCGGGTTTCCAACGTGTTTCTCACGTTCCCTCCGCTTATTATGCACCGCGTATTGCACCACCGGTAAATCACAGCTATTTTTAACAGCATGGCTCCCCCCACCGAAAGCGCAATAAATGACTGATAAAATAAAAAATATCGCCTCGTGCGAATTGCCTGCCAGCGTCCAATTTCCCCACTACGATCGCCAGGTGCTGAAGCCGCGCATCGTCCATATCGGTTTTGGTGCTTTTCATCGCGCTCATCAGGCGTTGCTTACCGATCGCGTGCTGAATAAGGTGGGAGGAGACTGGGGGATTTGTGAAGTCGTGCTCTTCAGCGACGACACCATGATCAATGCGCTGCGCCAGCAGGATCACCTGTTTACCGTGTTGGAAAAATCCGCGGCGAACAGTCAGCCAATAGTCATCGGAGCCGTGTGCGAATCGCTACATGCCAGAATAGAAGGCATCAGCGCTATTATTGAGAAACTCGCCTCCCCAGAAACGGCCATCGTTTCTCTGACAATTACCGAAAAAGGCTATTGTATGGACGGTACGAGCGGCAAGTTGGATCGTACCAATAAACTGATTCAGCAGGATCTTGTCGATCCTCGTCATCCCGCTTCCGTACCAGGCCTGCTGGCAGAAGCGTTACGTTTACGTCACGAACGAGGGATCGCGCCGTTCACCGTGCTTTCCTGTGATAATGTGCCGGAAAATGGTAAAACGGCCCAAGCTGCCGTGTTGGAATCTGCGGGGATCAACGATCAGACGCTGATCGATTGGATCAAAACTCATGTTTCCTTCCCAAATACGATGGTGGATCGGATTGTCCCTGCCGCGACGCCTGAAGTCCTACAGGACATTGCCGATCGCCTTGGCGTTGCCGATCCCTGTGCGATAGCCTGCGAGCCTTTTATTCAGTGGGTAATCGAAGATCATTTCATCGCTGGACGTCCCGAGTGGGAAAAGGTAGGCGTACAATTGGTGCACGATGTGCTGCCGTTTGAAGAAATGAAGCTGCGAATGCTGAACGGCAGCCACTCATTTCTGGCCTATCTGGGCTATCTCGCTGGTTATGATCACGTCAGCGACTGTATGAATGATGAAAACTACCGCCGGGCTGTCTCTCATCTTATGCTGCTGGAGCAGGCGCCGACGCTCAGCGTGGTGGATATCGATCTGAAAGACTATGCCGTTCAGTTACTTACCCGCTTTTCCAACCCGGCGCTGAAGCATCGAACCTGGCAAATCGCCATGGACGGTTCACAGAAACTGCCTCAGCGCATGCTGGAGTCGCTCCGTTGGCATGTGAACAACGGGGGAGACTATCGCTGTCTGGCATTGGGCATCGCTGGCTGGATGCGCTATGTCAGCGGCAAAGACGATGCGGGCAACCCCATTGAAATCCGCGATCCGCTTTCTGACAAGCTCGGGCACGCCGTTGCGGAAACCTCAGATAGCGCCGAACGGGTCAGTGCGTTTCTCAATATTCGCGCGATTTTCGACGAGGATCTGTCAACCAATCACGATGTCTTTAACGCTATCACGCAGGCCTACCTGAAGCTGCGCGATCACGGCGCAAAGCGCACCGTGGCCGCACTGGTACAAGACTTTAAATAACGATAAACCCAAGTAAAACAAGGTATAACGCACTTTGGGCGCCCAGCGCTAAAGTGCGGCTTTTCCCTTTTGTTGC
The DNA here is from genome assembly GCF_000803215.1 of Pectobacterium fontis. Classification (GTDB taxonomy): domain Bacteria; phylum Pseudomonadota; class Gammaproteobacteria; order Enterobacterales; family Enterobacteriaceae; genus Pectobacterium; species Pectobacterium fontis. The sequence continues at coordinate 51,328 of NZ_JSXC01000016.1, forward strand.
ATCCAGCCACGGCAGCGACGACCAACTCATTCCCCCACCAATAACGGCGATCAGCAACATCGCGGCGGCAACCAGCCAGACAAGCTTATCCAACAGCGAATTGGGAAACAGAATTTGCATTGCGGAAACGACGAGAAACAGGGTGACGCAACGTAATATCCCAACCAGAATCCCCGCACGATCTCTCAACCCGCGTGGAGCGGAAGACGGTAACCAGGCCTGAAAAGCAAACAACCCAACCACGGCAATAAAAATCACATAAATAATGGCGTAGACCAGCAAATGACTCACGTTACGACTCCTGATGAGGAAAGGCGGTAAATTGAACTGGGTGGGATGATGGCGACATTTCCTCTTCGAGGTCAATGTGTTATTTCACAGTACGTTATCGATTTGTAGAGCAGAACTCACTATCACCTCGTCACCTGCACCGCTTTTTCTGTAATAAACATACACACCTTGTAAATTAAGAACATAAACACAGGATCATAAAATTATAAAAAGCAAATTAAAATATCTTATTTCATGATCTGCCTGACAGATCGTTATTAAAAGTGCATGAAAGCGTGATCGTCAGTTTACTTTTTTTTCAATAGAGCAAATTATAAAGAAATGATAGTTCAACAGAACTGAAATATTGTTTCATATTTGTAATTAGGCTGATCATGAATAAATTCATCTCTTTCAAACATACGTTCTGCTACGGCAGCGCGAACCTGCTCGGCAGTGGCGCGCTGGCTATCAGCGGCGCATGGCTGATGTACTTTTACACCACATTTTGTGGATTAACATTGGTTCAAGCTGCTGCCATTTTCTCCGTTGCCAGCATCATCGATGCTATCAGTAACCCGATCATGGGTTACATTAGCGATAACTTCTACAACACCCGTATTGGCCGCCGGTTTGGCCGCCGCCGCTTCTTTATTTTGCTGGGTGTCCCACTGGTTCTGGTCTACCCCATGCTATGGGTTGAGGGCTTTGGCTTCTGGTACTATCTGGCGACGTACGTGCTGTTCGAGCTGATTTACACCTCGATCATGGTGCCGTATGAGACGCTGGCTACCGAAATGACCTCCGATTTCAAACTGCGCTCTAAGCTGACGGGTTCTAAAGCCATTTTCGGTAAAATCGCCAACTTCCTGGCGGCGTTTATTCCTGGGCAGTTTATTGCCATTTACGGTAAAGATTCCGCGACGCCATTCTTCTACACCGGCCTGGTCTACGGCGCCATTATGTGTGCAGCGATGATCGCGCTGTATATGACATCCTGGGAGCGTCCGGTAAACGAAATCGTCCGTGAAAGTACATCCGGTCTGTGGCAAGCCATGAAGAAGCTGAGCGTGGATATGGTTTCCACCTTCCGCCTGCGTATTTTCCGCAAACATCTGGGAATGTACCTGTTTGGCTTCGGCGCTGAGTGGCTTTTCGCTTCCGCATTTACCTACTTCATCGTCTTCGGTCTGAAGCAGAATACGGCGCTGGTATCACACCTCAATAGCTTCAGTTCCATTATGCAGCTCATTTCCACCGCAGCCTTCATCGGTATCTGCGTCAAAATGGGCTTTGCACGACCATTCCGTTTGGCACTGATGGTAGTCATTGTCAGCGTTATCGCCTATGCCGCGCTCTATTTCACGAACTGGTCAGAAGACATGACCATCTTCGTTCTGTTTGCCATTACCGCCGTATTTGGCCTGAGCACAGGCGGCATCTACTACATTCCCTGGACGGTTTATACCTTCCTGGCCGATGTAGATGAAGTGCTGACCGGCCGTCGCCGTGAAGGCATTTATGCGGGAGCCATGACGTTTGCGGGCAAAATGGTACGTTCTGTGATTGTTTTCGCGATGGGTTGGACGCTCAGCCAATTCGGCTTTGTTTCCGGGCAGTCAGTACAACCGGAATCAGCCGTCCAGGCGATTGTTGGCGTGTTCTCGCTGGGCGTTATCGGCCTTGCGCTGGTTGCGATTTACTACACAACACAGATGAAACTGGATCGTAAGAACCACGCCATCCTGCTGGAAGAAATTGCACGTATCAAAGCGGGCGGTGCCATTGCCGATGTCCCACCTCACGCTCGTGCGGTTGCAGAAGAGCTGACCGGCTGGGAATACGAGAAGTGCTGGGGTAACAACCCGTTAGGCGTTCAGTCAGAAGAGACGAAACCCCAAGTGGCTACTGCACAGCAGTAATCGAAGACTATCGCCAGTTCAAAACAAGCTTTCATTAAAAATCGACATCACCTAAAAGCAATCAGCCCAATCTCGTATTGGGCTGATTCATTTAGACCATTATTGATTGATGAACGAAACCAGCAGGATATGGCAGGCGTTCGCATCAATCGCCTGCCAAAATGCAGAATTAAATCAGCGCAGCGTCTTTCAATTCACTTTTCAGATAGGCGTAATAGATTGGCGCCGCAATCACACCAGACAGCCCAAATGCCGCTTCAAACACCAACATCGCCAGCAGGATTTCCCACGCATGGGCTTTGATCCGCGTCCCAACAATTTGTGCATTGAGGAAATACTCAAGCTTGTGAATCAGCATCAAGTACACCAGCGCCACCAGCGCGATTGGTAGCGAAAGTGATAAGCCGGACAGGAAAACGATGGAGTTGGAGATGAGGTTACCAATCACTGGCAGCAGGCCGAAAATGAAGGTGAGCACCACCAGCGTTTTGGCAAACGGCAGATGAATGCCGCACAGCGGCAGCGCGCCAAGAATAAAAATGGCAGACAGCACCGTATTAACCACAGAAATTTTAACCTGAGCAAAAACAATATTGCGGAATGATGCCGACAGCAACGTAACCCGACGCAGTAGTTCTGCTTTGAGTAACGGTTTTTCCGTACTCTGATCGACGCTGTAAAGCGAGACAATCGCGCCAAGCACCATACCAATCAGCATCGTCACAAATCCATGCAGGAAACTTTTTCCCATGTTCTGCAACATCACAATATGTTCCTGAACCCATTGCAGTAACTCGCGCTGAAGCTCTTCAACACTGACCGGCAGATACCCCGGTAAGTAATGCGCGATCTGCTGCTGGATGTCATTGAGGATGTAACCAATACGTACATTAAACGCGGCGGTGTCCTTCATTTCCTGCATCAACAGCCCCACCAGGCTGCCAAACAGTAAACTCAACAGGCTGACCACCAGCGTGCTGATCACCGCGACCACAATCCAACGAGCGCGCTTACCGCTGATGACCCGTTGAAAATAAGGCGTCAGCAAATTCACAATTTCATACACCAAAAAACCAGCAATAAAACAGGCCAGTAAGCGTAAAGGCAGCAATACAAGCAGGCCACCCATGATAAAGAAAAAGCTCAACAGGCGAGCTTGTTTCAGGTTCAGTAACTGCATGATGACATCCCATATGAAGAGGCTACGCCGAAAATACCCGTTGAGGGGTATGCTACGCCTTTTTCCCTATCAACAGATTGATATATATGCGTCAGATTTCCGTTTACGCGGCGAGTGATAACAAACAAACGGAGAATATTTTTGGTGTTTTACCAGCGAAATGCCAGCAGTGTTTTCACTCGGGAGGTAAATGATGCCCCAAGTACCCCGGCGCGTAAGGTAGGCGCCAACAGATGGGTTCGAAATTTGACCATGATGTATCCCCATCGCATAAGAAACGCCTGTTTTCAGGAGTGATGTCCAGTGAGGGGATAAAAAAGAGGGCGGGAAATAGAAAAATAATTGAAATTATTCGTTATTAATAAGAAATTTTTAAGAAAATCCGTTGTCAGTGTTGGTCAGCAGATGTGCATCAATATCTTTATCAGTAAAAAATTGACGTCGATGTTTATCGAATAGTGTCATGCGGCGATAAGAGGGTTATTAGTTTAATCTCATCAATAATGATACGCTAGTCTAATTATCTATTCGCCATATGTTATAGGGCCACGCGTTAAAACCCCAGCATATTTCCAGAATTTATTCTCTGTGTTTAGTCAACCATGATGATGGAGAAAAGAATAGTTCACGAACAGATGGAAGAAAAAATAAATCGGCAAGAAGGAAAACAAAACGCGAGCGAAACGTTTCGCTACTGACATTTAAAAGATATGCTACATGCAAGATATGCTATATGCAGTAAAATATATAACCCTATATTTTTCACATTATCGCGAGGAATAAATAAAGTCGTTTACTCTATACTCACGAAAAATTTACGCTGCCTTATCGTTCGACGACCGCTCAACGAATATCAGAGAATAACCAGCGCAATCGATTGCGATTGCTAAAATAAAGCTAAAGTAATAACAACAACGTTATTTATCACAATAGTTTTTGTTTTATCGTTATTTTCCACTGGTAAATACATACCTATCGACACGTTTATGGTCAGAGGAATCTACAGTAACCCAAGTTTATGACGCCAGGTTTGTTGAAGGCTCAACAGTATCCTGATTCAGGATCAACAAAGAAAGCACTCGGTTTTCAACGTTCAGCTTGGAAAAAGACAGTGTATTCAACTGCTTTTTAGCAAAGCCATCAGACAACAGATCCGAAACCACACGCGTACTCAACATGTTGGAATTCGTCATAAAGTCGTGATAGGCAAACTTCACATTGACTGGTAGAACATCATCAATTGAGACGGGCGTATTCATTTCAGCGCGTAATCCAAAATGGTCGTTAAAGGCAGAATTCGCACAGACGACTTTACATTTTTCGTCAATGACCGCGACAGCACGCCGTTCGTTCTGAACGGGTTGAGAAAGTATGCCTAAAATCTCATTCTGGCCAAATATCAGACTCATTGTTTCCTCTGCATCATGCTATGTAAGAAATACCTCACAGCGCACCATAACGTCACGGCACACCATTGATAAGCAATCAACCTACCGGAATTTAAAAGGTTTCCGGATTAATAGTGTTCTTCCCCGCCCCAGAGAATCGCTCATGAAAAGAGTCATCTTCGCTAACCGGAACAATTCACACGTCCTTAAGCTACCGTGGCGCAAACCTCTACCGACTTATTTCAGCGTCAACTGATGTTGGGTATATCATGTTATTTATTTTTGGAAACCGGATATTTTTGAATAAAACACAAAAAAATAACACATCATCTTTCTTTTAGTCTGCGGGTAGCAGACGGCATACCGACCCTTTTTAAGCAGGCTCACATCTGTACTGTATAGCATCCATAAAGTGTAGATTATTCACATTTATCTGCCTTTGATAATCAGATAAATCTATTTCATTAATAGCCTACATATGGCTAACAATGAGAACAAAATTACAACAAACAGGCCGCCGTTGAACGCGCTAAATAGCAGTCTTGCATAGAAATATACTCTGAACAGGATTTTTGTTATCGGCTGAATAAGCGGGATTTTTACACCTTTTGATCGTAAATGGCGATCAAAAATTTAATAACAATAGATGTAATCTATTGAAAACAATAAATTGATCGTTAATGGCATTGTAACTGCACCAATAATTCGACTGACTTTCATCTTGTGACATGTATCACTTACCACGTTTTAGCTACCACGAAGAAACAGCCTGTTTTCTGAGCTAAAAGACTATCTTTATATGTTAATGCTGTTCACTTAAGCGTGGATTTAGGGGGAAGCACGGTGATGAGGTTCCCGCAGGGACACCTTGCACCGTAGTCGCCCCCGGTATCTCGATGCTTAAACGATCGGCATTAACCTTTATACGTAACGTTTCATTGCCTTTCCTGCATTGCGTGATCAATCGCGCAAAAAAGAAACAAAGATAATAGGTTAACTACAATTAACCATTATTTGACATAACATTAACATGTTTAAGGAGAAGCGCTATGACACAACATAATAAACACATCATTCCCGCTGCAATTGCAGAAAATGCACTGATAAATGCCCAGCAATACGAAAATATGTATCGGCTGTCCGTTGACGATCCCGCCGCCTTCTGGGGTGAGCAGGGAAAGATCGTCGATTGGATCAAACCCTATAACACGATCAAGAACACCTCATTCGATCCTGGCCATATCCGTATTCGCTGGTTTGAAGACGGCACGCTAAATGTGGCAGCGAACTGTCTGGATCGCCATCTGGCCGAACGTGGCGATCAAACCGCCATCATTTGGGAAGGAGATGACGCGACCGAAAGTAAAACGATCACCTATCGTGAATTGCATCAGTCCGTGTGCCGCTTCGCCAATGTGCTGAAGTCGCAGGGCGTTAAGAAAGGTGATGTCGTGGCCATTTATATGCCGATGGTGCCGGAAGCGGCGGTGGCCATGCTGGCCTGCGCCAGAATCGGGGCCATTCACTCGGTGATCTTCGGCGGGTTCTCTCCCGAAGCGATTTCCGGGCGTATCATCGATTCCAGCGCTAAGTTGGTCATCACAGCCGATGAAGGTATACGTGCCGGACGTGTGATTCCGCTGAAAAAGAATATTGATGAGGCGTTAAAGAACCCGAACGTCACCACCATTACCAGCGTGATCGTTTTCCGTCGCACGGGTAAGATCAATGCATGGCAGGAGGGACGCGATCTGTGGTGGCACGATCTGATTGAAAAAGCAGACGACCACTGTCCTCCAGAAGAGATGAACGCGGAAGATCCGTTATTTATCCTTTACACATCAGGCTCGACCGGTAAACCCAAAGGCGTATTGCATACGACTGGCGGCTATCTGGTCTATGCCGCGCTGACCTTCAAATATGTTTTCGACTACCACCCCGGTGACATCTACTGGTGTACGGCGGATGTCGGCTGGGTCACGGGGCATAGCTACCTGCTTTACGGCCCGTTGGCGTGCGGCGCGATTACGCTGATGTTCGAAGGCGTGCCAACCTGGCCAGATGCGCGCCGTATGGCGCAAGTGGTCGATAAGCATCAGGTCAATATTCTCTACACCGCGCCGACTGCAATTCGTGCTCTGATGGCGGAAGGTGATAAAGCGATCGAGGGCACATCGCGTGAATCGCTCCGGATCATGGGTTCCGTCGGCGAACCGATCAACCCGGAAGCCTGGGAGTGGTATTTCAACAAAATCGGCAAGGGTAAATGCCCTATCGTTGATACCTGGTGGCAAACAGAGACCGGAGGTTTCATGATCACCCCGCTGCCAGGTGCCATCGAAACGAAAGCAGGCTCCGCGACGCGCCCGTTCTTCGGCGTACAGCCGGCGCTCGTCGATAACCTCGGTAATCCACAAGAAGGTGCCGTTGAGGGTAATCTGGTGATTGTGGACTCCTGGCCGGGTCAGGCAAGAACCCTGTTTGGCGATCACGACCGCTTCGAGCAAACCTATTTTTCCACCTTTAAAGGCATGTACTTCAGCGGCGATGGCGCACGCCGTGATGAAGATGGCTATTACTGGATCACGGGTCGTGTTGACGACGTACTGAACGTTTCCGGGCACCGTCTGGGGACGGCGGAAATCGAATCGGCGCTCGTTGCACACCCTAAGATCGCCGAAGCGGCTGTGGTCGGCATTCCACACCATATGAAAGGTCAGGCTATTTACGCCTACATCACGCTGAACCACGGCGAAGAGCCGTCCAGCGAGCTGTATACGGAAGTGCGCAACTGGGTGCGTAAGGAAATTGGCCCGATTGCCACCCCGGATATCCTGCACTGGACGGATTCCTTACCGAAAACGCGCTCTGGCAAAATCATGCGTCGTATTTTGCGTAAAATCGCCGCCGGTGACACCAGCAATCTGGGGGATACCTCAACGCTGGCCGATCCTGGCGTCGTCGAAAAACTGCTCGAAGAAAAGCAGGCCATGAGTACCGCTTCTCAATAACTCCTGCCTCACCGCTCTCTTATCCCCGTAAGCCATAACGTGGCTTGCGGGGATGTGGCTGACGATAAATCAGGCGGTGATATTGCGGCAGCACTCAACCTTATAGATTACTGGAGACTTACGATGAATGACGACATTTATCAACGGATTGAAAGTAACCCCTTATTCAGAGAACTGGTCAATAAGCGGCAGCGTTTCGCTGCGTTTCTTTCACTGATCATGCTGGTGCTTTATGTCGGTTTTATTTTGCTGATCGCTTTTGCGCCCGGCTGGTTGGGAACACCGATCGGCCCAGGCTCCAGCATTACCCGCGGCATTCCGATTGGCGTAGGGTTGATTGCGATTTCCTTCATTCTGACCGGCGTCTATGTGTATCGCGCTAACGGTGAATTTGATCATCTGACCAAGCAGTTACTGGATGAGGTAAAGCAATGAAAATACGCTTTATGATGCTGTTAGGATTGTTGGTGCTGCCTGTGCTTGCGTGGGCGGCAGATGCCCTCACGGGTGATGTCCAACGCCAGCCGTTGAATATTCAGGCCATCGTGATGTTTCTGCTGTTCGTCGGCGGGACGTTGTATATCACCTACTGGGCGTCGAAAAGAACGCGTTCACGTAGCGATTACTACACGGCTGGCGGCAACATTACCGGTTTCCAGAACGGATTGGCTATTGCGGGCGACTATATGTCTGCCGCGTCCTTCCTCGGTATTTCCGCGCTGGTCTATACCTCCGGTTACGACGGTCTGATTTATTCACTCGGCTTTTTGGTCGGCTGGCCGATTATCCTGTTTCTGATTGCGGAACGGTTACGTAACCTCGGACGTTACACTTTTGCGGATGTCGCGTCCTACCGTTTGCAACAGCGCCCCATCCGTAGCCTGTCAGCCTGTGGCTCTCTGGTGGTTGTCGCCCTATACCTGATTGCACAGATGGTCGGCGCAGGGAAACTCATCGAGCTGCTGTTTGGCCTCAACTACCATGTGGCCGTAATACTGGTCGGTATTTTGATGGTGATGTACGTGATGTTTGGCGGCATGCTCGCCACCACCTGGGTACAGATTATTAAAGCCGTCCTGCTGCTATTTGGTGCCACCTTCATGGCCATCATGGTAATGAAATCCGTGGGTTTCAGCTTTGACGAGTTGTTCAAACAGGCGATGGCGGTTCACCCGAAAGGGGCCTCGATCATGAGTCCCGGCGGGCTGGTTTCCGACCCGATATCCGCGTTGTCTCTCGGGTTGGGTCTGATGTTCGGTACGGCTGGCCTACCGCATATTCTGATGCGTTTCTTCACGGTCAGCGATGCGAAAGAAGCGCGTAAAAGCGTGTTCTACGCCACAGGGTTCATGGGCTATTTCTACTTCCTGACCTTCATCATCGGTTTCGGTGCCATCCTGCTCGTGAGCGCCAACCCTGAGTTTAAGGACGCGACAGGCGCGCTCATTGGTGGGAATAACATGGCAGCGGTGCATCTGGCGGATGCAGTCGGCGGCGACTTCTTCCTCGGTTTCATCTCCGCCGTGGCTTTTGCCACTATTCTGGCCGTCGTTGCCGGACTCACGCTAGCAGGTGCCTCTGCCGTATCCCACGATCTCTACTCTAACGTGATCAAGAAAGGGAAAGCGACGGAGCGTGATGAGCTGAAAGTCTCGAAAATCACCGTACTGGTGCTGGGTGTGGTGGCCATTTCGCTCGGTATCCTGTTTGAGAACCAGAACATCGCCTTCATGGTCGGGCTGGCCTTCTCCATCGCCGCCAGTTGTAACTTCCCGATTATCATCATCTCAATGTACTGGTCGAAACTGACCACGCGCGGCGCGATGATGGGCGGCTGGGCAGGGCTGCTGACTGCCGTCATTTTGATGATACTGGGGCCGACCATCTGGGTGAAAATCCTCGGTCACGCCACGCCGATTTACCCCTACGATTATCCTGCGCTCTTCTCCATGCTGGTCGCGTTTATCGGTATCTGGTTCTTCTCCATCACCGACCGTTCCGAGGCAGGTCAGCAGGAGCGCGCACGCTTCCACACACAGTTTGTTCGCTCACAAACCGGCCTCGGCGCATCAAAAGGCAGTTCCCACTGATTCTCTGCTCACTGGCCCGCATTTCGCGGGCCAGTCTTTCTCAGAAGCTCAACGCTTCGCATTGTTAAAACTGGGTTTACTCCTCGCTTAACGTCACCACGTCATACATCACACTGCCACCTTTTAATTGCAGAGCGACCGTGTTGTTGCCGTTTTTCAGAAAATCGGATGACACGGGAATTCGCGCAATATGGTAGCGACCACTCTGTAGCGCACCGCGATATAGGGCTTTGTCGTTCTCGTAAGTCAGCGTTTCCAGCGTGCTGCCGTTTACCGCTACCGCCAACTGTGGAACGGTCGGTTCGCTCATGCCGTTGTTGCTGGCAGCCGCCAGCGCGATGTTCAGGAAATAGGTTTTCTTTTCTGGTTGCAGCGCAAAACGAATAGCCCATGTTCCCGGTTTGGTCTGCGCGTAATACCAGTCACGCTGATAGTCACTGCGGCCAATCTCAAACGTCAGATTGGCCGGAACCTCATGTTGCCAGCGGGTGTTACGTGTTTGATTGCCAAAACGAAATTCACTCGCCTGCCGATTGGCCTGCCCTATCGCCCACACCACGGGTTCAGCTTTAGGCAGCGTAATCGCTGGCAGCGTTTGCCTGTCACCAGAAACAGACAGCGTTTGTTCTGCCAGTATCCCCGGTTGCGTCCCCTTGTTGGCATATACCGTCAGATGATAATTGCCCGGACGGACGTGCGAGATCGCAAAGTTCCCCTGTGTATCTGTCATTGCCTGATACGAATAGCCGCGGGTTTGCACATCAAACGGTTCATCCAATGACGATGAAAGCACCACGGTAACGGGCTGCTGGCTGGCCACGCGCCCGCTGACCTGCGTGCGCTCACGCGCATAGCGGGGGTCATCCACCCATTTGTACGGCCAACTCACCGTTTCCGTCAGCGCCTGACGTCGGGCATCTGTCAGCATCTGTTCGGTATCGCCCTGATTGATATACAGCAACCACGGCCCGTAGAATTTTTTCCAACCCGGTGGCACCACCATATCCGGCGTACCAAGGTGCGCGCCTGTCATATAATTCAGAATGATCGCATCCTGATGCACCAGCAGATCCTGCTTGAGTGCATCGCCGGAAAAATACTCCCGATTGCCGTGAATCAACCACGCGCCTACGCCGTTCCCGAACACGCCCCAGAAAGGCGCGGCACGCATATAGCCAGCGAAATCATATTTGGAATAGATACGGCCATCCGGCAGTCGCCAGGTTTCATCTTGTACCTTCGGCAAGGCCTCAAGCTGACTGTAAAGCAGCGGTTTCCCCTGACGTTCGCCATTGTAGAGGTGATCTAACCGGGCAGGATCGAAGCGATAGACGTTACGTAGCTCACTAACCTTAACGTCCTGACTTCCACGATTTTCGGCTACCACATAGCTGTAAAGCCCGCTAACGCCACGACGCATAATCAGATGATATTCGAGCCGTAACAACCCGCCTTTATCGTCGATATAGGCGACATGCGCCATCTCAGGATCGTTACGTAGCACCTCTACTCGTTCGGGAACAAAATCTTTTACGCCTTTAACAGGGGCATCGCTAACATAGTAATCGAGGTAAGCACTACGCGTTTTGCTCGGATCGCGCACCGCGCCGGACAGATGGGTGACGATATTGTTGCCCCCTATCACCATCCTGACCGCACTGCCATCCTCCCCAAACGCGACGTTCAGCAGGCCGTTATCCAGCACGGTATGCAAACCAGAGACGGATAACGACACCGCATTACCCTGTGCGCTATAGCCATAGGGGGCGAACATCGCGCCCACCAACAATAAGACAGATCGCTTCACCGTCAGCCCTCTTGTGTTCGCTTGCTTAGACAGAAGTTCTTATCGCATCCATTCAGGCCACTGCCGCTGCAATATCGAGATACACGGGCTACCACGGTGCGAGGTGTCCCTGCGGGAACCTCATCACCGTGTTTCCCTAATATCCGACATAGGTGTAGCCTGAAGTATTCAAAAAATTCAGCATTTTTAGAGAGATAATAATGATGAGAACAACATAATCGAGGGGATAAATGCCCTCCTTCACGTCATTGCCAGCAAACACCAGAATCTGGCAATAACGCGAAGAAAGTCAGGATCGATATCGCAGAAATCAAAATCAGTCAGAATGACAGCTCGCGGATCAATACGGCGGATACCACTTTCCAGCCGCGAATCAACAGGCTTTGCGCCTCACCGTCCATAACGACCGTGCCGCGCAACACCTGCGGCTGAGCACGATACGCATCAGGCACACTGAGTAATACGCGATAAACCGCCTGCTCAGGATGCAGCTTACGTTGTGAATCACTGAGCGTGGCAATATCTCCGCCATAAACCGAGGCCAGTTCCGGTGCAGCGTTCAGATCGCGGGTCGCCGTGCTGGCGATATCCACAATCGTAAGCGGCAGCGACGAGCGGCTAACATCCTGTAAATAAAAGGTGCCTTTCGCGCCAGTACGGAGCCGCTGCCAGTCCTTTTCCGATACAAATGCTTCCACCTGCCCGCCAGTAGGTTTGGCCACCACCGCCAACCATTCGCCTTGCGCCAGCCACTCGCCGATTGCCAACGGCGTCGCCATGTCTGCGACGACGCCGTCTATCGGCGCACGTACCGTCAACTGTGCAGACTGACGCTGCAACACCTGTAACTTTTGCAGCGCCGCGTCGTACTCCTGCTTCACCCGCAGGTGCTCGCCCACCGCTTCCTTATTGAAGACCTGAAAGGTACTTTGCCAATTTAACGTGGCGATTTGGCGCTCCAACTGCTGCCGCTCATGCGCCAGCGCATCAGACGACAGCGTAAACAGCGTCTGTCCGGCGTGTACCGGCTGCCCCACCTGCACCTCAATACGCTGAATCATCGCGGGTACAGGCATATACAGGCTGCTTTGCTGTTCCGCCCGCAGCAGCGCCGGGGCGTACACGCTGCGCTGCCAGGGGAGCAGCAGCACAAGCAGCACCACGGCGCTCACCATCAGCGTCGTCGTCATATTACGGTTCATACGATAATCCTTACGACGTTTACTCCATTCGCGTACTTCATTCACCACGGGCATCACCACAAAGTAGCCGATTTCAATCGCGAAAAGCAGCATCCCCAATAGCTTGAACGCCATGTGATAAACCAGAATCGCGATTCCGGTAAACAGGAAGAAACGGTATATCCATACCGCAAAGGCATAACCCACCAGCGTGCGTTGCAGCCAGCGGGGAAAGTGCTCCGGCGGAGCATCCCCTAAGCCAAACAGCCATTCGCGCATCTGCCAACGGCCAATCGCGAAGCCTCGGTTTTGCAAATTGGGCACCTGTAACCCATCGGAAAGCAGGAAATAACCGTCGAAACGCATCAACGGACTGAGGTTAATCGCCAGCGTCATGATCCAGGTTGTCGTCGCCAGCATAAACGCGGCACTGCGCAACATTCCATCGGGTAAAAAGCTCCATGCCAGCGTCGCCCACGCTGCCAGCGCCAGCTCGGTCATCATACCTGCCGCGCCAATCGCCATCCTCTGTCGGCGGCGCGTGAGTTTCCACGAACCTGAGGTATCGGTATACAGCACGGGCATCATCACCAGAAAGGCGACGCCCATCGTGGCGACTCTGGCACCAAAACGTTTGCAGGTATAGGCGTGACCGAATTCATGCAGAATCTTGGTGACGCACAGCGTCAGCCCCGCCAGCGCGGCACCTTCCAGCGTGAAGAAATGGAGAAACGTGTGCTTGAACGTTTCCCACTGGCGTCCGGCGAGGAAGAGTCCCAACACCGCCACCAGTAGTGTGAGTTTGAGAAAGGTACGGCTGAAAAACGGCGCAACCCAGGGTAGCGTCGCACCCAGAAAACGATCGGGATGCCAGAGAGGAATGCGGAAAAACAGATAATTTTTTAGCAGTTTGCGCCAGATCGAAACACGAGACTGCGCCACCTGACGGGAAAACTGCGCCAGCGCCTCATCGCCGGAGACGCGTGTCAGACTGTTGGCCTGCAAGAAACGATTGAAATACTGCACATCGCTGTCATCTAGCATCAGCGCAGAAGTCTGGTTAATATCAGCCACGATCTGCGCCGCGTTCCCCAGCGACCAGCGCGAGAGCATCGCCATTTCTGCCCAGCCGATACGAAAATAGAGGCCGCGCAACGGATCTTCCAGCGTCCAACTGGGCGATCCATCGCGGTTAGCAGGCCCGGCGTGCAGGATCAATTCATCGCGCAGCGGGCTGAGTGCGGCGGGTGACTGCATTACACGTCCAGCCAGACACGCAGGGAAGCCAGCGGTTTACGCAGCAAATACACAAACAACACCGTACGCTTCCCGTATAGCTTGGCCGTGCCCTTCAAGCCCACCCGCAATTGCGGATCATCCTGCGTAAAGCGCGCCCGCAGCCGATAGGCCATCACGTTATCCGGCGTCGGCGCCGCGCGATAGCCGATCTGTTCAAGTCGTGCCTCCTGTGCCGAATTCGGCGCTACATTGAGGAACAGACGAACATCCGCACCGTTTTCCAGTGCAATCGCATCCGCCGCGGGCAGTTGAATCTCCAGCTCAACATCATGCGGATCGGCAACCATCATGATGCGTTCCCCCACCGCCACCGAGCGCCCTATCCAGTCGCTGCTATCATCAAAAATCGCCACGCCATCACGCGGGGAAACAAGCTGCATCCGTTCCTGCTGACGTTGCAGAAAATCCATGTCGCTCTGTGCTTGCTCACGGCGGCTTTGCAGCACGGCCAGGCTGGCCTTGCTGTTGGCATCAAATAGCGCTTGTTGCTGTGCCTGACGGTACTGGGCATCAGCGGTAGCAAAAGCCTGTCGTGCCGATTCCAGTCGGTTTTCCTGCTCACGCACGTCTAGCCGCACCAGCGGTTGGTTCGCGCTGACGGCCTGATTAGGCCGCACCAGAATATCATCCACCACGCCTGCCACCGGGGCGCGAACCATCACGGGCTGGTGTGCGACGATCTCCGCCGGAGCCAGCACCGACTGACGCACGGGGAACAGTAAGATCAGCACCAGTGCCACGATCCCCGCCAGCACCAAACGACGTTTCTTCGGGCTGGTATGCGCCTGCCGCCGACGTTGTTTCTGCAAACTCGCCCACGCGTGAGCATAGGCGTCTGCCAGTTTTTCCAGCAACACGATTTCAGCAGGCAGCCACGCGCTGTCCCGCGCTAACACCAGCACCAGCGGCGTTTCCCCCTGGGCTAAGCGCAGCGGCAGCCAGAGTAAAAACTCAGGCAAATGTTCCTGCCACAAAATTTGATCATCGGCAGGCAGCTCGCGGCATTGCAATGGCTGCGTTTGTCGCCCTTCTTCCTGCCATTGGCGGCACAGGCGGCTAAATTCGGTACAAAACGGCGCGTTATGATCGAGCGAGGCCAGCCCGGAAGCGGCCTGCAAACGCCGTTTATCGCAGTCCCACAGCAGCGCCTGTCGGTACTTCACCAGATTGTGCGTTTCATTGACGATAAAAAACGCCAGCTCATCTAGCGTTTCACGCGCTCTGGCACGGCTTTGCAGTTGCAACAGTTCGGCCAGCAGCGTCAACCGGGTATCCTGTTCGGTGTGAGCTGCGGTCGTGGGGTTCTGCTCGGTCATGGCGACACGCTGCCTGCATCAGGCGGCACAATTTTCGCCACACCGCTCATGCCGGGCAGTAATCCGGCGGTAGATTGGGTAATGCTGCCAAAGACCTTCACTGACTGACTGACCGGATCGATCGCCGAAGAAATGCGGTTGATTTCCGCCGGATAGTGTAAGCCGGTTTCGTCCAGCGTAACCTGAAAAGCACTGCCCTGCTTGAGCCATACCAGCCAGCGCGACGGCACGATCATTTCCAGTTCGAACGCGCTGTCATCATAAATCGCCAATAGCTCTTTGCCTTCCGGTACGGATTCCCAGCGCTTCACCTTGGTTTCGGTGACACGGCCAGAGAACGGGGCTTTAATGGCACAGCGTTGCAGCATGGCGCGATTGACGCCGCTTTCCGCCTGCGCCATCGACACCGACGATCGCGCCTGATCGACATCCGACAGGCTGATCGAATTCAGCTTATCCAACCGATCGGCAATCGCTAATTTCTTACGCGCGGCATTCTCCGCAGCGTTGGAATAGTTCAACTTTTCACGCAGCACGGTGCAGTCAAACGTCACCAGCGTATCGCCCTGCTTGAAGTGTTCGCCTTCTTTCACTGCGATATCCGTCACTTTCCCGGCAATTTCGCTGGATAACACCGTATAGCGCTGTGCGCTTAGCTGCACGCGGATGTCTTCCGTCGCGGCAGCCTGCCCCCAAAGGGGCAGACCTAACGCACTAACCAGCAATAGCGAACGCATCATGCCGAAAGTCATTAACGCGAGCCTCCTGCTTGTAAGGATTGCAGGTTATTCCACATATCCGTATTCACCACGCGATAAGGTTTGCCCGCGTTAGCCGAGGACGTAACAGCAGCGGGGACAATGGGTTTCGTCACTGGTGTAGCGGTTGCCGATGCTGGCGGGGTAGCAACGGTTTTGCTAGACGCTGTCGTCGTCGCTGGCACTGCCGGTGTTGACAGTGACAAGCGTGGCACCGCAACGCCGCCTTTCTCAAGGTTCCCTGTCGTATGGGCAATCGAGTTACTCAACGCCGCCAGACTGACATCGCTCACGTTATCCGGCAACACATCCAATCCGGCAGCCTGGTACACCGCACCCAGCGCATTCTGTACATCAGCAAAGCTACGGTCACGCGCGCGGGTCGTCAGAATGGTTTCCGTGCTGACGCGCACCTGCTCCATCTGCGTTTCGGCACGATGCTGTACGCTGAGTGTCGTTTGGTTAAGGATACCGCGCTGGATCCGCGCCAGTTCCTGATAGCGACCGAACATCCGCGTGCTCTGCTGATACTCCTGCCAGGCCACGTTCACCTGCGTTAGCACAGCCATACGCAACGCCTGACGACGCACTTCAGCCAGATCTTCATTCGCCTGTCCGGCACGTTTCACCGATGACCACGACAGCACGTTCAGCAGGTTGCCGCTGACTTGCACGCCCGCGCTCGCCCATTGATGATTGACCAGATAGCTGTTGCTGTCACCGTTAACTCCGGCAAACAGCGACACGCCCGGCAGCAGACGCAGCAGTGATTTACGCGTTTCCAGTACGCTGTTGCGCGCCAGATAGGTCTCTTCACGCACTTCTGGACGCTTCACCATGGAGAAGTTTTCCAGATCGTCGAGCGAGTAGGCCAGCTTCGGTGCGACCAGACCGCTTTCGCTCGGTACAACGACATCGTATTGACTGGATGGCGGCAGATTCATTAACGCCGCCAAACGGGATTTGGCTACCACCAGATCGCTGTCGACAATTTCCAACTGGCGCACCATCTCCAGCATATTTTTCTGGAAACGCAGCGCCTCAACCGGTGCAAGCAGGCGCTGTTGTTCCGTCTGACGTGCGTATTCCAATGCCTGACGCGCCTGCGTCAGCGCCGTAGTCACTTCCGGCTGCAAACGCTGTGCCGTTGCCGCCTCCCAATAGGCCGTTCGCACCTGACGGGTGATATCCGCGACCACACGACGACGACGCTCTTCCGCCGCCAGCGATTTGTTCGCTTGCACTTTGGCGTTGAAATAGCTGATACCAAAATCCAACACATTCCAGCTCATCGTCAGATCGGCGGTGCGCTGAGTCTGATCCTGACTGGTAGAGGCTTCAAGCGACTGTTGACCGGTGGTCACCGACTGGCTGCTAGAGCCTGCCACATTGTCACGAGTTTGCAGCCCGGCGCGGGCAGTTAGCTTGGGCAACAACATGTCCAGATTCTGCACACCCAGCAGGTCATCTTCCATTGCCTGTTCCATCAATGCTACGCGCTGTTGCAGGTTATATTTCAGCGCACGGGCAATCGCTTCATCCAATGTGATCGTGCCGCGTACCGGTTCCTGACTAGCGAACATTTGTGCTCTGTCACTCATTGCCTGAGCCGTTTGTTGCTCAGGCGTCACTGGCTCTGGTTTGACGGCACAACCGGCCAATCCCAGACAGGCAAGAGTCACCGCGATCCGTAGCGCCCGGGAGCCTGCGGAGCGTAGTGTCGCCTCGCGTTGAACGTTCTGCTGCTGACTGTCGTGTTGCTGGCTATCCCAGAAATTCGCTATGTGCTGATTCACCAGGGTTCTCCCCATCTTCTCTTTGTCTGTTCCCTTCATCTTGCAGGCGGTGGATTAGTGACCACCTGCAAGCGCCTGGGTTAGTGGTTAAGTAATAAAATCGTGTCTTGGTATTCGGTCTACCGTGTCTTACGCACGCTGACTGCTCAATTCACTGAGCGCCGCCAGCAGGTCATCCTGTTCAGGCTGATGCTGACGCAGTTGTTCGGTAAAGGCGGTTTTCCCCGCAGGCGATAGCGGTTCCACGTTCCGGTTCTCAACGGGGAGTGAAGGCCGTTGCATCGCGCCCCGGTCGGTGGCCATCTCTGCGCCACCGCCCTGTCCGGTTTGCAGCGTAATCGGTACAATCCGGCTGGAGCCGTCAGCAGCTTGCGCTTTCAGCGCCAGTTGGATCTGGTTAACCTGCACTGCGCTGGCATCGGTAATCCGCACCACACCGCTACGGGCATCGAACTGCACCCACGAGGGCAATGGACGCCCGTTCGCCAGTTGCAGCGTCAGCGTGGCATTGCCTTCACGCACGCTGAACATGCGCTGCGGTAAACTAAAGACGAGTGCGCCGGAAGCATCCGGCTGCAACGCCCCTTGTACGCTGCTGAACGCCGATTCCAGCGCCATTGCCTGACCGCGTACGCTCAGGAACAGATTGGAATCAGCCGAACGCACGGAGGCGTTATCGCGAATCGCCGCATCAGGACGCGAAGAAAAATCAACGGACTCCAGCGTCGGCAACAGAGGAGACATTAAAGGGGTGAGCACCCAAGGCGCATTCGACTGGCGTGCCATATCCGCATCGCGCTGGCGCACAGGTTCAACAACAGGGTTGATGGGTTGCGATAGCGGTTGTGGCGGCGCTTCCGGGCGAGATAAGTCGACAACAATTGCACCCAGCGGCTGTTCACGCTCTCTTTCACCCATATCAACAGGTCGGCCCATGCCATGCCACATAGGAATCATCGGTGCGAATGCGGGCCGATTATCAGAGGGTCCCGGCGCCGGAGCTTGCGCCACCGTCACCTTAACAGAGTGGGTCGCTTCCGCTTTACCATCGTTCGCCGTCAGCACCACGGTGAACTCACCCGCTGCCGTTGGTGTACCAGAGATGGTACGGGTCGCTGCATCAAAACGCAGCCCTCCAGGCAGGCCGCTGACGCGCCAGGTCAGGCTTTCATTATCGGCATCGGTGAACAGATTGTCTGGCAGAGCGTAGTGATACGCCGTACCCGCTTGTGGCTGACCCAGATTCAGCCCGGCGTTGTCGTTATACACCGGGGCGCTATTTTCTGGCGCAGCCGGATCCACCGTCACCTGCACTGAATGGGTCGCTTCCGCTTTACCATCGTTCGCCGTCAGCACCATGGTGAACTCACCCGCTGCCGTTGGCGTACCAGAAATAGTGCGGGTTGCCGCGTCAAAACTCAGCCCTGCCGGCAGGCCGCTGACGCGCCAGGTCAGGCTGTCGCGGTCGGCATCGGTAAACAGATTTTCCGGCAGAGTATAGTGATACGCCGTACTCGCTTGTAGCTGACCCAGATTCAGCCCGGCATTGTCGTTATACACCGGGGCGCTATTTTCTGGCGCATTAAAAGTAACGCGGGCTTCTCCACTGAATGCCACTTCATCATTGTGCGGTTGAGCACTCAGCCAATCCACTTCCTCAAAAATTTTAAGCCCGATGCTCCGGCTACCAGAGCCATCCGTACCGCTATGGCTGTAAGTCAGGCTATCGATCAATTGTGCCGTTCCGGCACCGTCACGCATCACATACAGGGTCACGGTAGCGACGCCCTCGGTGACGCTAACACGGTATTCTATCTTGCTCTCACCGACAAAAACCTGATAGTCAATGGTTTGGTCGAGCGCAATCGTCCCACCGTCCACATGCAGGACATCCCCCGCACTAACCGGAGAAACATGAACCTCCAGTCGATGGATCTGTTGCCCTACTTCAACCGTATCAATAGTGGTGTTTTTAAATAAATGAACCGCATCGCCGCCCGAGGCATAAGAGGAGCTGACCGGTTCCGTGCTGACAATCGCCGCATCATTAATGTCGATCAAGGCGACTTCAGCGGTGAAGGTTGCCGTGCGACCTTTACCATCATTGAACGTGATTTGGAAAGCGGCGTGATCACCCGCCAGAGTAGGCGCATTGTTCGTCGTGCTGTAGCTGATTGCGCGTAATACCTGCTGTGCCTCAGACTGATTGACGCCCGCCAGGAACGTGAGGGTGAGCGTACCCGTCGTGCTGGTTGCCACATTGGCAATCGCCTTATCCCCTTGCCAGATCTGGTTATCCTTGACGCTCAAACCGCTGTCTTGCAGGAATCCAAACTGGTCACTGGCTTGTGTACCACCCGTGCGCTCAATAACCAACGTTGCGCCCTGATAGCTACTTTGATTGTTTGCTAATGCAGACAGCGTGCCGCCAGGAAGCAGTGCGACCGCACTCCCCTCTTCAGTAAAGGTAACGTTAGCGGGTTGCAGATCGAGCACAATCACACCTTCCGGCGTACCATAATTAATGGTGCCGGTTAGATACAGTTGTTTACCATCTTCGCTGAATGCCGCCTGACGGATTTCGTTCAACGCCGTGCCGTTATAGTTAGCGAGATCGCCAAAACCTTCCACGGACTGAAGCGGTGTCAGGCTACCATCAGCCGCACGGGAATACAGAATGACGCCATAGGTGTTGGAAAGATCGCTCTTGCCTAAATCGCCGATAACCACCACATTCTTACCATCGGGCGAAACCAAGACCTGTTTGACGAGTGTGACTTGTTCACCGATCGTCAACGTGGATGACGCCGTTAATGTGCCATCCTCCGCCACGGAAAAAATATGGAGTAATTTATTGTTATCAACCACATACAGCGTTTTCCCATCAGGAGAGACATCCAGCGCGGAAGCGTAATATCCATCCTCACTCGCACTTGTCCCGGCAACAGACTGCCTGAAGGTCAAGACACCGTCATCTGCCACGCTAAACCGACTCACGACGGTCTCACCGCCGGAAGTCGCGACGAACAGGGTCTTGCCGTCTGGAGACAGTGTCAATGCATTCGCGGCATCCAATTGCAGGCCGCTGTCTCCCGCATCGGTAAAGGTATTGCTCAGCGTGAAGGTGCTGCCCTCACGTTTGAAGACCAGCAGACTGTCTCCCGTGGTGACATAGACGGAATTACCGTTGACCAGCACATCACGCACCATGCCAATATCACTACCAAACGTCCCTATCGCGCTCAAATCGCTGGCATTAAACAAAGCGATACCGTTAGCACCAATCACATACAGGCTACTACCGTCACTGGAAGCCCGGATCTGAGTGGTGTCCGTCACGCCAGTGATTTCTACGCTGTTAGACAGGTGTAACTTGCCATCTTCACCACGTTGCAGCATATAGAGCGTGTTGTACTTCACATCATCACTGACCCCAGTGGCCTCGTTATAGACGGATTCACTGTGGGCGCGCACGGCGTAGATGTTATCCCCGATGACCGTGATGCCCTGAATACCAATCAGTCGTGAGTTTCCGTTGTCGTCCAGCAGGTCAAACAATTCCACATAATCCAACGAGCCTGCGTCAGCGCCTAAATGAGGAATCAAACGCGAGTCCTGTACGGTCACAACCGCGCTGATGTCGAGCAACGCAACGTTATCGTTAGCATCGGCAAGGCGTGTCAACGTGACCGTCACAGCCCCTTCAGACACCGCATCATTCACGGTCTGATAGTGGATGCCGTCTATCAGTGTTGACACCACCGTTGCACCATTGTCTCCGTCATGGAGAGAAAGCCTGAGTGTCGCGATCCCGTTTTCGACGCTCACCTGATACTGATGGCCGTGTGTTGTTGTGCCCGCGCTCGTGGTCGCGGTGAGTGGGATAGACGTCCCATCGATCACCAGCGCTTCATTGGCTCCGGCACGGCTGACCGTCAGCGTCAGCTCTGAAAGCGCCGCGTTATCTTTGCCCAATGCGATATACACATCGCCAAACAAATCAATCGCAGCAGGCAAGCTACCCGCCCCCACATTTACCGTAGCCTGCTGGCCTGCCGTGATCAGCGTGGGTTCGGCTGGCGGGTTGGTGAGCACCAGCGCCAGCGTCAGATCGACGGATTTCCCACCGCTATCACGCACGCTGATTTGCAAATCGACCCGTTCTGGCGATTCGGTCGCGCCATTACGGTACGTCACCTGCTGCAAAATCTGATTGGCGACAGCCTTGGAGATCGGTGAGGTGATGCTGATCGCGATCGTGCCTTCCGCTATCGTGACATCGGCAATTTTGGCGTTATTCAGCAGAAGTTCACTACCCTGTAGACTCAGCCCCCGCACATTGAGCAGACTGAACACATCGTCTGCGGAGGCGGAACCTGAACGTGAAATCGTAAAGGTCATGCCCTGATAGCTATTCAGTTCATCCATATCCACATCGGAGAACTGTATTCCCTGCATAAAAGGCGTGCTGATAGTGCCAGCGAAATACGAAGAATGCGCCAACGCGCTGGACACGATCACGCCTGTATTGAAGAAGCGGGCGCCGGTATACAGCGACTGGCCATCATCCGATACCGTCAATGTGGTCACCGGACGCCCCACCGTGATGGTGCCTGTTTGTGTGAGTTTGCCATCTGAGGCAATCGCATACACCGTCACCACACCGTTATTGCTGCCAACATACAGCGTTTTGCCGTCAGACGTTGCGGTTACGCCCCACGGGTTGGTAAATTTCAGCGCCTCAACGCGATTGACGGCGTTTGTCTCACTGTCGTAATGCAGAACGGTCAGTCGGTTCCCCACGTTGCTGGTGACCACATAGATATAGCCTTCATCCGTCACGGTAAAAGCGGAATTCGCGTGGTTCAGTTCATTGTTGCTTTCCAGCGTTCCGGCGGCTTTCTGCGCACCGGAGCTATCGGTGTAGGTCAGTGTGACGCCATCATCACCACGGGCCAGTTGTCCGGCATAGCTCAACGCACCGCCTGCCGCCGTGGTGTAAATCGTTATTTTGCCGCTGTTGCCCATGACATAAACGGTGCCCTTGGCATCAATCGACAAGCCGATCGGGGTGGTGCCATCCACCTGATTAAACGTCGTGGCACTGCCCAGTGCGCCATTGGCACCAATGGTGTAGTGGTACAAGGTGCCGGACGTCAGCGCATACAGACTCTTCCCGTCATCGGAACGCACCATATTCAGCACACTGCCAGACAGCCCTTCCACACGGGCGGTCAGGCTTAATATCCCCGTATCGGCATCTTTGCTAAACACCAACACCGTCGAATCAGCACTCAGGTAAACCGTCGAGCCATCCGCAGAGAACACCGCCGCACGCCCGACAAGCCCGCTGACTTCCGTCCCATTTTCCGCATTACCATCATCGGTGCCTGGCACCAGTTGCTGTAACAGTGTCAAGGCTCCGGTAGCGGGATCGCGCTGATAGAGGCTAACCCGCGCATCGCCACCATAGTTAGGTGAGGTGGTGCCAATCACCAGTAGCGTGCGACCATCATCAGACAACACCATACTGCTGACATGGGTGCTATAACCGGTAAGCAACCCGTTTGAATAATATAAATTAGGATTGACCGCGATATCGGTTTCGATGGTAGGCGCATTGTTAATGGCTAATGTCAGGGTGGTCGTGACATTGAGCGTCGCCGTATCCACATTTTGCCCTGTCGCGCCACCGTCATCTCGCACACTGACCAATGTCACCGTACGCGTACCCGTCGTGGCTTTTACCGTGTCGTTAAGGTAGGTAACATCGTTGATCAAGGTCTGTGCCGCCGCCACCGTCATCCCCGTCGCATGATGGATAGTCAACGTGCCGCTACCATCGCTTAGCGTGTAGGTGTAGCTATAGCCGCTTGACGTTTCCCCAGAGCCTGACTGAGTGAGGTTAATACGCGTGCCATCAATCACCAGAAACTCATTAGCGGCCTGCTCCAGCCCACCAATATTCAGTGTGATATCAAGAATTTTTTGTCCGGCTTCACCGGCGCTCATCTGCGTATTGGTGAACAGCTTGACGGAGGTCGATGTCGTATCATAGGTTGGCACCGTGATAGCACTCGTCACCAACTGGGGCGCAGTATTGCTTGCCATCATCACGGCGAGCGCCACGGGGAGGCTATCGGCGCGACCGTCATTGGCCCGCAGAGAGAGCGTCACGATGCTGCCATCCGCCACGGTATCGGTATTCTGGTACGTAACCTGATGTAAAACCGCATTCGCCTCTGCCCGATTGACACCAGCCAGGAAAGTGAGCGTCAGTGTTCCGGCATTCTGGCTAAACGTGGCAATCGCACGTTCGCCCTGAAAAACTTGTCCGTTTTCCAGCCGCAGATTATTCGCCGCGTTGAAACTAAACACATCCTTGAGGGATGCCCCACCGTCACGCGAGACGATCACAGCCAAAGTGCCGTAGTTGCCATTTCCCGCATTCAGCGCATCGAAATTGGCATCCGATAAGGTTAACCCGGCGCCAATCGCCACGCCGGTGCCACGAACCTGCGTTAAAAGCGTTGAGTAACGGCTCACACCGTCACCAGCGACGAGTAATGAGCGACCATCGGGTGATAACGTAATATCCGTTCCGCTGGTACTTCCCGCCACCTGCCCTGTCTGCGTTAACACCCCCGTTGTCGAAACGGCGTAGATAGAAACACGACCATCCGTCGTTGCGACATAGAGCTGCGTCCCTTGCGCATTCATCACCATGCTGCTGACGGGGTTACTGGCGAATGAATTTACTAACGTCAGCTCGTTATTCGCACCGATACGATAGAGCGAAATATCATTAGTATTGGGATTAGCGACATAGACCGACTGTTTATCTGCCGATACCGCCAACGAGTAGTTAACAAGATCCTGTCCCTTGATAGCGAATAGAATGCTGCCGAGAGAATTCAGCTTCCCGTCGCTGCCACGCTGGTAAACCGTCAGCCCATGATTGTCGGTAGAGTTCAGCCCGCTATGCACAATATAGACATAGTCACCAACGGTAGTGATCAAACTATTACGGTGACGGAGTGACTCGCTACGGGTTAACTCGCCCGTTTCGGCATTGCGCTGGTAGACAAGTACATCACGACCGTAACCACCCGTGGCATCCGCATAGACCTGCGAGCCGTCGTCTGCTATCGCCAGTCCACCGCTCGCCCCTGAGCCAACAGAAAGGGTAGCGGTATACCTGAGGTTACCGTCCTCAAGGCTAAATTGCATCAGGTTGCCATTGCCCGATAAGGTATACAGTGACTTGCCATCGGCGCTCACCACCAGATCATTCACATTCCCCAGATTCTCAACCGACAGGATTTGTTTTTGCGTCAGTTGCCCTGAGGTCCCCACAGAAAAAACCGTCAGCGTGTTATCCGCACCCGCGACATAGGCCTGTTTACCGTCGGCAGAGTAGGCGACGTCCGTTCCGTGTGCTAATGACTCGGCTTCCAGTAAAACGTCCCCCGTGACCACGGGGGCGACATTGATTCTGCTGTCGATGGTGACGGTCGAGTGAATATTCAGATCGGCAGTATCACCGTCATCGCTCAGGCTTTTCAGCGTCACGCTGACATCACCACCTGCGACCGTGTTATCGAGTGGCTTATACGCGATACCGTCGATCAAGCGCGCCACATCAGTAGGGGCAAATGCTTCGGAGGAGGCAATACTCAGGGTGATGGTGGTCGTTTCACCGCTGACCGTGACGCCATAGCTGTACTGTCCCGTTCCTGTCGTCGTTTTCGCTCCCGTAAAGGCTTCCAACGTAATGGAAGTATTGTCGATCACCAATGCCTGATTCGCGCCCGTGCGGTTGACAGTGATCGTCAGATCTTTCAGCTCTTGTCCGTCATTACTTGCCGACACGCTGACGTTACTGAACAGATCCACCGCAGCAAAGCTGTCGCTGGTATCGGTAATCGTGACCGTCGCCTTAACTGGCGTGGCATCCACACCGGGTGCCGTTTCCGTTGCGGCAACATGCGCGGCGACATCCGCCGCCGTGGTGACAGCCGCGGCATCAAACATCATGCGCGGCTCCAATACCCACGCCTGACGTGGAGTACGCGTTAAGCCTGAACCAGATTTTGAGCGGGAAAAAGTCATCGTGTCATGTCCTGTCTTTAAACGAAAACGAACAAAAAATTGAAGCGGTAAACGGCATCATTCCGAGCATCGTCATGCATCATTCAACCAACCGAACGTAACCACCTTCGGTTTCGATCTGGCCTGCAATGCTTTCCAGTCGCCGGGTCAATTGCTCCTGAACCCCATCAGAACCAAAACCAGACGCATCGATAAAGCTCATCCGTTTTCTCCCTTCGGTACAAATCAGCAGCCCTGGCGTCGCTTCCCGATCAAACAGATTGCGGTCGAAATCTTCCGAATCTCCGGGGCGGATACCGATAAAGTAGAATTTGATATTGCGCGCGCGGAAGCTGGAGCACAGATCTTGAAAACGCTGTCTGGCAAAGGCTTGCGACGGATTGGTGCCGGTCACGCCACGAAATTGATTACGATTAAAGTTATAACCGTCGGTATCGAACCAGCTACCAGAGGTATCCGCCAGCATGACGATGACTTTCTGACCATCCCCCTGACCATCGAGGTTAAAGTCCAACGGCAATGTGGGATCGCCCCAACCATCGGCACCACGCATATTGGGTGAGAGCGCCGCCGCTGCCCACGACATCGCAATCGCATAGTTGACATTAAAACGAGAAGAAAGCTGATCGATACGCTGTTCCAGTTTTTCCTGTTCATTGGTTAGCGGCAGCAGGGCAGCGTTCGGGCACCCTCGGTCTGCCACAATCCAGCGGGTATCGGAGGGGCCACTCTCATCAAAGTCAGGGTTAGGGCCAACCCAGGAGATCGGTGGCGCACCGGGGCTACCGTTTTCCGGCAGATCGTGGCGGTAATAAATACCGAATTGCCCCACGGGTGGCTCATCCCAGAAAAAGTTTTCTCCTCGACCCAGCCCACGGTACATACAGAGCAAGTTGGCGCGACGATCAGGAAAACGGCGGTCAGCCAGGCTGCTAACCACCCCGCTGGCAAAGAGCGAGCGCAGTTCCGGCGGGGTCAACGCCCCTGGCGCGGCCCAACGGCGAATACGGTTTGGATCTTCTGCATCATACACATTCACCGATTGGCTATAGGGCACCAGCGACAGCCACATGTTGTCGCGTTTACCATCCGAATTGCCCAACATACGCTCGACAAAATTACGGCTCACTTGCTTAAGTGAATTGATATCACCTTGGCTCATGCTTACCGTCACGGGAACAGCCAAGGCGATTTCGGTTGGGCGGTTGATAATCTCAGCCGTTGAATAAATCTCCTGCCCTCTGCCTCCCAGATTCATCAGATTGGGCTGGGTAGTAAAAGCGACCGTGACGGTAAAGGTCTTGCGGGTATCGCTCACTTTCCCTTCCACGACCTTCACATCGCCGGGTTCCAGATTTCTACCCAAACTGCTGTTCATTCCCAGATTGTTTCTGACGTATTCATACGCCAGCGTGTTGGCCTCTTCCTGGCTATATTCATCACCATTAATCGTCGCCTGATTCCCGACGGCTAATGCAGCAGCATCGGCCGCCCGCTTTATTTGGGCAGCATCTCCCGTTGCCGTTGAGGTATCCACAACATAAGCGGCAGTGACTAACAGCGCCATTGCGCCCAGTACATAAAATGCGGTGCCCGCGCCTTTTTCCTGCCGAAGAAAATCGGACAGGCGCTCACGCAAGAACAGAGTGAACCCTCTATCGTGTTTTTTTATCTTTCTGTTCTGTAAGGTTTTTCTCATCACATCTTATCCTGCATACCTGGATTTAGCGCGTAAACAATCCGCCCATGACTTGGGAAAATAAAAACGACATGGCTCATCATGCTGATTAATCGTTAAACGTTTCGTTATTTCACTAGCGAGAACGTTGTCACGGTTCGCGTTCTGATTGACGCGTTACCGCTATTATTCTTCTTCCAACTGCGCTTCTTTTCGGAGTGCCTCATCCAATTCCACGACATTGATCGCTACACGGTTAACTGACGAGGTGTGCAACATGCCGCCTAGCGATAATCCCCCCAGTAGGCCGACATCGTTGCCCTCGCGGCAGATCTCGACCACTAACATCGACACGTTTTTGCTACCGTCTTCCCGATTTCGCTCCGGCAACGTAGGGAGATACTCCTGCCCCGGCAGCGTTTCACTTTCTGCACACAACCCTTCTGCGGTGCCTCTGCTCAGTTGCCAGTACAGATCGCCAGTTTGAAGGACATTACTGATTAATAGCTGGTAATTGCCCATGCCTTCCGTTGGTAGCACCGTATCCAGTAATCCTTTTAGCCCTTGCGCATCCAACTTTTGCTGCATCGCTAATATCGATGCAATCGCGCCTGCGCGCTGTTCCATACGTGAGCGTTCTAGCCCAACCGTGTAGATATCCGCACACAACGATCCAATGGCTAGCACAATCGGAAACGCCAGTGCGGTTTCCACCGCCACAGAAGCCCGACAGGATGACCAGAAACGGCATGCCTTCAAAAAACGGGTTATCATTATCAGGAAATCAGTCATTACGCAGTTCCGTCCCGAATACATGTTTGTATTGATAACGGAAGGTGTCGCCTAGCGTTAAGACCTCCGGCAGCGGCGTAATAAAGGCTTTTTTTATCTGTACCGTCACGGACCACACCGGTAGTGTCGTGCTGATTTCCCCGCTCTCTTCCTCGTCCTGGCTGTTATTGTTGCTTCTCACTCCACCAAGCTGACTCAGGTTGTCAAAATGCAACACGCTGACGGTTAAATCGTCTTCATTAAGGTAGCCGTAACCCGATTGCACCATGCGTTCTTTGAGGCGTGTCCCCATCTGTTCCGCACTGTCCGAGACAAGGTTATCAAGCCGGAATGTCTGTACCGCTTTATCTAATGCCGCACTGCCTACCGCGATCACCAGCCCGATACGCGCCAGTTCGAATAGCATCATCACGCCAACCAACACCACCGGCACCAGAAAGGCCATCTCGGTGGCAATCACACCAGAGGTGCTGCGCCAATGGCGTTCGTGATGCGCAATCAACCCGTTGTCACACATACGCCACCACGCCATTACTCAGGGTTACTCAATTGCAGACGCTGACGGCTGGATAACAGCAGTGTTTCACCACGCGTTTGACCTTGCTGCATCTGCTGCACGCGTTGATTCAGCGCGTCCATCAGTTCATCAATACGCTGCGGTTGGGCGATGGTCGCCAGCGTCGCACGCGCATCATCCTCTCTACCGCCAGAAAGGTAGGCCAGCGCCAGATTCAATCGGCCTGTCGCGTTGCTCTCATCCACCGAGCGCAGCAGGGAAATGGCTTTATCGGCGTTGCCACTTGCCAGCCACGAGAGCGCCAGATTGTTGAGCGCCGCCACATCGGCGGGACTAACCTGTAAGGCTTTTTCAAACAACTGACGCGCTTCGGCATGTTTACCCGAGGCATCCATCACCACGCCCATGCCATTGAGCGCTCCCACGTCGTTCGGCTGTGCTTTTAACGCGCAGGAAAAATCGTTCTGCGCCATCGTATTGCGCCCTAACGCTAACTGCGCGCGCCCCATGCCCAGACACACTGCCAGCGCTTCTTCCGCTGTCATCTTACTGGTATCGCCACCCAGCGCCTGACGCGCCCGACCATACAATTCCAGCGACTGCTGCGGCGAACGCGCCAAAGCCGCTACGCTGGCATACTCCAGCATTTCCGCGCCTTTCAACGCACCACGGCTGTCGAGGCGGGCATACACTTCCGTCGCCGCCTCAACGCGGCCTTGATCGCGCAGCAGACGTGCCAAACGCAAGCCTTCGTCTTTATTGCCTTTAAGCGCCATCGAGCTGCCACATCCCACCAGCACGGTACTGACCACTAACAGCGCTAGCATAGGCGCACCGCGCTTGAGTTTTGTTACCAGATCGACCATTTTCGCTAACTCCATCAGTTGTCACTCTGAGGACTCCAGATTCAGATCGGGAATCCATATTGTTAATCAATGCGTGGTAATCACGCTTATTGCGCCAACAACCGAATCACTCGCACCAGCGCAGGTGAAGCCATAATGGCGATAATCGGTGGCAGGATTAATCCCATCAGCGGCACACTCAGTTGCGCCGGCAACTTACCTGCTTTTTCTTCCAGCCCCAGAATCAGCGTCTTACGACTTTCATCTGCAATCGTACGTAACGCCTGAGACAGTGGCGTACCATAGCGCTCAGCCTGAATCAGCGTTGCCACCATGCTTTCAATCTCACTGACACGGGTACGCTCCGCCAGATGTTTCATCGCCAGCGTCCGATCCGACAGGATCTGCAATTCCGCCGCGGTATAGTGCAGTTCATCCGCCATTTCCGGTGAAGACAGCCCTAACTCCTTCGATACCACCTGCAACACGCGCCCGATAGGCAGACCGGCTTCGGCACAGACCACCATCAGATCCAACGCATCCGGCACCGCACGCGCCAGCTTTTCACCCCGGCTTGCCGCACGCCACTTAAGCCACCATTCCGGCGTCATGGAGCCGACAAAAAAGCCAATTAGCCCCGCCGCAATGCCCGTCAAACCGGTACGATCGGCAGGCGGTAGCCATCCCCACACCAGCGCAATGGCAAACAGCGCCCCGGCAGCAAATTTCCCCATCACCAGCCAGCCAACCGCTTCGTTACGGCGCAGACCAGCCAGATCCAGCAGACGGCGCAAATTACGGCGGTCGCGCTCGGCTCCCGCCATCCGTTCGCCCTGTTTGGCAACAGGTTGCAGCAGCGTTTCCAGCCAGGGAGATAATGTTGTTCCCTGGCCTCTCAGGATGTTTTCCTGAGAGGCCGCCTCTATAGAGGCGCTGGGCAAATGCGCACGCATCCGCGTTTCTAATTGCTTATATAACTGGGCTTTGTGCTGCGTGCGTGCCAGATAAATGCCCACCACCATCAGCACCAATGCCAGAAGCAGTAAAGGGTCGTCAAAAACAGTCATGGATGGCTCTCCCTCTACCTGATCCGTTTAACCATAACGTGCGTAATCAACATCCCCAACGAGACGCTGCACAAGGCATAAATCATTACCGCCGTTCCCACCGGATCGGAGAACAAGAAGCTAAAATCTTCCGGTGATTTCATGTACAGATAAGCCAAACAACCGGGGAACAACATGGCAACGATCTTGGCAGAAGCGCGTGCTTCGGAGGTTTTGGATTGCACTTTGAGTTGCAGTTCCCGTCGTTCACGCAGCGTCGCCGATAAGCGTTCCAGCGTTTCCCCCAGCCGCCCGCCCGCTTCCTGATTAATGATCAGGATCACCACAAAGAAGCGGTATTCGGACATCGGCACTCGCGTCGCCGAGGCCTGAATCACCTGACGCAGTGGGATCCCCAACCGCAGCCAGTGATCGATAGTCTTGAATTCGTTCGCCAACGGCCCCGTCAGGTGCTCAGCAACAATCGAGAACGTATTGGCAACCGGCACCCCAGCCCGACAGCTACGGGTAATGGCGTCAATCGCTTCTGGCAGGCTTTCACGCAATGCTTTCAGATGCTTTTGCAGCGTCGAGCGAAACAACAACATGCCAATGCTGATAAACAACAGAAAGGTAAACATCAGCCCCATCGTCAATGGCAGCAAAGTACGTTGCCCGAGGATCATACCCAGTATCAGGCTCACGGCTCCCAGCACCAGCGCGCGCTGAAACAGGTTCTTTTTCCAACCAATGAACGCCATCTGCGCCCAGAGGATCGCCAGCCAACGTCCAATCACCGGAACGCCCATCAGCGGCGTCGTGATCTCGTCACGCAGAATGGAGTCAGACACCGCAACATCGGCAGACGGGCTAACGTCATTCAAAACCTGCTGCCAGCGTTGTTCACGCTGTATGCGCTGCTGCCGTGATTTTCTCCAGGCGTTGATGGCCAAAAGCAGCATCAGCACGCTGCCAAACACCAGCAACGTGATCAGATTCAGGCGTAACTCACTCATCGCGTCTCCTCAGTCCGTCACTGCGCATCAAACAGATGCGCTTTATCGCTATAGAACTGTGGACGCTGAATGTGCTGAACATAGTCTCCCGTCAACATGCCTTGCCCATCCATGCCCTGAATATTGAAGGTGAACAGATCCTGAAGCTGAATCACTTCATTTTCCATGCCGCACACTTCAGTAATGGAGACCACACGGCGCTGACCATCGCGCATACGTTCAATTTGCACGATCAGGTGAACTGCGCTGGCGATCTGACGGCGGATTGCCATCAGCGGCAGTTGCATGTTCGCCATCATTACCATGTTTTCCAGACGCTGTATCGCATCACGCGAGGTGTTGGCATGCACCGTACAGAGCGAACCATCGTGGCCAGTGTTCATCGCCTGTAACATGTCAAAACTTTCGCCACCGCGCACCTCACCGAGAATGATACGGTCAGGGCGCATACGCAGGGCATTACGCATCAGGTCGCGCTGATCGACGCGCCCGGTGCCTTCGGCGCTCACCGGACGGGTTTCCAGCCTTACCACATGCTCCTGCTGCAATTGCAATTCGGCGGCGTCTTCAATAGTGATGATGCGATCGGTACTGCCGATCTTCTGTGATAGCGCATTCAGCAAGGTGGTTTTCCCTGCCCCCGTACCACCGGAAACAATGACATTCACCCGTGCCTGCATCGCTTTATTCAGCACATCCGCCATCGCATAAGACATACAACGGCGTTCTGCCAACATTTCCAGCGACAGATTGCGACGCATAAATTTACGGATCGAGATCGTCGTGCCGTCAATCGCCAGCGGATAGGTAATGACGTTGACGCGGCTGCCGTCCGGAAGACGGGCATCGACCATTGGGCTGGCTTCATCAATACGGCGCCCTACCGCCGCCGCAATACGCTGCGCGGTATTAAACACATGCTCTTCATCAATGAAGGTAATCGGTGACAGTTCCAGCTTACCAAAGCGCTCGACAAACACCTGACCCGCACCGTTAACCAAAATATCGTTGACGGTATCATCCGACAGCAGCGGCTGGATCGGCCCAATACCGGTCATCTCATCCAGCATTTCGGTGGCGATGGCCTCCTCTTCCTGCCGGGAAAGCTGCAAACGTTGCTCATCACAGATACGGCGGATCACCGTTTCGATCTGCACCAACAGTTTGTCACGCCCCATCATCGCTGCTTTACCCGCATCGATCTGATCGTAGAGCTGTGCGCGAATAACCCGACGCTGGCTGGTGCGGTTTTCCGTTTGACGGGCTGTTGAGGCCGCACCAGAAGGCGCATTCGCCGCAGGCTGTGTGCGGTTTTCCGTAGCCGGACGCGCTTTCAGTTCTGCCACATTGGCAGCGGGCGCAGGCTGAGGCGTGCTTTTTCCCGCTTCATTTTTTTGCAGGTTATTCTTGCGAATCAACATGTCCGTAACCCCAAATAGTCCGTTAACCTTTTAGAAAACGGCGAACGCTGAACATCATCAGGCTCGTTTTAACCAACGCGAGAACCAGCGTTTTTCTGCTGGTCGAGCGCGCACGCCACAGGCCAGATCGACCAGTTGGCGTAATCCCTGCTGGAACGCAGGCACCGCAGCCAGATTTAATGCGCCCTGCGTCAGGCTCTGCGCCAACGCATGACCCGCATGCGGCAGCACGACATCAATCTTGCGACCCACAAATTGTTCAAATTGATCGCGGCTCAACGGTGCAGTACCAGCAAAGCGGCTCTGGTTATGCACCAACAGCAGGCGTTGCCCTTCGCTTTCATCCCCGATCTCATTCAGCACGCGGCGTACATTACGCGCATCCTGAAGCGTCAGATCGGTCACGATGATGCGCAGATCGGCATACGTCAGCACATCCAACGCCCCGGTCGGGTAGCTGCTGGGCAGATCCCAAATCACCTGATTGAACATACGGCACAGCGATGCCCCGAGATTCAACACGTTATCCACATCAACCGGGCTAATTTCACCCAGTTCCGGCTTCTGTGCTAACAGGTACAAGCGGGTATCCACGCGCAGCATGGCACGCTGTAACAGGCGGGCATCCAGCTCTTGTGTTTCCAATACCGCCGCCAGCCCCGCGTCATCCGTCTGCCCTTGCAGCAGCAGTTGATCGCCGTTACGACGGTCAAAATCCACCAGCGCCACAGGCAAATGACGTTCGCCAGACAGCAAACGGCTCAATCCCATGGCAACCGTACTTCCGCCACTGCCACCGCTGGCGCTGACAACAGCAATCGTTCTGCCCATTCGGGCGTATTCCGGCCCAGCCTGTTGGCCTTCACATTTCGCCAGCGTCGTTGCCAGCAGATCCAGCGTGAGGGGTTTCACCAGATAATCCACCACACCAAGCTGAAGCAGAGCACGGTACAAACTCACATCTTGTTCTTTACCTATGGCGATGATCTGGCTGGTAGGGCCACACACGCTCAGGAGTTCTTCCAGCGCCGGAAGCGGCCAGTGCGCCCCTTCCAGATCCACCAGCAAAATACGTGGTGGAACATTCAGCTCACACCATTGGCGTGCGGCGGTAATACCACCAGAAATGACCGGAACATCTGGCTGTTTCAGACGCGTGAAGAGATCGCTGATATCAGCTACATCGCGTACATCATTGGCGAATGCCACCAGCGGTAACGCCAGTTCTTCACCATCGTTAGGGGTAATTTCACTCATGGAATGTCACGCCCTTAATCTTCATCAAAGTTAATGTCGATCAGCTCTCTCACTTCACCTTTGTGATAACGTTCGATGCTATTCACCGCGACAACGCCATCGGCATCGTCTAGGGCTTTCGCCTGAATCATGTCACGCGGTTCCGAGATCATCACAGCCAGATTGTTTTGCGTCGCGCAGCCCAAATAGCCCACGCCTTCGAATGGCTTCACCATTAACTGATTCGGATCGTTGATCTCACAGCGCGTGGTCTTCGCCACCACGGCTTCGGAGATCACTTCCAGATCGCCATTCTGACCACTCGCGGTAGAACGGCGCATCTGCTTCACATTCTGTGGCATTGCACCCGCGTTTTTCAGTACCGTCGCTAATCGAGCCGCCATTCTCTCGCCGTTCGCACTGTGTGGGATCAGCGTCAAGGTCTGCTTCGATAAGCGGCCCTGATCTTTCAGCATGATGTTAAGCTGTCTCAACGATTCAGGCAGAAAACCATTCCCATTCTGTGCCACCAGCAAGGGCACAGAAACCGATGACGGTTGGACGGTAATAGGTTCCAAAGCAGGCTGATTAAAGCGCTGTATGCGCACATCGTTAATCGGTTTATTCCATCCACACCCTGACAACAGAAATGTGGTGGTCAGTACCGCAATGGAGATGTGTCGTTTGCGGCGATTGGTTATTTTCATGTTTGATTGCCCTCGCAAACTTAATAGAGATAGCCGATAGACGCGGATCGCGGCATGGATGAATCCAGCATTCTGGCTCCCTGCCCCGGCGTTTGAAGATCGCTTGGGTTAACGGGTTCGACGACATAAGCGGTCGCGATAATCACCAGTTCCGTTTCTTCGTGGTTAGTCGCTTCACTTTCAAACGCCCGGCCAAAGAAAGGAATGCTGCTTAACCCCGGTACACCATTGATTGTTTGGTCGTTTTTGCTGCGTAGCATCCCTGCCAGCGCGAAGCTCTGTCCACTGGCGAGTTCCACCGTGGTATCCGCACGGCGCACTTTAAAGGCCGGAATGTTAATGCCATCTAGCGTAACAGCACCAATATCGGTCAGTTCACTGACTTCCGGTGCAATATGCAGGCTGATACGGTTAGCCGACAGCAGCGTTGGGGTGATACGTAGAATGACACCGTAGGCTTTGTACTCCACGGAAGGTGGGCTGTTCGCCCCCGCCGGGATCAGTACCGGCACTTCCCCACCAGCGGCAAACGCGGCGGTTTCCCCTGACATCGCCGTCAGGTTAGGTTCAGCCAATACCGTTGCCATCCCTTGCTGATTCAGCGCGGTTAACAATCCACTCAATTTAGAGCGTCCAAAGTTGAGGAACCCTGTATCTGTCGGGTTGGTAAAGCGTCCAGTGACAGAGTTGAACAGACCGAATCGATCCCCAGAGCCTGCCGTCATATTGCCGCTGCCCGTGCTGAGCGATGCCGCCCAGTTGAATCCCAGTTCATGCGTCAGTGAGCGTGAAACTTCGACGACGCGCACCTGAATATTGATTTGTGAAGAAGTTTTGATCTTAAGTTGGTTAACGACTTTGTTAGAAGACTCACTGGAGCCCGGCAAATCACCACCGCCACCACCACCTGGCGCACCGTTTGCAGACACATTGATGTATGCCTGCACACTGTCAATCACCCGTTTGGCGTCCTGAGGGGTATCAACGCTGCCGCGCACAATCACACCGCTAGGGATCGAGGCTTCCAGTTGAATATCTGCATTAGGGAACTCGCGCTTCAGGCGATCACTCAGCGTTTTCAAGTCATGTTCCGCGACCAGACGAATGGCGTTGATGACATTGCCATTTTCATCCATTGCATAGAGTGTGGTCGTCCCGACGTTTTTGGCATAAACGAACAGGTTTCCCGGTGAAGGCAGTTCAAAACTCGCAATATTCGGATCGGCAACCAGCACGCTATCCGGCAATGCATCCAGCCGTAACAGTCGTCCCTGATGCACCGCCAGGCGCACCACATTCGTTTCAGCAACTTCAGATACCCCTGCCGCCAAAGCGCCAGTGGGTAATAGTGTGCTCGTCAACGTGGCGGGCAGCGCCACAGTCAACAAGCCAGCAGCCAGCAACCGTTTGCATGTTCCCCGAGAGTCCAATTTTAAAAACAGCGAAAACATCGTCATTTACTTATTTCCGTAATAGGCTTCATTTTTCCATGAGCAGCCACGGTTCACCGCACGCTGTCAGATTGCATGTTTGTTTTATCGGGAGGGGAACGACAGCACGTCTTTTTGTTCACCGCGATAGACTTTTATCTTGTGACCAGAACCTGAGGATAATGCCCCATAGATATCAGTCGCCACGGGCACCGTCGTGACTTGTTGTCGCCCTGTCAGCGGCTCAATAGCGTCATCCGCAGTGGCACCACGTAGGGCCAAGTGCAGCACCCCCAACTCTTTGGCAACAGTCAATGCTTCAGCCTGATGAGGAGTGACTTCCAACGTAACCGTTTGATAGGTCGCAGAACGCGAGCGATTTGCTGTGGCAGGTACGCGACTCTTTGTATTGGCATCTAATAGATTGCCGTCTGCATCTTCACGCGGGTAGAGAGGCACATTGGTTTGATCGTTCAACGCCAACACTCGTAAATCACGCACAATCGTTTGTGATGCTACCAACGGCATGATCACAGGTTGGGTTCGGTTCGGCGGTAATTCAGCTTGATCGTCTCTTCTCATGCTGAGGATGACATCAACACGATCGCCAGCCGACACCAAGCCGGCATTGCTGGCAACGGCACTGGTAGGCACAGTGATCGCGCGCATCCCCTTGCCCAGAACCGCGGCGACAAAACCCGGTTCATTAGGTTTCACCACGATATTACTGCTGAGCGGAACACCTTCCGCTACCGCTTCACGTACCGTCGCACCAATCAGTAGAGATTCGCTGTCGTTGCCACGGATGAAATTAAAGGTACGAGAAACGTGTTCTTCCGTTTCCTGCCACCGAACTGAAGCCGGATCAATGAAATCCCCAGGATGTAGATCTTTCGCCGCCACCAAAACTGCCGTTTTGGGTGCTACAACCACAACGGGCTGCGGAGGGGGTGGAGGTGCAGACGTAAGATGGCTGCGTACCATTAGTGCAACAATGCCTGCCAGAACGAGCGCGCCTGACAGTATGTATGTAGAGTTCACTTTCATTTCAACTGGCCTACCCTAGCGAGTGTGTCTTAAAGCTGCGACAGAATTAAAACAAGGGAAAAATCAGGACATACATCGCACCAAACGCAATGGCGACGCCGTAAGGTATGCCTTGAGAAAGATCAGCAGGCAACGCAGGTGGCATAGGCAACCGACTATTGAAGATCCGGTTGGTGGTTTGAATGCCCATCGCAACGGCTGTGGGTACAACATTAAGCAGCGGCAGACTGAGCGCCAGAACACCGCCAGCCAGCGCCGTCACCATGACGAAAACGATCTGGTGCCCTTGTCCAACCCACAGGCACAGCACACTCATCAGCTTGACATCTCCTGCACCTAATCTGCCGGTAAGGAAAAGCAAAAAACCCACAACCAGTACGGCCACCGCACCGGGTAACGCCCATAGCATTTTCCGTAGTGCCAACACATCTAACGCACCGGATTGCAGGACATGTAACGCGCTGAAGAACAGCCAGCCCAGCAATAAAATCAGTACCGCCTGATTGGTAATTTTGCGTACTAACAGATCGGTACTGATACACCACAGCAAGCACCCAACCAAGAGTGCTATTTGCAGCCACTGCGTATAATCCATCATTCAGTACTTATTTCGCCGAGCCGCTGGTGCCTGCACCGGTAATTTGATCGGCGATTTGGCTGAATTTTTCATTCAACGCTTTCACAAAGATACCGTCGCCACCGAAAATAGCGCCAATCGCCGCCGCCATTGCCGCGGCCAAAATACCGTATTCGATTGCCGTTACACCGCTCTCGTCACGCAGGAAAGAACGCAGTTTTGCTTTCATATTTTTCATGGGAAGACTCTCTAAGGTGCAGCCAAAGAAACCATGGCCTACTCGGGAATTCGGGGCGCCATGATGATAATAAGATTAATAATGAGACTTATTATCAAGCGTCGCAAGTAGCAGAACATTAATATTCGTTAATCTTTTAACGCAAAAAAATATTAATAGAAATCAATAAGTAACATATCCAAAACAGCATGAAAATTTAATAAATATTCATGTTTTTTGCAGGGATATTCGTGAGTAATCAAGCGTAGATTGTGGTGGCAAACCGTATATTAACCGCTCGCCACAGGCTGTATTCATGGTGAAAAAGAGTATTAACAGCGATTAAGGCACAGGTAGACATTCAATCCCGGTTCCGAGGAATCCAGATAGAGTTTACCGCCATGTAGGTCGGTAATCGCCTGAACCAAAGATAGCCCCAGCCCATAGCCAGATTGAAACCAGGTATCGAGCCGCTGAAAGCGCTGTAGCGCTTTGGCATGCAGCGCAGGCGGAATGCCCGGTCCACGATCGGCAACGCTCAGTGCGATCCAGCCACGATAAAGCGTCACGCTCAAAGTGATGTATTTTCCTTGTGCCGCGTATTTCAACGCATTTTCCACCAGATTCGCCAGCGCCTGAAACAGCAACGCCCGGTCGCCAAAGAGCTGGATTCCGGCTTCAATTTCAATCTTTAGGCTACAACCGCGTGTTTCCGCCAGCGGCTGATAATATTCGACAATTTCTTCCAGCAGTTGCCGTGCCTCAATATTCTCAAACTGATGCACACACCGCCCGCTTTCGATTTCGCCGATACGCATAACGGTACGAAATAGCCCGAGGATTTTATGCACCTCGTCTACCGCCAGATTTAATTCGTCACGAATATCGTTATCCAACCCTGCACGTTCTGTCAGGTTGAACAGACGGTTTTGCAAATGCGTCAATGGCGTACGCAGTTCGTGCGCGACATGACTGGAAGTATTACGCACCTGTTCCATCAGGCGTTCAATCCGTTCCAGATTCTGATTAATATCAGCGCTCAGGCTGTCAAAATCATCGTCATAAGGCGACAGCGGCATACGCACCTGCTGCTCACCACTGCTGTAACGATGCAGTGCCGTACGAATTTTCTCCACGCTACGCAAGCTGCGTAAACTGAAATGACGACTGACAAACAGGCAAAACAGCAGCACGATAAATAGCCCGGCTCCCGCCACCAACGGGATCGTTCTCACGCGTTCCAGCATCGGCCGAATGTTATAAGCGGTAAATAACACGCCTCCGTCATCCAACATGACGGATAAACCGATCAGATTATGATCATCTGAGCTGGAAATGGCGGCCTTTAGACAGTTAACGTCCATCTGACAGTGAATTTTTAATGGAGAGGGACGGTCAAGATGTGATTTTAGCGAATCATTCTGGTAGAGAATCTGACCATATTTATCCATCACTAAAAACAGCGGTAATTCATCACCTTTCGCTCGATTATCCTGCCGTAATTGCGTAATCAGACTCTCGGCATTGGCTAAGCGCGACTGCATCGAGTAATCGTAAATATTCCCCAAAACCACTTCGCGAACATGTGTTCTAATCAGCGTTTCACTTAATGAGCTAAAGCCGACAATACACATCAGCATCATCAATAAGAACAGAAAAACAATGGTTATTGCCTGACGAAAATTACAGGTACATAAAAAATCGGGATAGTGGCTCGCCCCGAATAATTGCCAGTGTTTTATTTTTACCTGCCAGCGCTGCCCCAGCTTCTTTCGTTTTACCTTATTCCGCGTGGCTACCGACATCGGTTTTGTCCTTATCTACCGCGCCTAATGCGTAGCCCATCGCCCTCAACGTTTTAATTAATGGACGCGGGAAGCCTTTATCAATTTTCGCCCGCAGTTTAGACATATGAACATCGATCAGGTTGGTCTGCGGATCAAAATTGTAGCCCCATACTCGTTCTAACAGCATGGTACGCGTAATCGCCTGACCTGGATTTTCCATCAAAATAATCAGTAACTTGATTTCTTTATCGGTGAGATCGATACGCTTGCCGCCGCGCCATGCAACGCGCTGCATACGATCAAGTTGTAAATCTTCGAAGGTCAGCACGGAAGGGTTATCAGCATGGCGTTTACCACGCCGTGCCATAATATCCAGACGCAATCTAAGTTCATTAAAATTAAACGGCTTGCCGAGATAATCCTCTGCCCCTAACTCCAGCCCCATCACTCGATCGACATCACGATCCAGCGCCGAGAGCAGCATGATAGGTGGATGACGTGAGCCTTGTAATTCACGTAATACCGTAAATCCATCCATGATAGGTAACATTCTATCTAAGAGAACGACATCATAAACTTCATCCTTGATCGCTTTTAATGCGTGTACGCCATCGTGCACCATCCGACAAGAATGGCCGTGGGAATGTAATTTAGACCCCAGCCAATGACACAGCACAGAATCATCATCAACCACTAATACACGCATAATTTTCCCCTATAAACGTTAATGCCGATCGTTTCAAGATCGAGATACCGGGGGCGACCACGGTGCGAGGTCGCCCTGCGGGAACCTCATCACCGTGTTTCCCCTAAATTCACACTCAGTGAACAGCATTACCCTATAAACGTGGGCTTATTTACCTAATTAATTCAGGGCTAATATCCGTTTATTTCTTATCTGTTCCGTCAAACAGCCGTTCCCCCACACCGTTCTGATATTGTGCGGGCCATTTTTTACTTATGATTTTTTACTTCTCAACGTTTCGTTTATGACTTTTCTACTTCTACATTTTTATTTATGAGAATTGTCCCACAGATAATAACAATCATTATCATTTAGTGACAAGCAGTTTACAATATCCTGACGGCGTTCTTAAATTCGGCGCATAAAAAAACATCCCCATCGCTTACGCCATGAGGATGTAGAGAAAGGCAAGAGAAGAGAAAAAAATCAATGTGGTAGCGGAGATCGCATCACCGAGTCTTACTCATGTTCGATCAGAAGAGCTTCTAACAGATCGAGGTCACGCAGCATTTTTTGCAATGTCTCATTACTGATCTGCTGCGTCGCACGCAGGTGATACAGTTCCGCCCGTTCGGAATTCAGCGCCGTCAGGCGAAAGCGTCGCTCCAGATTCTCAATCAACAAACCGTTTTCAGGATCGTCTTTATCAATGAGCCGTCGGCGCAGATTCCCGATGACGCGCGCGCTGACCTCTTTCAGCACCTGCTCATCAATATTTTCCTCCCGATCGGCCGCCAGACGTTCCTCCATTTTGTGCATACTTTTGATCGCCACTTCCGCCACGGCCATACGCGCCATGCGGATCTCTTTGGCATGCGCCGCTTTATCGGCCACCACCACGCCGCGCAACAGAAACGGCAATGCCAAGACGCCACAAAGCAGAGAAAACAAAATGACGCCCGTGGCGATAAACACCAGTTGATAGCGGGACGGAAACGCCGTGCCATCGGTCAGAAGCAGCGGAATAGACAGTACACCCGCTAAGGTAATCGCCCCACGCACGCCTGCAAAGGAGGCAATCCATAGCTCACGCGTAGAAAATTCGGCGAAGATCATCGGACGCTTTTTCTGAATGTGCATGCTGTATCTTTTCATCACCCACAGCCAACTGAAACGCAGCAACAGCAAAGCACCATAGATGATCGCGATATCGGTAAATAGCATCCAGGTTTCAACCGTTGGATCCAGTTCCGCCTGCGTCACTGAGGTTTCCAGAATCCCCGGCAATTGCA
The DNA here is from genome assembly GCF_000803215.1 of Pectobacterium fontis. Taxonomy (GTDB): domain Bacteria; phylum Pseudomonadota; class Gammaproteobacteria; order Enterobacterales; family Enterobacteriaceae; genus Pectobacterium; species Pectobacterium fontis. The sequence goes on from NZ_JSXC01000016.1 coordinate 93,751, forward strand.
GACCCAGCATGATGAACACCATGCCATTAAACACGAACTCCAGCATCGACCACACACCGTTCGCACGAAGCCGCATCGCCAGAGGAGCGCTACGAATCACGCCCGACTGGCCGATGGTCATCCCCGCCGCTACCGCCGCCAAAATGCCGGACACGCCAATGTGTTCCGCAATCAGATACGACGCAAACGGTAGCAGCAGCAGCAGTACGATCTGGGTAGCCGCATCATCACCGCTCCAGCGGCTGATAACACGCAGCGATTTACCGAATACCCAGGTCACGCCGACGCCCGCCAATAGCCCGCCCAGCGCCACCTGCATGAATTCCAACGTCGCACCCGAAACGGTAAACACCATGGTGCCCATCGCAATGGCGACCGCAAATTTCAGCGACACCAGACCGGATGCGTCATTCATCAACGCTTCGCCCTGCAAAATGCCCATCAGCTTTTTCGGAATACGATCTTCACCCACGATGCCGGACAGCGCGACAGCATCGGTTGGTGACAGCACAGCCGCCAGCGCGAAAGCGGCAATTAGCGGCATTCCCGGCACCATCCAGTAGATGAAATAGCCGATGCCCACCACCGTAATCAATACCAGAACCAGCGCCAGACCAATAATTTCCCGCCCGTGTTTCAGGAACTCACGCGTAGGCGTTTTCCAACCGTCGGCAAACAGCAGCGGCGGAATGAAAAGCACCATAAATAGCTCAGGGTTGAAGTCAACGTGCAAGCCGAACTGCGGCCAGGCAAGGATGGCACCAAGCGCGATTTGCATTAAAGGCAGAGGGATTTGAAAGGGTAAAATGCGGGTAATCACCCCAGAGAGGGACACCACCAGAGTCAAAATAAGAATCGTAAAAAATATTTCCATGCTTTCCTTAGACGTACTCCTAAATCAAAAAGTTCTGCCTGCGAGCGCTTGACCAACCCTTCCATATTTAACGCATTTAGTCTGGTATGAAAATGGGTTTTTAGCCGAAAACCCAAGATTAATGACACGATTGATTATCACACAGAAAACGTAAACCCAAAGCCAATAACAAGGCATACAGACACGTATTTCGGGGGAATATTACAAGAAGGGGAAAAAGAAGCAGACCTTCAGGACGGAGCCTGAAGATCTACAGAAGAAGAGATTACAGCGCCCAGCCGCCCGCGTAAAACACCACTAACGCCACAGCGATAATGACGGTGCCGATGTTCAGCTTACGCCATTCGCCAGCGCAAATACGCCCTAATACCAGCGCGCCGAAGCCCAGCATGATGCCGGTTACGATGTTACAGGTCAGTACGATAAATACGGCACAGACCAGACCGGACATGGCATCAACGAAATCGTCAAAATTCAGTTTAGAGACGTTGCCCAGCATCAGCAGACCAACGTACATCAGCGCAGGTGCCGTCGCATAGCCAGGCACCAGATACGCCAGCGGAGAGACAAACAGCAGCAGCAGGAACAGCACGCCCACGACGGTTGCCGTTAATCCTGTCTTACCACCGGCAGCCGTACCCGCTGCGGATTCGATATAAACCGCCGCCGGGGATGTGCCAACCAGACTGGAGAAAATGCTGCTCACGGAGTCTGCGGTCAACGCTTTCCCCCCATTAATGATTTGCCCGTCTTTATCCAGCAGATTCGCCTGCCCGGCAACCGCACGGATGGTGCCCGTTGCATCAAACACGGCAGTCATCACCAGCGCCAGCACGCTCGGCAGAACCAGTGGCTGCAACGCACCCATGATGTCGAGACTAAAAATCAGCGATGAACCGTCAGCCGCCTTCAGGCTTGGTAAGGCAAAGAAACCGCTATATTTGACATTCGGGTCAAAAATCAGCCCCAGAATAGAGATCACAACGATAACCAGCAAAATCCCGCCCGGTACGCGACGTTTCTCTAAACCAATGGTCGCTGCCAGCCCCAGCAGAGACATAATAACGGGGAAAGAGGTGAAATTACCCAGCGCCACTGGCAGGCCATCAATCGGGTTTTTTACCACCAGGCCGACACCGTTGGCCGCAATAATCAGCAGGAATAAACCAATACCAATCCCGGTGCCGTGCGCCACGCCCATCGGCAGGTTGCGCAAGATCCAGGAGCGGATGCCCGTAACGGAAATGATGGTAAACAACACCCCCATCAGGAAGATCGCGCCCAGCGCCACGGGAATACTGATTTGTTGACCCAGCACCAGACTGAACGCGGTAAACGCCGTCAATGAAATCGCACAGCCAATCGCCATCGGCAAGTTGGCCCACAACCCCATCAGCAACGATCCCAGCCCGGCAACCAGACAGGTGGCAACGAACACCGCCGCAGGGGGGAACCCCGCCTTGCCCAGCATGCTCGGCACCACAATCACCGAGTAGACCATAGCCAGAAACGTCGTCAGGCCAGCCAGCACTTCCTGACGTACGTTACTGCCGCGCTGCGTAATTTTGAAAAAAGCATCAAGCGTGCCTTGCGAGCCAGCCTGACGGGTGGTGTTTGACATAGTGGTATCCCCTGAAATGTCATTATTATTTACGATCAATACTGAACAGTTCCCGCGGCCTTGCTCCGCGAGTACATCGGCGCACTCATTCGCAATCAACATAGTGCGCAATCAACACTACGGCTCCACACGCAAACGATTAGCTCGCTGGATGCAAAACCCAAAAACGTTGCGTTATCAAAATAAGCTTTATAAAAACAAGCGGGATTAAAACATTGCCGGATAAACGGTGTCAGGTCATCTGAAGCGCACGATTATCCCGCTTCCCCCGCGCTTATTTCAACTGCAAATCGAGACAATTTACCTATCTCACTTATCTTTCCGGTTAAGGAAACACACAACCAGTACACGTCATACCCAATCCGGCAACTCGCTGAAAACGCGTCAGTATGAAGAAAAAGCAGAAAAGGTTTTTAGATGAAAATCAAAACAGCGGTTTAACCCTCACAAACTGATCGTTCATTTTTTTGTGATTGGCATCACAAAAAAGTTGACCACCCGTATCAGTGCGAGTATTCTTAAAAACGTGAACAGCATCACAGAAACAAATTAACTAACAACGAGGAAATGACCATGAAACTGCTGAACAAAATCATCGCTATGTTTGAAAACATCAACATCAACTTTGGTACTTTCAACCAATAATTATTTAAGAATCGTGGGGATAAAAAGATGCGCGTTGTCCGCAAAATCAATCAAATATTAAAAGCGTTGGGCAAAACCTATCGCGGTGTTAACCCCCACGCTATCTTCCGTTAACCGTACTCAGTACGTTAACCTCCTAAATGGCTGCCATCCGGCGGCCATTTTTGTTTCTGGTATACGCTATATATCATCGCGCCACATACGGGTGATGCTGGCGCCAGTGCTCAGCAATATCCTGACGACGACAAATCCATACGCGATCGTGCTGCTGAATGTAATCCAGAAAACGCTGTAAAGCGCGGAAACGCCCAGGTCTTCCGAGTAAACGGCAGTGCATACCAATAGACAACATTTTGGGTGCCGTTTCCCCTTCCTCGTAGAGCACATCGAAACTGTCTTTCAGATAACTAAAGAACTGTTCGCCGCTGTTAAAGCCTTGCGGTGAGGCAAAACGCATGTCGTTCGCATCAAGGGTATACGGCACAATAAGATGCGGATGCACATCGCCATGACTTTTTTTCACCGGCATCCAGAACGGAAGATCGTCACCGTAGTAATCGCTGTCGTACCAGAAATTGCCTTGTTCGACGACCAACTGACGCGTATTCGGACTGTCCCGACCGGTATACCAGCCTAGTGGCGGTTTGCCGAATAGCGCCGTCTGCACCGCTATCGCTTTATTCATGTGCTCACGCTCTGTGTCGATATCCATATTTTGGTAATGAATCCAACGCCAGCCGTGGCTCACCACGTCATAGTCAGCCGATTTTATCGCCTCGACAATCGCCGGATTACGCGCCAGCGCCATCGCCACACCGAATACCGTCAGCGGCAAACCGCGCCGCTGGAACTCCTGATGAATACGCCAAAATCCTGCGCGCGAACCATATTCGTATAGGGAATCCATTGACATATGGCGGTCAGGATAACTCGCTGCGCCAATGATATCGGACAGAAATTGTTCCGACCCCGCATCACCATGCAGCACGTTATTTTCCGCGCCTTCCTCATAATTCAGCACAAACTGCACCGCGATTCTGGCCTTCCCAGGCCAATTAGCGTGTGGCGGCTTGCCAGCATAGCCAATGAGATCGCGTGGATACTCACCATCGGTTATCTCAATCAATGTGGCAGAGTCTTTTGTCATTATCCTATTCCTTAACGCAAAGTGCTAAACATGCCGCTCAACGGCTTGGCGACGGGATAATCCAGATCGCCATGCTTACTGGTCGTCAGCCCCAGAGCAGACAACGATTCAATCAATTTTACCGCCGCGCTGACGCCGTCAATCACCGGAATGGCCAGTTCTTGCGTCAATTCTTGCGCCAGATCGGCCATTCCGCCACAGCCAAGCACAATCGCGCCTACGCCATCCTGACGCAAAGATTGTATACAATATTCTCGTACTTTCTGGCGCGCCAACTCGCTATCCTGTTCCAACGCCAGAACGGGTAAATCGATGGCATGCACTGCGCCGCAGTGATGCTCAAAACCATAACGTTGTAATAAATGACGCGCGATAATCACCGTACGCGGCAGCGTGGTGACAATGGAGAAGCGCGTTGCGACCAGCGTCGCCATGTGCATCGCGGCCTCTGCAATCCCAATCACTGGCTTGCTAGCCACCTCACGCGCCGCGAGCAAACCGGGATCGCCAAAGCAGGCAATAATATGTCCGTCTACGCCCTGCGCCTTCCCCTGCTTGACCTGTTCGAGTACGCCAACCGCCGCTATCGCTTCATCAAAGTGCCCTTCAATAGATGGCACGCCCTGAGAAGGCGACACCGCGATAATCTCCGTTCCTGCGGCAGCAACAGCGCGTGCCGCTCTCCCGATGGTTTCCGTCATGGCGAGGCTGGTATTGGGGTTAATCACCTGAATCAACAGCGGTTTCACGCGCGCGTCTCCTTGAAATGACCAAACAAGCGACCAAAGTCAGGTTCGACGTTTTCATCTCGGTCAAAACGCAGACTGGCGACAATATCATCGAAATGTCGCGTCATCGCTTCAGACAGCGCCTGCACATCGTTATCCCGCAGTCGCGCGAGAAGATCGTGGTGGCCGTGGCACCGGCACCCTTGCTGCCACGGCGATCCATACGCGGCAATGACCAACGATGAGCGTAGCGTTAGCTGTGAGACAATACCTGTGAGTACCGTATTACCGGAAATCGCCTGTAGCTGAATATGGAAAGCGGCAGACAAACGAATCGCCTCCGCACCGTTTTGATCGGCGTGCGCCTGCTGCTCCGCAACGATCAGCTTATTCAACGCGACCAGATGAGGAGAGCGACAGCGAGAAACCACGTCGGGTAGATTGGCGCATTCGATAAAACGACGCGTTTGAAAAATTTCCCGCGCTTCTTCCACCGAAGGCGTCGAGACCTGCGCACCACGTTTGGGCGTTAACGTAACCATTTGCACCACCGCGAGACGCTGCAAGACTTTTCGGATCCCCGTTCTGCTCACATCAAACACGTCGGCCAGCGCTTCTTCTGGCAATTTTGTTCCCGGCAGCAGTTGATGTTCCACAATCGCATTGAGCAACGCCTGATAAATAACATCATCTTTTTGCTGGGAGAATGGCTCGTTTTCAAGTCCGTACGTGTAGTTCATCTTCTCTTCTCGTTGTCATAGCCCTTTCAAATCGTACACACCAAAGATCGTTTATGTATACAAAAAAATGGATTTTGGCCTGATTCATGCAAAGTCGTTTCACACACAACGTCATTCACTTCACGACCAGGGTAAAAGGAGCAGATTCCATGCCAGAAAATATCAACACCGGTAATGGCAACGAGACGTACAGCCCCAGACTATGTAATGAGGATCTGGCCCCGACCCGCAATCAGACCTGGTCCTGGTACAATATTTTTTCCTTCTGGATGTCAGATGTACACAGCATGGGGGGATACGTAGTCGCCGCCAGCTTTTTCACGTTGGGATTAGCAAGCTGGCAGGTGTTGCTGTGTCTTCTGGTGGGGATCTGCATCGTACAGATCTGTGCCAACCTCGTTGCCAAACCGAGCCAGATGAGCGGTGTGCCTTATGCGGTGATTTGCCGTCAGGCATTCGGCGTGTTTGGTGCCAATATTCCCGCGGTGATCCGGGGGTTAATCGCTTTTGCGTGGTACGGGATCCAAACCTATCTGGCGGCGCACGCCCTGATGCTGGTACTGTTGAAGTTTTATCCCGATCTCGCGCCCCTGACGCAGAGCCACTGGCTCGGCCTGTCAGCACTAGGGTGGATGTGCTTTGGCATCATGTGGTTCCTGCAAGCCATGGTGTTTTGGCATGGCATGAACGCCATTAAACGCTTCATCGACTTCGCCGGCCCGGCGGTCTATGTCGTGATGACGCTGCTGGCCGTTTGGATTATTTACCAGACCGGTTGGGAAAATATCTCGTTTACGCTGAGCAGCAAAACGCTGACTACCGGCGAACAAACCTGGCAGATGCTCACCGCAACGGCGCTGGTGGTTTCCTATTTTTCCGGCCCGCTGCTAAATTTTGGCGATTTCTCTCGCTACGGCAAAAGTATGCAGGAAATCCGCCGTGGCAACCGCTGGGGGCTGCCTTTCAATTTCCTGCTCTTTTCCCTCATCACCGTGGTGATTGTTTCGGGCACTCAATCACTGTTTGGTCGCATGATTACCGACCCGATTGAAACCGTCACACATATTGGCAGCAGTTTTGCGGTTGTGCTTGGCGTGCTGACCATGATCATCGCTACAATAGGAATCAATATTGTCGCCAACTTCGTCTCGTCGGCCTTCGATTTCTCAAACTGCTCGCCGCAGCGCATCAGTTTCCGCACTGGTGGTATGATCGCCGCAGTCGGTTCCGTCTTGCTCACACCGTGGAACCTGTTCAACTCACCGGAGCTGATTCACTACACGCTTGATGTGCTCGGCGCTTTTATCGGGCCGCTGTTCGGTATTTTGCTGATGGATTTCTATGTCATCAAAGGCGGGAAAGTGTATGTGGACGATCTCTTCGACGCGACGCCGAAAGGACGCTACTGGTATCGAAACGGTTTCAACCCGAATGCGCTGATGGCGCTGATTCCTGCGGTAGCCATTGGATTGATCATCAGCTTTACGCCGCAATGGCGCGATGCCGCCAACTTCAGTTGGTTTATCGGCGCGTTCCTGTCAGCAAGCTGCTACCGTTATTTAGCACGCCACGAACGTGTCGGCGCAACCAGAAAACCCTTTGTCACACGCGGCATGCTGTTAGGGAAGGAGTAAAAACGGTAAGCGCCGCTGATATTTTTATATTATGCGGCGCTTCTGTCGTCAGGCGTAAAGCGAGACTTCTCCTGTCGGGCGTGTTTTAAAGCGACGATGCAGCCAGAGATACTGCTCCGGTGCCCGCATAATCTCTCTCTCAATGACCTTATTCATATAGCACGCCGCCGCCTGCTCATCATGATGTGGATAGTCCTGCAACTCCGGCTGAATCACCAGATGATAGCCTGATGCATCCGGCTTACGAATCAGCACGGTTGTCATCATTGCAGGTTTTGCCAGACGGCTGATGGTGAACGTTCCGCTGGTGGTTGCCGCATTTTCCACCGCAAAGAACGGGGCGAAAACACTTCCTTTCGGGCCGTAATCCTGATCGGGTGCGAACCATACCGCTTCACCGCGTTTCAGCGCCTGCACCATACCGCGCAGATCTTTACGGTCGATCATCGCTTTATTAGAACGAGAACGCCCCCAGGTTTGCACCATTTCCATCGCTTTATTATTGTGTGGTCGATACATCGCCATCATTGGCTGACACAGGCCCATCGCCCTGCCCCCCAGTTCCAGCGACATAAAGTGAATACCAATCACCATCACGCCCTGACCTTTCTCGGTAGCGCGCTGTAAATGCTCCAGCCCTGAAACATCAAACCAGTGACGCACACGCCGATCGGACCAAAACCACGCCATGCCCGTTTCCACCAACGCCATACCGAGTGACGCGAAATTACTGTCGATCATCGCTTCACGTTCGTCGTCGGAAATCGTGGGGAAACAGAGTTCAAGATTGCGCCGGGCAATCGCCACCCGACGTTTTAGAAAAAGGCGGGATAAGCGACCCACTCGGCTTCCGAGCCTCATTAACAAGGGATAAGGAAGCTGGACTAATAAAAACAACACGCCAAGACCGAACCAAGTCGTCCAATAGCGTGGATGAAGTAATGCCCTGGTAAATGTTTGCTTAATCTTCATGATACTCATCTTTAAGTGGCTAACAGCGTACCGCACCAAGCCTCTCTCTTACGCGCTATACCTATCATGACACTTATTTATAGAAATCGTTTCAGCCGGGTGGAAACTAAGTTTAACCGTTATCACGCATGAGGTTAAAAAGCAGCATAAACGTGCTGATAACACAGAGGGGATGTTGAGCAATCGATGGACGACTGACGGCGGTGCTCATCATACCTGATTCAGGGATAATTAAAGAGTGGCTGCATAAAAAATCTTCTTCATCACCGACGAATCAGCATGAGTGACCAGCTAACAGGGAAAGCGCACTGTTATGGGGCAAATTTTCAAGACATCCTGACTATGTTCAAGAAAAAATCCGGGATTAAAAAGAATATTATTCTGTTATGAGAAACACGCAAACGGTTACTCACATTCGCAACCGTTTGCATACAGAAAGATAACGTTATTTTTTCATTATTTTGAATTTTTGTTGCGCAACAAAAATAAAAATACTTAATTTACAATTAGATAACCGTTATTTCATCGAATTACACACTGGCATGTTCTTTGCAAAATTATTGTCATCTGCGGTAAAAGCCCGGCTCCCCCACGCGATTTGAAGGCCGGCCGGGCGCACGAAGGAACCCCCTTCGTATAAAAAGAGGTTTTGCTATGACGATAAATTATACCTGCGCATTACGTAGCCAGTTTTTCGATATCACCGCTCTGGCGGCGCAGCCAGATGACATGCTGAAACAGAGCCGCAGCATTGATGATGGGCTGTTGTTTCTTGATGGAAGCCACATCGTCGCCCTCGTAGAGTGGGAAGAAGGTCGCCATTGGCTACGTCATCCGACGGACTATATCGATTATCGTGACAAACTGATTGTGCCCGGCTTTGTTGATACTCATCTGCATTACCCCCAAACCGAGATGGTCGGTGCCTGGGGAGAACAGCTATTGGAGTGGCTGCAAACCTATACCTTTCCAACGGAAAGCAAATACGCCGATAGCGATTATGCCGCTGCGATGTCAGTGTTCTTTCTCAATCAACTTCTGGCTAACGGCACCACAACGGCACTGGTATTCGGCACCGTACACCCGGAATCCGTAGACGCACTGTTCCATGCGGCAAGCCGTCTTGAGATGCGCCTGATCGCAGGCAAAGTGATGATGGACAGAAATGCGCCCGCTTATCTGATTGAAACGCCGGAGCAGAGCTATCAACAAACGCGCGACCTGATTCTGCGCTGGCACAATAAAGGACGCATCAACTATGCCCTCACGCCGCGTTTTGCACCGACCTCGTCACCAGAACTGATGCGCGTGGTGGAACAGCTCCGTCAGGAGTTCCCTGACGTCTGGCTACACACCCATTTAAGTGAAAACACCGATGAAGTCGCCTGGGTTAAGTCACTCTGGCCCGAGCACAGTAGCTATCTCGGCGTCTACCACCATTACCAGATGACTGGAAAGCGAAGCGTATTTGCCCATGCGATTCACCTTGAGCCGTGTGAATGGGATTGCCTGCGTGAAACGGACTCGTCGATAGCCTTCTGTCCGACCTCGAACTTATTTCTCGGCAGCGGTCTTTTCCCCTTACATACCTGTCTCGATCACGGTGTACGCGTCGGGATCGGGACAGATATCGGCGCAGGTACGACCTTTAATATGTTGCAGACGCTCGGAGAAGCCTACAAGGTCGCGCAATTGCAAGGGAACAAACTCCACGCCTGTCAGGCTTTCTATCATGCGACATTAGGCGGCGCTCACGCCCTGGATCTCGATCGTTACATCGGCAACTTTATGCCGGGTAAAGAGGCAGATTTCGTGGTGTTGGATCTGGCCGTCAGCCCACTGCAAAAAATGCGTCTGGCGAGCTGCCATGATATCTACGAAAAGCTGTTTTTACTGATGACGCTGGGGGATGACCGTAATATCTGGCATACCTGGGTTAATGGGCAGTGTATCTGGCGTCAGGATGACGTGGAGAAAGCCGCATGATCCGTTTCTTACTTAATCAAACGCTGAAAACGTTAACGGCTCTCTCGCCAGATACCACGGTACTCCGCTGGCTGCGCACGCAGGAAAGACGCACCGGCACCAAAGAAGGCTGTGCATCAGGAGACTGCGGCGCTTGTACCATCGTCATTGGCGAACCGACCGCTGACGGGATGGCCTACCAGACGGCCAATAGTTGCATCATGCTCATGAGCCAGCTCCACGGCAAACAGTTACTGACCGTGGAAGATCTGTCTGAAAATGGCGTGCTCCATCCGGTACAGCAAGCCATGGCAGACTGCCATGCCTCCCAATGTGGCTTTTGTACGCCGGGTTTTGTGATGTCGGCCTTCGCGTTACAGAAATCCGGCTGTACGGGTTCCAGACACGATATTGAACAGCAACTGGCGGGCAACCTGTGTCGCTGTACGGGCTACCGTCCTATCGTCGCCGCCGCACAACAGGTCTGCGGGTTGGAAATCCACGATCGCTTTCGTGAACAGGCACAAGCAACCGCAGCGCGGCTCAATGAGATACGCATGGCACAACAAGAAAATACCACCGATGGAGCCTGCTTACTGCCCGCGACACTGCCGGAAATGGCGATGCTCTATCTGCGTCATCCTTCCGCGCAGTTGCTGGCAGGCGGCACCGATTTAGCGCTGAACGTGACACAGCACCATCGATCGTTCGAGCGCGTTATCGCCTTGCATCGCATCGAAGAACTGCAAGCTATCACGATAACGGACCAGACGATCACACTCGGTGCCGGGGTCACACTTCAGCGCTGCCTGCACGCGCTGGAAGCGCTGATTCCCGCCTTTAGTCAGGCGCTGGAACGCTTCGCTTCTCGCCAGATACGCAATCAGGGGACGCTGGCTGGCAATCTTGCCAATGCCTCCCCGATTGGCGACGGTGCGCCGATGCTGCTGGCGCTCAACGCGCATCTGGTGCTACAGCGCGGCAATCACACGCGTGAGCTGCCTCTCGATCAGTTTTTTCTTGCCTACCGTAAAACGGCCTTACAGTCCGGTGAATTTATCCGCGACATCGTTATCCCACGCGCCACGATTTCCCCAACATTTGCCGCCTGGAAGGTGTCCAAGCGACGCGATGACGACATCTCCACGGTGTTTGGCGCTTTCAATATCCGGCAAGCAGAAGGTCGGGTGACAGAAGCGCGCATAGCATTTGGCGGCATGGCGGCCACCCCTGCGCGAGCAACAGCCTGTGAACAGGCGCTATTGCACCACCCCTTGTCCGATGCGTTAGATTCCGCCTGCGCCGCACTGGCACAGGATTTCTCACCGCTGAGTGATTTTCGCGGCAGCGGAGACTATCGCCTTGCCATCGCACAAAACCTGCTGCGGCGCTATGTCTTACAACAGCACCATCCACACGCCGCGCTGGAGGTAGACAGCTATGTTGACTAATACAGAACACCTGTCAGAACAAAAGCTGGTGGAACAGTTTCATCGTGAACTGACGGGGGGCGCAGGCCGAAGCCAAAAACATGACAGCGCCGACAAGCAGGTAAGCGGTCAGGCCGAATACGTGGATGATAAGGCGACGTTGCCCGGTTTATTGCACCTGTGTCCGGTGCTAAGCGAGCATGCTCACGCCCATATTCTCGCTATCGACACTCAGGCCTGTCTTGCCGTGCCAGGCGTTATTCGCGTCCTCAGTTGGCACGACGTGCCCGGTGAACTGGATGTCGGCGCGCTGGCGCCGGGAGAGCCGCTGTTCGCCAAAGGAACGGTTGAGTACCACGGTCAGGTGGTACTGACCGTGGTTGCGGAAAGCTGGGAGGCCGCGCAAATCGGTGCCCATGCGGTCAACATCACTTACCAACCGCTGGAAGCCGTGCTGGATGTGGAAGAGGCGCTGCGACGCGAGTTCTGGGTCGAAGCCCCGCATGTACATCAACGTGGCGATGTGGATACGGCGTTATCTCACGCGCCTCACCGCATTCAGGGGCAGTTTCATATCGGCGGGCAGGAGCACTTTTATCTGGAAGGTCAGGTGGCGATGGCGCTGCCGGGAGAAGATCACACCCTTCAGGTCTTTTCCTCTACGCAGCACCCGACCGAAGTACAAAAACTGGTTTCATCGGTACTCGGCATCTCCATGAACAAAGTGACCGTGGATATGCGCCGCATGGGCGGTGGGTTTGGCGGCAAGGAGACGCAGGCAGCGAGTATCGCCTGCCACGCGGCGCTGGCCGCCTATCTGACAGGATGCCCTGCCAAGCTACGCCTGAGCCGTCGTGATGATATGCGAACAACCGGTAAACGGCACCCGTTCTTCGTGCGTTATGATGTCGGCTTTACCGACGATGGCATGCTGCACGGTGTCGCGATCGATCTGGCGGCAAACTGCGGCTACGCGCTCGATCTTTCCGGTTCCATCTGCGACCGCGCCATGTTTCATGCGGATAATGCCTACTACCTCGGCGATGCCCGCATTACGGGCTACCGCTGCCGTACCCATTTGGCCTCCAATACGGCGTATCGCGGGTTCGGCGGCCCACAGGGCATGGTCGCTATCGAACAAATCATGGATCGCATCGCCCGGGAACTGGGGGTCGATCCGCTGACCATCCGCAAGCGTAACTATTACGGCAAGGCCGAACGCAACGTCACGCACTACTGGCAAACGGTAGAAGACAATCCCATGCCGGAAATCACCCGACAACTGGAGTGCAGCGCGGATTATCACGCACGCCGTGAAGCGATCCGCCAATTTAACGCCACCAGCCCGGTGCTCAAACGCGGTCTGGCGCTCACGCCGGTAAAATTCGGCATTTCTTTTACGTCGAGCTTTTTAAATCAGGCAGGGGCGTTAATCCTGATCTATACCGACGGCACGGTGCAGCTCAACCACGGCGGCACCGAGATGGGACAAGGCCTCAACACCAAAGTCGCGCAGGTCGTCGCGAACGTGTTGCAAATTCCGCTGGAGACGATTCAGGTTACCGCCACCAATACCGGTAAAGTACCTAACACCTCCCCTACCGCCGCGTCATCCGGCGCAGATCTGAACGGTAAAGCGGCGGAGATTGCGGCGCAAACGCTGAAAACACGGCTGACCGAGATGCTGTGCCGTTTGCATCACTGCGATGAACAAGAGGTGGTTTTTCGTAACGGCATCGTACAGGTGCCGGGAAAATACTATCGCTTTGCCGATATCGCCAATCTGGCGTGGCTGAATCAGGTGCCGCTCTCTGCGACTGGCTTTTACAAAGTACCCGGTATTCACTATGACCGCGCCGCAGGACGAGGCCAGCCGTTTTACTATTTTGCCTATGGCGCAGCCTGCTCAGAAGTGCTGGTTGATACCTTGACCGGTGAATATCGGCTGTTACGCACGGATATTTTGCACGATGTCGGGCAGTCGCTGAATCCGGCGTTGGATATCGGTCAGATAGAAGGGGGATTTATTCAGGGCGCAGGGTGGCTGACCTGCGAAGAACTGGTGTGGAATCAAGACGGACGTTTGCTCACCGACAGCCCGATGAGCTACAAAATCCCGGCGATCAGCGATGTACCACCGGATTTCCGCGTACACCTGCTGGAAAATCATGCCAATCCGCAGCAGACGGTTTACCGTTCAAAAGCCGTCGGCGAACCCCCTTTTATGTTAGGCATTTCCGTCTGGTGTGCATTACAGGACGCCGTAGCCAGCGTAGCAGGCTATCGCCACCATCCGCATCTTGACGCCCCTGCCACACCGGAGCGCGTATTCTGGGGCATTCACTCACCGCGGGAGGTGCCATGACCGATGCCTGGATTAACATTCTTAGCACCTTGCACGCCCGCCATGAAGGGTGTGTTCTGCTAACGCTGCTGGGCGAGAAAGGCTCCGTCCCCCGCGATGGCGGTACCAAAATGATCGTCACCTCACAGGAAAGCTGGCTGACCATCGGTGGCGGTAATCTGGAGTACCAGTGCATCGCCATCGCGCGTGACATGCTAAAAAAGAAGGCGACTCAGCCGCGCATTGAGCACTTTAATCTCGGCGCCCGAGCGGGACAGTGTTGCGGCGGCATGACCACGGTGTTGCTGGAACCGTTGATTTTGCCGCAGCCAAACATCGTGGTCTTTGGTGCCGGTCACGTCGGCCACGCGCTGGTGTCGTTACTCGCCACCCTGCCCTGCCGAATATCGTGGGTGGATGAGCGGGAAGAGATGTTCCATCAGGTGCCGCCGGGAGTCATCCCCCGTCATCTGGACGATCCGTTGGATGCGGTGACAGACAGCCCCGCCGGAAGCTATTTCGTGGTGATGACGCATCATCATCCCCGCGATCTCGCGCTGGCGGAAGCCATTCTGAAACGGGGAGATTATCGCTACTTTGGCCTGATAGGATCACACACGAAACGTCAGCGTTTCAGCTACCAGCTAACCGGAAAAGGCATCAGTGAAGCACAGCTTGCGACGATGCGCTGTCCGGTCGGGTTGCCTGATGTTAAGGGGAAACTGCCCGCGGAAATCGCCGTGGCGATCGCCGGCGAAATTATTGCGGTTTACCATCCATCATCAACTGCCGCGGTAGGTTGACCAGGACCACGGTGAAATCAGAAACGGCAGATGATAGTGGCCGCCCGAGGCGCTGAGACGAAAATCAATCTGCGCCTCGACAAACAGCGACTCGCGGTTTGCTTCGGCAAACCAGTCGCCGATAGCGGCAGTCAGACGATAATGCCCCGCAGGCAAGGGGGCGTTAACGAACGCCGCAATGCGGCCATCCTCGTTAGTGACGTCCTCAGCGATCGTAAGCCAGTGCGTATCGTCCTGTCGTGCTAAACGCACCTTCACGCCAACGGCTGGCTGGCCTAGCGCAATATCCAGAATATGGGTACTTAGCGTGCTCATTCGTCAAACACTCCTTCCAGTCTTAACAACGTGATTTCGCGGAGTTGGCTCAGCGCCGCCTGCATCTCTTGCTCAGGCGTATTTTGCAGCCGTTGATGCAATATATGCAGTATATCCTGCGCGCTGCGCCCTTTGGCGCGAACAAGAAACACATAGCCAAACTGTGCTTCGTAACGGGCATTGCCCTCGCATAATGCCTGCTTAAGCGACACATCATCATGATTGACCGCGGCTTGCTCTTGTTGCGACAGTTTCGCTTCCCGCGTCCCACCAGCCGCTTTTTCGCCGATACGCGGATGGGTACTCAGTGCCAGCATCAGATCTTCCGCTTGCCAGTCACGACTTGCCCGCATTCCGGTATCCAGCACGTCGGCAACGTGCTGATAAGGGCGGCCTTGCGCAACCTGTTTGATCCAGCGAGGCAATGCCACGCAGGGTAACAGCAGCGCTTCCGCGTCTTCCTCATTCAATTGATTAAAGTGCTCAAGTGAAGCCATGTCCCCTCCATCAACCTCAACTCATTATTCAGCGTCTTATCCCACCACGCCTCCCACAACCTAATGATTCAATGACTTGCACAAAGTACGCCACTTTCATTTGTGTACGGAAAAATAGGACGGAAAGGCGTATTCCTCCACGCGACGCGTAATAACAACAAGACGCCCATCATCGGGATAATCTGTCTTTCACGCCCTGTTGTTGCACAATGTGACAGCTATGTTGCACCAATGTTGTGCGATTAATGCTCGCCCTCTTCGTTTATCTTGCCGGATTACAGTACTTAACCCGCTCATACAAACTGGTACTAAAGTTGCAAGAAAAACAAATATTGATACAAACGTTGCAACTTGGCGACAGACAACGGAATAGATGAGCCAGAGGAATGATGATGAAAGCGACAATCATTGGTGCAGGTATTGGTGGTCTAAGCGCGGCAGTAGCCTTAAAAAAAGCGGGCATCACCTGTGAAGTATTCGAAGCCGTTCGCGACATTAAACCGGTCGGTGCGGCGATCTCCGTCTGGCCAAACGGCGTCTCCTGCATGAACTATTTGGGGATGGGCGACATTATGCAACGCTTCGGCGGCCCGATGCATTACCTGGCCTATCAGGATTACCGTGACGGGCAAATAATGACCCGCTTTAGCCTCAACCCGCTGGTCGAGCAGGTTGGCGAGCGCCCCTATCCTATCGCTCGCGCCGAATTGCAAGCAGAAATGCTGGATTTCTGGGGACGGGACACCGTTCAGTTTGGCAAACGCGTTGAACGCGTAGAACAGGATGAACACGGCGTGACCGCCTGGTTTACCGACGGCACCCACACGCACAGCGATATATTAATCGCCGCCGACGGTACGCACTCCACGCTCCGGCCACATGTTCTGGGCTACACACCGGAACGTCGCTATGCCGGCTATGTGAACTGGAATGGTCTGGTAGACATTGATGAACAGATTGCCCCCGCGAACCAGTGGACCACCTTTGTTGGCGAAGGCAAACGCGTGTCATTGATGCCCGTTTCTGACGGACGCTTTTACTTCTTTTTCGATGTGCCGCTTCCTCTCGGATTAGCGGAAGATCGCACCACGGTTCGTGCCGACCTATTACGCTATTTCTCCGGCTGGGCACCACAGGTGCAACGGCTAATCGCCGCCATTAATCCTGAAACGACCAACAGAATCGAAATTCACGATATCGAACCGTTCCCTCAATTAGTCCGTGGTCGGGTCGCGCTGCTGGGCGATGCAGGCCATAGCACGACGCCAGATATCGGTCAGGGCGGTTGCGCCGCGCTGGAAGATGCCGTGGTGTTGGGAGAGAGCTTGCAACATTGTGCCGCGAATCAGGCCAATATTGAGGCTGCCCTGCTGCGCTATCAGTCGCTGCGTAGTCCACGCGTCAAGGAACTGGTGCTCAAAGCGCGTAAACGCTGCGATATCACCCACGGCAAAGACAGCGTGCTGACGCAAGCCTGGTATGACGAACTGCGCACGGAAACCGGCGAACGCATTATCGCAGGGCTGTGCGATATCGTGCGCGGCGCGCCACCCTGCGTTCAACAATAAGTCCCCTTACTTCCACTATTGAGGAATTTGTGATGCTGACTACGTTATCAAAGCTACACCAATTAAGCGCGACCGCTCTGCTTTCGTGCTCTCTGCTGTTTTCTCAGGCGCACGCCGCGGAGCCGGTAAAGGTTAAATTCTCTCTGGACTGGCGCTTTGAAGGGCCTTCAGCTCCTTTCCTGATGGCGAAAGCAAAGGATTATTTTGCGCAGGAAGGTTTGGATGTGCAGATCGATTCGGGTAACGGTTCTGCGGGCGCGGTGACACGCGTGGCGACCGGCGCTTACGATATGGCTTTCGCGGATGTGAACGCGCTAATCGAGCAAGAGTCACAGCATCCCGGAACCGGAATCAAAGGCGTATACATGCTGTATAACACCACACCAGCCGCCATTTTTCTGTTAAAAAGCAGTGGCGTGACAGAGCCAAAAGCGCTGGCAGGCAAAACCATTGCCGCCCCCGTCTTTGATGCCGGGCGTAAAGCCTGGCCCGCCTTTGCGAAAAAAGTGGGGTTGAATAAAGACGCCGTGACCTGGCAATCTTCCGACCCCACGGTGACGCCTAATCTGCTGGTGCGTAAAAATGTGGATGCGATTGCCGGCTTCTATTTTACCAGCCTGCTTAATCTGGAAGCGCGCGGTGCCAAAGCAGACGATCTGGTGATCTTCCCTTATGCCCAGTACGGCGTCGATCTCTACGGTAATAGCATTATCGTCAGCAAAAACATGCAGGAAAACCACCCAGAGGCGATTAAAGCCTTCCTGAGAGCCTTCAACAAAGCGGTAAAAGAAACATTGGCCGACCCTGCTGCTGCGGTGCAATACGTTAAAGCACAGGATTCATTGATTAACACCCAACTGGAAACGCGACGTTTGCAAATGGCATTTGACCAGCTAGTCGTTACGCCAGAGAACAAAAAGATCGGACTTGGCGATGTCGATCCCGCGCGCATGCAGCGTTCCA
Source organism: Pectobacterium fontis (assembly GCF_000803215.1). Classification (GTDB taxonomy): domain Bacteria; phylum Pseudomonadota; class Gammaproteobacteria; order Enterobacterales; family Enterobacteriaceae; genus Pectobacterium; species Pectobacterium fontis. The sequence continues at coordinate 111,997 of NZ_JSXC01000016.1, forward strand.
TTACCGAAGTGGTAGACGCCTTTGGCCTGAAAAACACGCCTGATATGTCAGCCATATTTACGTCTGCTTTCCTCCCGCCGCGTGCGGAACGTGATGTCCCCTAAACACTTCAGGTGGTGGTGAATGAGTTTCGTTAAATTTGAGAAAGTCAGTCTGGGCTACAACAGCAGCCAATTGGCGATCAAAGAGATCGACTTCAGTATTGAAGAAAATGAGTTTGTCGCGCTGGTCGGCCCGTCAGGCTGCGGCAAGTCAACGTTTATGAAGCTGACTTCCGGGTTAATCGCCCCAACGGAGGGCTACGTTTTCGTCAATAACCGTGAGGTCGCCGGGCCACAAAAATGCGTCGGGATGGCGTTTCAGGCGTCAAATTTACTCCCCTGGCGTACCACGCTGGAGAATGTCATGTTGCCTATGGAAATCGTGGAGCCGTACCGCTCCACCTTCCGGGCGAAGCGACGTGAATACGAGCAACAGGCGCGTGACCTGCTGAAACGGGTAGGTTTGTCTGGCTGCGAGCATAAATATCCGTGGGAGTTGTCGGGGGGCATGCAGCAGCGTGCCTCGATTTGTCGGGCATTGATTCATAAGCCGCGCCTGCTCATGCTGGATGAGCCCTTTGGCGCACTCGATGCTTTCACCCGTGAAGAGCTGTGGTGCATGGTGCGCGATCTCTGGCAGGAAGAGCCGTTTACCGTGGTGCTGGTGACGCACGATCTGCGCGAGGCCGTGTTTCTGGCCGATACCGTCTACGTTATGAGTACGCGCCCCGGACAGATCCTCGCACGCCGGGAAATCGATCTGCCTCGCCCGCGCGATCTCCAGATTACCTACACCGATACGTTTTCCCGCTATGTCTTTGAACTGCGTGAACATATCTCTTCGCAACGCCACACCTAAAGGAGAACGCCTCGCTATGTCACGAGCAACACTGATAAGACTCGCTCCCTGGGGGCTTCTGCTGTTACTGGGCGGGATCTGGCAGATGGTGGTGGTCGGCTTGCAAGTACCGAGCTACCTCTTTCCTTCATTGAGCGACGTCTACCGTTCGCTCATCACCGATTGGCAGCCTATCGCCGCCCACTCGCTGCAAACCCTTTATACCACGCTGGTAGGGTTTGCACTGGCGGTCATTGTGGGGGTGTTGTTGGGCGTCGCCGTCGGGGCGTCGTCACTGGTTTACAAAGCAGTTTATCCGCTGCTGGTCGGGTTTAACTCGATTCCAAAAGTGGCATTTGTACCGGTGCTGGTCGTCTGGTTCGGCATTGGCACCATACCGGCTATCGCGACCGCTTTTCTCATCTCTTTTTTCCCTATCGTCGTCAATGTGGCAACAGGTTTGGCAACCGTGGAGCCAGAGATGGAAGACGTTTTGCGTTCCCTCGGCGCTTCCCGCCTCGATATCCTGAAAAAAGTCGGCTTACCCCGCTCCCAGCCCTATTTCTTTGCGTCGTTAAAAGTGGCTATCACGCTGGCATTTGTCGGTTCGGTGATTTCGGAAACGGTCGCCTCCAACTTAGGCATTGGCTATTTGATGATGTCAGCCAGTTCCAATATGAACATGGCGCTCGTCTTCGCTGGGTTGCTGGTGATCGGTGCCATGGGCGTTGTGATGTATGAAATCTTCGCCTTTATCGAGAAAAAAATGACGCACTGGGCACACCGCGGGTAAAACCAACCAAACACACATGAGCGCCATACAGAACGCTCTCTCGTGCGGCTAGGGATATATCCCATTGCCGCACACCCCTTCTGCCCACATGAGTACGGGCTTAACACTGATTTTCCTCGCACGTCGCCCGAATCCCCCTATATTATTACTGTTCACGACAGGCGTGATAATCTGCCACACTATCATCAAGGATCTGATAAAAATGACTTTTTCTGTCTCCTACCGCGTTAAGATCCTAACTACTCTCATCGCAGCAGCCCCGACTCTGGCATTGAGCACCCCATTTGCCGATAGCACATTTTTTCATAAAGACTGGGAACTGGTCTGCGATAACACGCTGACGTGCCGGGCAGCAGGCTATTCTTCAGAAGAACAGTACTCAGGAGAAGGGGATGTTCCCGCTGTATCACTGCTTCTCACCCGCCATGCCGGGCAAAATACGGCGATAACGGCCGACGTCACACTCGCTGAAGTCGATAAAGAGATTCCAAAAGACACAAAACTGACACTCACCATTGATGGCGTGGATAAAGGCCTGCTCACGGCGGCGGGTGACAATCTCTGGCAGCTCAATGACAAGCAAATCCCTGTCGTATTACAGGCGCTAAAAGGAAACGGAAACGTCGCATTTAGTCACAATGGCCTCGTCTCCGCACTATCTGGGGCGGGAGCCTACGCGGTGCTGTTAAAGATGGATGAGAAACAAGGTCGCATCGATACAACGGATGCCATCACCAAAAAAGGAAGCAAAAGCAGTGCATTACCGGCTGTCGCCGCCCCTGTCATCCATGCTGCGGTCACAAAACAGGCACCCTCACGAGATCTGACAGATGCGGAACAAACGGCGATCCAGAAGAAGCTGCTTAAAACGCTCAATGGCGACTGCGATAGAATGCCACCGCAAGATGGTCAGGAAGCGGAACCCATTGAACTGACACCTCTTAATGACAGCCTGTCCCTGCTCAGCACCCTTTGCTGGCGCGCGGCTTATAACGAAGGCTACGCCTACTGGGTCATCGATAACGCCATGCAAACGCAACCACAGCTCGTGACGACAGATGGCACAGATTATGGCGAGGGGGAAATTGCGGCGGTGCAGAAAGGGCGTGGACTGGCAGACTGCATGAGCAATGAATCCTGGACATGGGATGGTAAAGCATTCCAGCAGAGCAGTGTCTCGATCACCGGGTTATGTCGCATGATCCGACTCGGCGGCACCTGGGATTTACCGCTCTGGACGACGACGGTGATAAAATCAGGCGAGTGAAAAGCATTGAGTCATCCGCTGGCCTCAGATTCAACCGTTGAGAAATATGTGAAGCCTGGCAAATGTATAGGATTTCAAATCTCATCCTGTCCTATACACATTGGCTGGTAGATTTAGATAGACGCGGGTTTTCCCTGAACGACTGAGAAATCGTGGGAAGCCTTGTGGTGACTGGGTTTAATGGATTTGGGTAGACGTTGGAATATGTGTAATTGGAGCGAGTGAAGGGAATCGAATAAATCACATAATGCATTGATATTAAAATGAATTACCTATCTTTAATCTTTGTAGCTATACGCATTTCTATACATATTCACTCTCGCTTGAATTTTACCAATAGCGAAACCTTGATTTTAGTGTGAAGAGTAAAAACGTAGAAAATAGCATTCATTAATAGGTATAAACGTTGTCTGGTAGCACCTTACCACTACTAACCACTGCTGTTTATCTCGATGAAACGTAACTACCGGAGAAGATAACCTTATCCCTTCGGCTCAATCCCCTAATCTCGAAAATATCTAAAAATAACCTTAAGCACATCCCGGCCTTGTGAAGATTGTGAAGATTGTGAAGATTGTGAAGATAAATATTAATTTTATCTTTATTTTCAATAGGTAATTAAAAATAACAACATAACTATTGACTCAAAAAACAAACAACATCACCATAAACAAATCAAATATGATAAAAACAAACTAAGGTTTTGATATGAGAACGATAGAAATTAGCCAAGAAACCTTTGATCGTCTGGCTAAATATGCAACTGGGTTTGATACACCAGAAAATGTCATAAGCCGTCTATTAGATACACAAGAAGTAGAACTCAGCCAGCGACCAGAACTCACATTCAAGCCAGAGAGTGAAGAGCTTTTTAAACAAGAACTTATAAGAACCAAATATGCAAAAGTGGAACTATATAAGGCCGATGGGAGTAAAGAGGAAGGAGAGTGGAATGCAAGAACCATTAATCAGACATCATCACTTCGCAGTAATCTTTGGTCTGGTTATCTACGGAACTGGAAGGAAAAAGGCATCATTCGTGCCGTTTTTACAATCAAAGAAAATAAAAATGGGATAGATGTAAAAAGAAGTGCTATTTATAAAAATTTCAAAATAAACCAATTAGATACAGGAACCATCACTGTATATAATGCTGGTGAAATTGTTGATACCGTAATGCCTGTTTTGAGAGTAATAGCTCAGGAAATAGGCGTGTCGCCTGTGAATTCGAACGGAAACGATAGAAACACAAGACAGTTAGGGCAACTTATCATCGAAAAATTATCAACTTACTGAAACAACAAGACCACCCTAAGGTGGTCTTGTTGTACATCTTTTATGTTCGTCGGCGTGCGTTTTTCAGCGTCATGGAGAGAGGGCCGTCTCTTTATCTCCACCTTGTACATTCATTTAATCAAAAATGAGCAAACTAGTCAAGTCCTATATACTCATCAACTTCACTATCCACTTCATCCAGTGATTCACAATTCGATGATGCTATGTATAGCTCGCTAAGTATTTTATATTTATGTTTCATTTTATCTAGCTCTTGCCTTAGCAATATAGAGTCTGAATCTAAAGATTGTTTCTCTGCCTCTAAATTAGATAACTTTTCTTCTTTTTCGAGGAGGTCTTGCTTTATTTTAGGAAGACCAATAGAGGATAGTAGAGCTATTTCTAGCTTCCATCTATCTCGTCTGTTTATTAGTCGAGTGTAGCATTCATCCCGAAAAAAAATTTTAACATTACGATTTTTTGCATTCGGAGGAAGAATTCTCGCTGGAGAAACAGTCTGAATCATTTCACACAATACATAACTATTTTTATCGTTTGAAAATTCATGTATAAATCGAGTGGATTCTTCCTCTAACTCAAAAACCGATTTATTTAGCGGATATGAATCTGGTTTTTTCGATGTAATAGGAACTATCTTGACACCATGTTTATCGGCGCTGACTACAATAGCAGGTCTACGTTTATGCATTTCTCCACTTTGATGAGTGCAAGGATAAGAATATGTATCTTTTATTTCCCCTATAAAATTTGCCACTTGATAAACATGACCAAACTCAACAATAACTATTGATCCTTTTTTAACAACCCCCCAAAAAGGAACTTTTTTTCGCATAGACGTTTGATTTAGATAAATATCACTAGAAGTGTCTTTATCAATCAACCAAACACCATATACTCCTTTCTTTATTCCTAAAACGAATTTAACTTTCCAACGATAGTTAGCATGGCCTAAAAATGACTTAGTTATGAAAAATGGTGTATTTTTGTAATTTATAGGAAGTAAGAATTCGTCAATATCATCATAAATTTCCTTACCTAATAAAACATCGCACCCCATAAAGTTACCTTGCTTATAATAACATATTGTTATATTTGCCATATGATTTTGAATAGCTCCACGAAAATACATTCCACCTTACATAAGATAAAAATTATTATGTGCCAATTTTGCAGCCAGAACAATTTTTACTAAATATCTAACGCAATCACCCCTTCGGCTCAATCCCCTGCTTACGAAGCTCTTTACGGGCAAGTTCTTTGAACCAGTTGCCGAGGCTAACACCTTCTTTCTCTACGACCTCATCAAGCTGTTCACGTAGCTCAGGCGAGATGCGTATCTGGAAAGTCGGTGATTTCCCCGATGATGAAGATTTTTTCGTATCGCGTTTTATCGTTGACATGTACGTACCTTTTTAACTATGCTGAGTTTTATAGGTACGTACACTATCACAAAAGCACATTACACTCATCATCAGTTTCGCCCCTGAAAGGTATGCGACTACCAGACAGGGGCTGACCACAACGTTATAGGACTAACGACATGGCTATCAGCAAGTCTAGCAATTCTCTTATTGATAAGCACCTTAAACAAGTTAAGCGTTATTTTAATCAGTTCGGGCAAAAGGTTGTGGAGGTGGGCTATGTTCGATAACACACCTCTGGAACAAGAAGAAATCATCGATCAGTGCCGAGCGTTGATCTACGCCGTTATCGAGACCAAACAGCCACAGGTTAAAGAGATCCTGACGTTCATCCTCTGGGAAAGGCTCGACTGGTTGTATCAGGATTTTTATGCGGAAGATACTGTATGAATACAGTATTCGACTACATTGACTAATATCTCTCTAATACTACCTTTTTAAAAGGAATTTATTTATTCACAACTGCTCGTTAGTATCTATATCCGTGATCATTGAAGGTGCT